>CAMDDQ010000070.1 GCA_945892765.1 Asaia bogorensis
GTCCACATCCTGGAGATGAACGGCGACAGCTACCGGCTCAAGCAGAGCAAGCGCCGCCAGCGCGGCGCCCGCGCCGCCACCATCCCCGACAGCCCGCCCGAGGAATAAACGAGGACGCAGGAAGGCCCCCCGCGGGGGGCCTTCCTGCCCTCAGCCGTGATGTACTTTTACGCCGGCCAGCCGATGCATTTTTACTCCGGCGTTGACAGCATGACACCGCGCGCCTTGCGTTCACCCATCGGCACGCCAACCAACACGTCATGGGGTTGGCCGTCCAGCCGGCGAACCGCGTGCAGGGTCGATTTCAGCGCGGCGGCGATTTCGAACTCTACGTCGGCGCCCTGTGCCTCCGCCGTCGCCTTGGCCCCCATCGTCATCGCGCGCAATAGCGCGCTGAGATTGAGGAATTGCGAACGCGCGATATGGTCGGATTTGGTCGCGACGAAGATCACGCGGTCGATCCGCCCGCGGCCGAGCAGTCGGTCCAGAACGCCGTTGCCGTAGCGGAAATTGTCCAGCACCCGGGAAAGCGACAGGCGCGAATCCTCGAAGGCGGCCGGTCCCGACCGCAGGGCGGAAAAAACATCGACCAGCACGACCTGTCGGCGCAGACGGGCTAAATGATCGCGATAGAAGGGCACGACCACATTTTCGCGATAGGAATCGAAACCCTGCCGCATGGCCGCACCCAGCGAGCCGCCTCTTTCCCAGCCCGCCGAAACCCCCGGGGGCGCCGGGCAAAAGCGGTACCGGGCTTCGTCGAAATCGTCGCCGGGTTGCAAGAAACGGCCGGGTTGCAGGTAGGTCAGGCCGTGGGGATCGCGGCAGCGCAAGAGAAACCGCCGGTAGGCGTCGCAGATCCGCATCGTCGGGCTTTTCCCATGCCGATTCGAGTGGCGTCCATGACGCGCGCCACTCCGCCGCGGCGCCCGCGCGCGGCTCGGCTTGGCATAGCCCCCTGATCTCCGCTGACCAGGCAAAGTAATCGGCGCCAAGGAGCGGCAGGTCGAGCAGCCACTCGCCGGGATAGTCGACGATGTCGAGCGTAAGCTTCGCATTCTCCGCGATCCGCGAAAGCAGCATGGCCCGCGGACGATAGTCGATGGCGATCCGCAACTCGCGCAATCCCGTCGTCGGCTGCGGCCAACGCGGCTCCGCGCCGCACAGCGCGTCCAGCGTATCGGTCAGGGGAAAGGCCGTGTAGCGCCGAGGCCGCAGATGGTGTGTGGCGCGGATACGCCCATCCTGCATCGCCTGAAACAGAGGGAGTCTTTCCCGGGCGGCCGCGTGCGGCAGCAGCAGGTTTTGGGCTAGAGCGGTGGTGAGCACCGTCTTGCCGGCGCGCGACAGACCGGTGATGCCGAGGCTGGCTCCGTGCCCGACGCTGCGGTCGAGAAAATCGGCGGCGTTGCGCGCGGCGAATTCCGTCGCCGTCCCGAGCAGCTTCCGTCCCAGGGTGAGCAGCGCGTCGATATTTCCGCCGCGGCGTGTCATCCCTGGCCGATCCAAGCTCCGGATTCCGTGCCGACTTCGCGGCTCCGGAGTCGCCCTCGGCGACTCGGGAACTCGCGATAATCGGTTTTAGCCATAGATGTCGGCGGTGATGCTGCGATACCAGCCTTCGGCGAACACGGCCTCGGCCTTGCGTGTGTCGAGCGGGGCTTCGCGTGGGCTGGTGCCGCCGGAATTGGGCACTTCGACGATGCCCTGCGGTCCCGGCTTGTAGATGCCCGCGACGCTGATTCCGTAGTCCGGACCGACCAGGCTGTAGCAGGTGTTGACGTAAGTCGGCGCTTCCGCCGGCCTGCCTTTCAACAGGTTGACCACGGCCATGGCGCAGACCTTGCCTTCGCTGTTGGCCGCGAAACCGGATTTCGGCAAGGCGCCGGCGATGCTGGCGTCGCCGATGACATGGATCCCGCGATGAACCGTCGATTCAAACGTCACCGGATCGACCGGGCAAAAACCGGTTTGGTTGGTTAGCCCGGCGTTGCGCGCGATGGCGCCGGCCCATTGCGGCGCGATGAAATTGATCACGTCGCCCTTGTGCTGGGCGAAATCGGTATGCAGCGTCATGGCGCCGGCATCGACGCGTTTGACGATGCCGTCCTTGCTGGCCGGAACCCATTCGATCATGTCGCCGTACAGCGCCTTCCAGCCGTCCTGGAACAAAGGCTGTTTCGAAAACATCTCCTTGGAATCGAGGATTAAGATTTTCGAGCGCGGTTTGGCCGCCTTTAGATAATGGGCGATCATGGCGGCGCGTTCATAGGGGCCGGGCGGGCAGCGATAGGGATTGCCCGGCACCGACATCAACACGACGCCGCCGTCGCGCATGGATTCGAGCTGCTGGCGCAACAGCAGGGTCTGCGCCCCGGCCTTCCAGGCATGGGGAATCTTTTCGCTGGCCGCTTCGTCATAACCGGGAACAGCATCCCAGCGCAGATCGATGCCGGGCGAGACAATCAGTCGGTCGTATGGAATGGGATCACCCGCCGCCAGCCGCACCGTCTTGGCCACCGGGTCGATGACGGTCGCCGTGCCCAACACTTGCGTGACCCCGTTGGCGCGCAGGTTGATGAAACTGTGGGTGATCGAATCGATCGTGCGGAACCCGGCCAGCACATAGTTGCTAAAGGGGCAGGTGATGTGGCTGCGGGCCGGATCGATCAGAGTCACCTGGATGGCGGGATCGAACACGCGGACATATTTGGCCGCGGTCGCCCCGCCGAAGCCGCCCCCGATGACAACCACGCGCCGCGCCGCCTGGGCGCGCACCGGCCGCGAAAAACCCGCCAAGCCGATCCCGGCGGCGGCACCCGCCACGAAGCGGCGGCGGGACAACCCATTGACGTTATTCTTGGTCATAACCTTGCCTCCCTCCCGGTTCTAACGCACAGGCTGGGCCCAATAGGGGGCCACGGCTTCGAGTTCGGTGTCGGTATATCCCTTGGCGATGCGGCCCATGACCGTGGACGCACGTTGCCCGCTCTTGAATCCGGCCAGGGATTCGAGAACATTCGCGGCGGTCCGGCCCCACAAAGTCGGGATTGAACCCGGGCTGCGGCCCTCCGGGCCGTGGCAGCCGGCGCAGGAAAGCGCGAGCAGCACGGGATTGGCTTCTTGGGCTCGGGTCGCGCCGGGCGCGCACAGCACGGCGCCGGCTGCGAGGAGCATGGCCGCCATTGCTCTAGGTTTCATGATTTTCCTCCCAACGGTTTAGGTACCCATGATTGCACGTCCGCCCCCCCTCGGCCAGACCGTGAATTCGCCAAACACATTCAGGCCACGACGATACTCGCCCGTTCAAGGTGCACTTGTCCCTCTTCGTCGGCCCACAGGAAGTCGACCGGCCCGGAAGCCTCCACCCGCATGAAAAACGTCAGATAAGGATTGGCCGCGACCGCCGAAAAATACTCGGCGCGGACGATCTCCCTGCCGCCTTGGGAGCAGGCGAAGCGGTTAACGATCAGGCGCGGGATGACCTGCCCTCTCATATCGACGCGCAGCCCCGATTCCATCTCGTGTTCGATCAGCGTGCGGACTTCGACAACCTCGCCGCTGCGGGCGAGCGGCGGCACCCGCACGCGGGCGGCCGCCATCTTCGGGCGCTCCGCCGGACGCTCGACGGCGGGGGCGCCGGCGGCGCCGCAACCGCCAATCGTGACCGCGACCTCGGTCGCGGCGATCCAGGCCGAACCGTCGCCCAGCAGCGCGGCGACCTGGATGGTCTGGCTCTGGGCGAGGCGGATGCGTGTTGTCAGCTTCGCCCGTCCGCATTGCGGTCCCAGGTAATAAGCCGCAACCTCGGGGTTGGGGTTGCCTTCGGCGACCACAAAGATCGCCCGCACGTGATCGACCGCCGTCATCGCGCTGTCGACGGCGACGGTGATTTCCACCGAATTGCCGTTATCGATCAATTGCGGCATTTCGATCGACACCCGTCCGCGTTTCGGCGTGACCCCACCCAGCCATGTGTGTAGCCGGGCCTCGGCGCTTTGCGCCGTGGCCTCGGCCGGCTGGCGCCCAAGGCCAATCGCGGCGCCTAAGGCGCCGACTCCGAACCGCAACACGGTGCGGCGGGTGGAAAATCGCACGATCCCGGAATTGACGGCGTTGCCCATGGCTTCGACCTCGACCAACGACTACTCCCCGATCGGCTCCGGCTCAAGTGGCTTTGGGCCGGTCGTGGGCGAGGGGGTGGCGTGGCTGGTACAGCCCGAGGCTGCCGCCGCCGGGCAGCTTGACCGTCGTTAGCAAACCCCAACCGCGATCGGCGACCGCGCTACAGGTGATGCCTTTTCCGGCGAGCCGCGCCGTTTCGGCGGCCACATCGTCGGTCATCAGGAAGATTTCATGTTTGCCGTTGCGTTCGGCGGGGTGAAGGGCGAGTTCAGTTGGCGGACAGGCGAAAATCAGCCAACCCTCGCCTGCGTCGATGGCATGAAAACCGAGGATATCGCGAAAAAACCGGCGATCGGCCTCGGCATCTTCCGTGTATATGATGGTATGCAGCCCGAGGATCATGGTTACCCCCCCGTTTCGCGCGTTGACACCGGCCCCGGTCTGCCACTATGGTCGCGACCTTCGTGCGAGGAACGTATCATGAAGGTCATCAATTCGCTGAAAACGGCCAAGAAGCGGCACAAGAACTGCCGCGTCGTGCGCCGCCGTGGGCGTGTCTACGTCATCAACAAGACCAATCCGCGCTTCAAGGCCCGCCAGGGGTAGGCCGGTCGGGCATTGGGCTTGAACAAGGCGGGCCGCTTGTCCCGCCTTTTCCGTTTTTGGCCTATAGGTTCAGCGTCAGGATGCTGCCGGGTTTGACGCGGGCGCAGCAAATCATCACCAGCTTGAATTTCTGCTTGTCGATCGCGGTCATCGCCTGATCGCGATGGTCCGGCTCGCCATCGAGGTAATTGGTGGCGCAGGTGCCGCAGATTCCCTCTTCGCAGGAGCTTTCGACATAGAATCCGGCGTCGCGGACCACATCGAGGATGCTGCGGTCCGGCGGCACGGTCAGAACCGCGCCGGTGCTGGCGATGCGAACATAGGAGGCTGCCGTTGGTTGAGCCGGTGCCTCGACGGGGGCGGCGGCGAAATATTCGTAATGCAGGGCTTCCGGCGGCCAATGCGAAGCCGCTTGTTTGATCGCCTCCATCATCGGCGCCGGCCCGCAGCAATAAAGCTCCGCTCCATCGGCGCGGTTGGCGAGAAGCGATTTGATGTCCAGCCCCCGGCTCGGATTGCCGCCATCGTGGTGGAAGACGACGCGATCCTTGAAAGGCGATTGCGACAGTATCTCGCGGAAGGCCGTGCGCTCGGGCGCGCGCGTGGAATAGTGCAATACATAGGCGCGGCCAAGATGTTGCAGCCGCCGCGCCATGGCCAGCAGCGGCGTGATGCCGATGCCCCCGGCCAGAAGCAGGTATCGGTTCGCGCCCTCGGCTAGCGGGAAATTGTTGCGCGGCCGGCTGGTTTTGAGAAGCGCGCCGGGCTTGATCTCTTCATACATGGCGCGCGAGCCGCCGCGTCCGGCCGCTTCGCGTTGCACCGCGATGACGTAGCGATGGCCCTCCGCGGGGTCGTTGCACATCGAATATTGACGGATCAGACCGCCGGGAAGGTGGATGTCGAGATGGGCGCCCGCTGTGAATTCGGGCAACAACGCCTCGGTCGGATCGACCAGCTCATAGCTGTTGATCCCTTCCGCCTCGGGGGTGACGCGGTTGACGCGCAGTTTGAGAAAATCGCCGGCCATGATCGTTTCAGAGTTAGGGAGGCATCTATATGGCTTGGCGGGCGGCCAGACTCAATATCGTTGCGGACGGATGTGTGTGAAGCTTCGGCCGGCCATGGAAAAGTGCTAAACGAGCCGGCATGTTGATGCCAACGCCCGATTCCGGCGTCATCGCCCGCCGCGCCGACATCGCCACGGCCCTGCGCCGGATTCTGCCCAACGACTCGGTCATCGACGCCGAAGACGCCCGCCGCGCTTATGAATGCGACGCGCTCACGGCCTACCGCCAAAGCCCGATGCTCGTGGTCCTGCCGCGCAGCACACACGAGGTCAGCCGGATCCTCGCTTATTGCCAGGGCGAGGGAATCAAGGTCGTGCCGCGCGGCGCCGGCACCTCGCTGTCGGGCGGGGCGCTGCCGCTCGCCGACGGCGTGTTGCTCGGACTCGGCAAGTTCAACCGCATCCTCGACATCGATTTCGCCAATCGTTGCGTCATCGCCCAGCCGGGGGTCACCAATCTGGCCATCACCCACGCGGTGACGGGCGCGGGCTTTTATTACGCGCCCGATCCGTCCAGCCAAATCGCCTGCTCCATCGGCGGCAACGTCGCCGAAAATTCCGGCGGCGTTCATTGCCTCAAATATGGGCTTACCACCAACAATCTGCTCGGCGTCGAAATGGTCCTGATGAGTGGCCAGGTCGTTCGCTTGGGCGGCAAACATTTCGATTCCGGCGGCTACGATCTGATGGGAATTGTCACCGGGTCCGAGGGTCTGCTCGGGGTCATCACCGAGGTAACCGTGCGCATCCTGCCCAAACCGCCCCATGCGCGGGCGCTGCTGCTCGGCTTCGACGCCAACGAAACGGCGGGCGCTTGCGTGGCCGCGATTATCGCCGACGGCATCATCCCCGCCGGCATGGAGATGATGGACCGGCCGGCGATTCACGCCGCCGAGGATTTCGTCCAGGCCGGCTACCCGCGCGACGTGGCGGCGCTGCTGATCGTGGAGCTGGACGGAACCTTGGCCGAGGTTGACGATTTGGTCGGTAAGGTCGAGACGATCGCCCGTCAATCCGGCGCCGTCTCGGTGCGGTCGAGCGCGAGCGAGGCGGAGCGGTCGCGATTCTGGGCCGGGCGTAAGGCGGCGTTTCCCGCGGTCGGGCGGATTTCGCCCGATTATTTCTGCATGGATGGAACGATTCCGCGCAAGAAGCTGTCCGAGGTGCTGACCCGCATGGCCGAGATGGCAGCGCGATACGGCTTGCGGGTCGCCAACGTCTTCCACGCCGGCGACGGCAACCTTCATCCCCTAATCCTCTACGACGCCAATCGCCGCGGCGATCTGGAGAAAGCCGAGGCGTTCGGCGCCGATATACTCAAGCTGTGCGTCGCGGTCGGTGGCGTGTTGACCGGCGAACATGGCGTCGGCGTCGAGAAACGCGATTTGATGGGGACGATGTTCTCGGATGTCGATCTCGATCAGCAGCTTCGGTTGAAATGCGCCTTCGATCCGGGCGGGCTGCTCAATCCCGGCAAGGTGTTCCCGGTGCTGCATCGCTGCGCGGAGATGGGGCGCGTCCATATCCATCGCGGCGTTACCCGTTTCCCCGAACTGCCGAGGTTCTGACCTTGGACAAACTCATCAAACCGCGCGACGCCAAGGAAACCGCCGAGGCGATCGCCTCGGCCGCCGCCGACAAGGTGGCGCTCGAACTCATCGGCGCCGGCACCAAGCGCAATCTCGGGCGGCCGGTCGCCGCCGACCATGTCCTCGATCTTTCGTCGCTGGCCGGGGTGCGCGACTACGAGCCGGCGGAGCTGGTGCTGACCGCGGGGACGGGAACGAAGATCGCCAAAATCGAATCGATGTTGACCGCCGCCAATCAGGAACTGGCCTTCGAGCCGCCGGATTGGGGGCCGATTTGGGGAGCCGAGGCCGGCGAGGCGACGCTGGGCGGCATCATAGCCTGCAACCTTTCCGGGCCGCGGCGCATCAAAGTGGGCGCGGCACGGGATCATCTTCTGGGCGTCGCGGCGGTCAGCGGTCGCGGTGAAATCTTCAAGGCCGGCGGGCGGGTGGTCAAAAACGTTACCGGCTACGATCTGTGTAAGCTGCTCGCCGGTTCCTACGGCACATTGGCGGCGCTGACCGAGGTCTCGGTGAAGGTGCTGCCGCGCCCGGAGAAGCTGCGGTCGGTGTTGGTCTTCGGCCTCAATCCGGAAAAAGCCGTGGCGGCGATGGCGGCCGCGCTCAACAGCCCCAACGACGTATCCGGCGCCGCCTATCTGCCCCGGCCGATCGCGGGGGTCACCGGGGTGGCCCGCGTCGTCGATCCCGGGACATCGGTGGTCGCCCTGCGTGTTGAGGGCACCGAAGCCTCCACGCTTGCCCGCAACGACGCGCTGCGCGAATTGCTCGCCCCCTTCGGCGCGATCGAGGAACTGCACGGCATGAATTCGAGCCGCTTCTGGCGCGGCATCCGCGATGCGACCTACTTCGTCGCGGGGGAGAACATGATCTGGCGCATTTCCGTGCCACCGGCGGAAGGGGCACGGGTAGCCGTGGCAATCGCCGACAGCCTCGAAGCCTATTACTACCTCGATTGGGGCGGCGGGTTGATCTGGCTTTCCGCGCCGGAAAGGAGCGATGCCGGCGCCCCGACGATCCGCGCCACCATCGCCGGCTGCGGCGGCCATGCCACGCTGATCCGCGCATCGGCGGCGGTGCGCGAAGCCGTTCCGGTGTTCGAAACTCTGGAACCCGCGTTGGCCGCGCTGTCGCGGCGAGTGAAGGACGCCTTCGATCCCCTCCACATCCTCAACCCCGGCCGGATGGTCGCGGATCGATAGCGGCCGATGCAGACGCATTTCACGCTCGCCCAGCTTGCCGATCCCGATCTCGCGGAATCGGAAAAAATCCTCCGCACTTGCGTGCATTGCGGATTCTGCAATGCCACCTGTCCGACCTATGCCCTGCTTGGGGACGAACTCGATGGGCCGCGTGGGCGCATCTATCTGATCAAGGACATGCTCGAAGGCGGCAAGAGCGCCACACCAACGCTCGTGCGCCATGTCGATCGCTGTTTGTCCTGCCTGTCCTGCCTGACCACCTGCCCGTCCGGCGTCGATTACATGCACCTCGTCGATCATGCGCGGGCACGGATCGAGGAGACCTATCGCCGGCCCTTCGCCGACCGCGCCCTGCGCGCCATGCTCGCGTTCGTGCTGCCGCGCCCCGGGCTGGCGCGGATCGCGCTGGCGGCGGCGGCGTTGGCGAAGCCGTTGGCGCGGCTGCTGCCGCGCGGCCGGATCGCGGCGATGCTGCGGCTCGCTCGCGCGCCCGCGCCGCCCTCGGTGATGGACCTGGCGCAAATCTTCCCGGCGGTGGGCAAACGACGCAAACGCGTGGCCCTGTTGACAGGCTGCGTGCAACAGGCGCTCGCCCCCCAAATCAACGAATCGACGATCCGCCTGTTGACCCGACTCGGCTGCGAGGTGGTGGTCGCCAAGGGTGCCGGATGCTGCGGGTCCCTGGTTCATCATCTCGGCCGCGCGGCGGATGCGGAAGAAGCCGCGCGCCGGAATGTCGCGGCCTGGACGGCGGCGATCGACGGCGGCGGGCTCGATGCCGTGATCGCCAATGCCTCGGGCTGCGGCACGATGCTCAAGGATTACGGCCATGTCCTGCGTGGCGATCCGCTCTGGGGGGCGAAGGCCGCAAAGATCGCCGGTCTGGCCAAGGATGTGAGCGAAGTCGTGGGCGCGCTGGGTGTCGAGCGCTCTACATTATCCGCATCCGCCCTGGCCGGAATAAAAGTCGCCTATCACTCCGCCTGTTCCCTGCAACATGGCCAGAAGATCCACGACCTCCCGAGGCGCCTGCTCGCCGCCGCCGGGTTCGCCGTCGTTGATCCGCCGGATGGGCATCTCTGCTGCGGTTCGGCCGGAACCTACAATGTGTTACAGCCGGCCATCGCCGAATCCCTGCGCGAACGCAAGCTGGCGGCCATCGCGCGCGTGAACCCCGACATTATCGCGGCCGGCAATGTCGGCTGCATCGAGCAGCTCGCGGGCGGCGGATCGCCCGTTGTGCATACCGTCGAGTTGCTCGATTGGGCAACGGGCGGGCCGCGCCCGGTCGCTTTGGAAGGCCGCTTGGCCGGCGCAACCGGATAGGGGATAATCGGCGCATGGCGCGATGGGTTGCAGCCGGCCTGATATTCCTGGCCTCTACGCTTCCGGCGGGAATCTTCGCCGATCAGAAGGATCCGCGACTCGACCGGCTCTTCGATCGCTTGCGTGCGACCGAGAGCCCCGCCGAATCCGAGTTCATCGAATACCGGATTTGGGAGATTTGGGGTGAGTCCACCGATCGCCAGGCGAACCTACTCATGGCGCGCGGCAGTGCCGCTTTGGACCGACGGGAACTGCGCGCCGCGCTTGCCACTTTCGACGAGTTGATCAAACAGGCGCCCGATTTCGCGGAAGCCTGGAACAAACGCGCCACCATCTATTATTTGCTGGGCCGGATCGATGAATCCGTGCGCGACGTGCGACGGACATTGGCGCTGGAGCCTCGGCATTTCGGCGCGTTGTCCGGGCTCGGGCTCATCTATATGGGTTTGGAGAACGACCTCTCGGCCATCGAGGCTTTCGAAGCGGCGCTCAAGCTTCATCCCAACATCGCGGGCGTGAAGGCGAATCTCGAAACCCTTGTCCGTCGCCAACGGGGCCGCAACATCTAAAGGCCGCGCGCCGCCCTAAGGCTTTGTGATCGCACGATAACCTCAAGTTGACTTTGTTCTATGCCGGCGGGCGCGATAAGATCGTGCTCAAGGAAACATAGGCCGGGAGGACAGCAATGTTGATCAAGGTCAAACGCGGCTGGGAATTGCCCGAATCGGCCGCCACGCCGGAATCGGTGTTCCACGACCGCCGCAGCTTTATCAAGACGGCGGCGGCGGGGACCATGTTGCTCGCGGCCGGCGCCCCGGCGCTCGCCCAGACCGCCAAGCCGTCCGACGATCCCTCGGCGGATTTGTATCCGGGAAAGCGCAACCCGCGTTACGTGCTCGACCGCGATCTGACCGACGAGAAAATCGCGACGACCTATAACAATTTCTACGAATTCGGCACGTCCAAGACGATCTGGCAGGCGGCGCAGAAATTGCCGGTTCGGCCCTGGGAAATCGGCGTCTCCGGCATGGTGGAAAAGCCCTTCACCATGGGCGTCGACGATCTCCTGAAAAAGGTGAGCGTGGAGGAGCGCCTCTATCGCCATCGTTGCGTCGAGCGCTGGGCCATGGCCGTGCCCTGGAGCGGTTTCGGCATGAAGGAATTCGTCGCGCTGTGCAAACCCACGAGCGCCGCGAAATACGTCGCCATGTACACGTTCCAACGCCCCGATGTCGCGCCCGGCCAGAAGGCGTCACTTTATCCCTGGCCCTATGTCGAAGGCCTGACCATGGCGGAGGCGACCAACGACCTGACCTTCCTCGTCACCGGCATGTATGGCAAGCCCGTGCCCCGCCAGAACGGGGCGCCGTTGCGATTGGCCACGCCCTGGAAATACGGGTTCAAATCGATCAAATCGATCGTGCGTTTCGAGTTCACCGACAAACGCCCGCTGTCGTTCTGGGAGGAAACCCAGGGCGGCGAATACGGATTCTGGGCGAACGTCAATCCGCAGGTCTCGCATCCGCGTTGGAGCCAGGCGACGGAGGAGTTGATCGGCGCCCGCAAGGTCGTGCCGACCCAACTTTTCAACGGCTATGGCGAATTCGTCGCCGACCTCTACAAGGACATGAAGAACGAACGGCTCTACGCCTGATCGGCTCGACCAAAACTTTCGGCCGAACGGCCCTTCCCCCCGGAATGGCCGTTTTGCTTTTCGGGACGAAACGAGAGCCTCGCGCAGAGTTGACGCCCCGGTCCGGCTGGATTTGTTGCTTGCCGCCAGCCGTCGTGAATTAATCCCGGCCGCGATACTCCGAGGGACGGCGAGGCGATGGAATCCATCTATTACGTCATGTGTTTTGCCTGCCATCGAAAGTGCAGGCATTGTTATGAAGATCGCTTCCGGCCCTACGTTCGCGGCGAACTGACGGCCGTCGTCGATCAGGCGGTGCGTAATTTCCCCCGGATCGTCGATCATTTCCCGGAGCGGATGACCTATCTGGATCTTAATGACCCGCGCCCGGATGGGAGCCTGAAGGAGAAGACCGGCCGCATCATCCTGTCCGGCGGTGAAGCACTGCTCGAACCCGTACGCCACGCCGTGACCTATCCGGTGATCGAGCGGCTGAACGCGCGTTATGCCGGCAAGGGTGGCGTGAAGATCGTCGTACAGACCACTGGCGATTTGTTGACAGAAGACATCGTCGGCGATCTGATGGAGCGCGGCGTATGGATGATTTCCGTCGCCGGGGTCGATGATTTCCATGTCGGCATGGAAGGCGAGGCCAAGCAG
>CAMDDQ010000071.1 GCA_945892765.1 Asaia bogorensis
CGCCCGGGCTTCGGTCGCGCAGCCGGGCATATGCCTCGTCGTCCAATTGATTGTCGAGCACCCAACCGAGATCGCCCGCGCCGCTGGCTGAGGCGCTTTGCGAAAATTGTCGGGCAACGGACGAGAAATCCGCTCCTTCGCCGATCTGCTCGACCAAACGCTGTGCCGTCAGCCGCACGTCTTCGTCCTGGTCGGGCGTATCGACGGACAGGAATATCTCCGAGGCCAAATATTCCGGGAGTCCCTGGCTCGCCCGGATTTGCGCCAGCACCTCGTCCACCTCTTCATTGGCAACATCGATGGCGCCACGGACGCGCCGGTTCAGGACCTTGGCCCAAGCCAAAGCCGCGCGGAGTTGGCTGTCGAGCGTGTCTCGAGCGACACCAATGCGGGTCATGAACTGGGCGATCCCGCCCGGAGGCATCTGATTTTCCTGCTCAAGACGCGCGACTCCCTGCTCGATTTCGGCAGTGGTGACCGCGATGCCGAGCCGAGCGGCCTCCTGCAACTGGAGGCGCTCATCGATCAATCCACGAAGAACTTGCGGAGCCAGGCGTCGCTGCGAATCGGCCGTCCGTGGCAATCCGGTCGCGGCAATCACGAATTGAGTGCGCGCGGCAACGTCGTAGATCGATATCACGTCGTCGTTGACCACCGCGGCGATACGCTGCACCTCCTGGCCGATGGCAGTTTCGCCGATGACCAAGGCGCATAACGCCAGCCACGTCCAAAGAGGCCGATGGGAGCTGCTCGTGCGCATGGACCGATTCCGACCGTGAATGATCGTCTATATACGCCTATCGCCGGCTTCCGCAAAAGCGGCGTCAAAAAACGCGGGTCTTGACGTCGCCAAGTGTCTTGAAGACCACGCGGAGAAGCGCGATGTTGTCCGGCCGCAAGTCGCGATCGATGGTGAACCGGCGGTCGACATTGAGCGCGATATAGAAACACTCATCCTCGTAGTTTATGCCGACCCCGCTCAATAGGGTTCCGCCATTTTCGGTGATGTCCTGCCGCGTGCGGATGCTGGCCTCCCAATTCTCCGTGAAACGGGAGCTGAGGCGGGCATTGACTTCCTCGCGGTCGCCGAACTGCCCGGATGCCGAAGAGCGGTCGAAAAAGACGTAGTTGGCGCTTAACCTCAACAGCGGTGGGCCGGCTTCGGCGGCCAATTCGCTGCGGCGCGCTACGAAATCATCCTTGTCGATGCGAACCCTGTAGAGAAGATCGAGGTACCGATTGGGTGTGATTCGCAGTCTGGCACTGAAATCGGAGAGATTGTCTTCGAGCCCGCTGCCGTTGGGAAAGGTGTCGTCGGCATTCAGACGATAACTTTGGCCAATGAACAGCGATGTGACGCCGCCGCCATCTCCGAAGGCTCCCAGGTTCAAGCCATAGTTAACTCGCTGACTGCCATCGACTCGGTCGAGGCCAGAGAATCGATTCAGGCTAAACAGGTTGGTATCGTCCACTTCCAGCGATTGGCTGTCCTCGTTTGGAATTTTGGGTGGATTGCCGCCGTTGGGCGCCATGACGAGACCAAGTCTGGGCTCGATCAGTTGATGGATCGCACCTTCGTGGCGGACAAGAGGATAACGCCAATCGAGGCCAATTTGCGGTATCACTCGGCCGGCGAAGCCATTGCGCGTTGCGGTATTGGGTGCGGCGAAGTTCAGGACTTCGCTGACGTCATAGGCGTCGCTCTGGACGACGGTGCTCAATGTATAGACGTCGCCCGCCGGGGCCGTATAGGGGAGCTGCCAGCCGCCCTTGAGAGATAGGCGGCGCATATTGGTGCCTTCACTGCGGTAGATCGATAAGGCGTTGGCGTCCAAAGTGTACCGCGAACCCAGACGGCCCGGCTCGCCTACGAAATTGTAGTTGAACATCGGCAGGACCAACGGCGTGGTTCCCGGATCGTCCTCGGCTCGCAAGCCCTGGAATGCGTAGGCGTCGACGGAAGTATATTGGCGCCCATTGAATCCCTCGGCGAACGCGCGGGATCTCAACGTGTTGGGCGAACGGAATCCGTAACGCCGCAAATAGGTGTCGTCGGTGGCGCGCTCGAGGTCGTATCCACCGCGCCACCGGTCGTTGAGATCAATTCGACCCTTGCTGAAAATATGTCCGCGATCGTCATCGTCATTGGTGCGGTTGCCCAAGGAATCGCGGCGGTCGGTTCGCGTGATGCTGCCGGACACCTGAAATTCGCCGTTGACCAGCCGCTCCCGATATTCGCCCGACAAGACAACCCCCTCTTTCGAGGTGAAGATCGGCTCCAGCGTGGCATCGCGGTTGGGGGCGATGTTGAAAAAATAGGGCGTCTTGAGAATCGCCCCGAGGCGCGAAGAATTCCCGATTTCAGGAACCAGAAAGCCGCTCTTCTTGGAAGCGGTCGGATCAGCGTGCTCGAAATACGGCGTGTAAGCGATCGGGATTCCAAAAAACTCGAGCGAGGCGTCGGTGTAGGTTACTTCCTGCGCCACTTGGTCGTGGACCACACGGGCCGCCTTGACCTGCCAAAGGGGTGGGCGGGTCGGATCATCGTTGCAGAGCGCGCATGGGGAATATACGGCTTGACGCAACTCGGTTCGATTGCCGCGGGACCGAGCACCGCCCGCCGCGGCGAAACGCGACTGGTCGGAGAGCAAGATTCGGATGTTTTGAGCAACGCCGTCGCGCAAGTCGTCGGTCAGATCGAAATAGTCCGCAAAGATAACGTTACCCCCGGGTTCCAGGAGGCTGATATTGCCGACGGCCGCGACTTGGCGTGTGATTTGGTTGTAGGTCACCGTGTCGGCGAGAAGAATGCGTTCGCCCTGGCTGATTTCGACATGCCCTCGCGCAACCGCGATTCCGAGTTCCTGGTCGTAGGTTACTTCATCGGCACTTAACAACACCGAAGGGTTCGTTGCCGGCGCGGTGTTGAACCGTTGGCCCAGCGCGGGCGCGAAGGTGCCGAAGGCCAGTATGACGGCCGCCACGAGGATCCAGGGATCGCGTGCCATTCGGCCTAGCCATCCTCTAGATGGAGAAGCATCGTGACACCCATCAACGTGCTGACTCCCGCCGGTGTCCACGCCGCCAACACAACCGGGATACTGGAAGACATACCCAGGGCAATAACGACATCCGACAGCACATACAGCAAGAATCCGGCGCCCAGGCCGCTGGCGAACAGCACCGCCGTTCCACCCCGTCGGGTCAGGCGCAGCGAAAAAGTGGCGGCAATCAACACCATTGCGGCAAGCAGCAATGGGCCCGCAAGCTCACTGTGCCAGTGGAGCCGGTGGCGTAGCGCTGAAAACCCTGCCCCCTCCAACATTTCGATGAACCGTGGCAATTCCCAAAACGAGATGGTCTCCGGCGACGCGAAACTTTCTTGGATTTTCTGCACGGTGAGATCGGTCGGGATCGTCTGTTCGGCCGTAAAGGTCGAGACCTGGTCCGGCGTCGACATCCAAGCGTTCCAGGCTCGCCATTGCCCATCTTCCAGGCGGATGCGCGCCGCGTCGATGCGGCTGGAGAAACGATCGGCGCCGGCGAAAAAGAACATGATCGCGTCGCGCAACTCCATGTCCTGGGGCGAAACCTGCCGCGCATGAACCAACGTATTGCCGCCGGCCTCCGTGTAACGAAGCCAAAGCCCGGACGCAGGCACGGCGAGCAGGCTGGCGCGGCCGCGCAGATACTTTCCTTCGATTTGCTCATACCGCGACAACATGGCCGCCGCGATGGGATCGAGAACGGCCACATTGAGCAAACCGAGCAGCGCCGCGATGCCCAGGATCGGCAGCAGAAATTGCCAGACCGAAACCCCGCACGATCGCATGACCGTCAACTCATGGCTGCGGGTAAGGCGCCAGAAGGTGAACATCGCCCCAAAAAGCACGGCAAAGGCGAACATCTCTTGAACCAAGTGCGGCAATTTGAGCGCCGCGAGCTGAAGGACGACGCTTAACGTGGCCTCCGGCTTGGCGGCGGCGCGCCGCGACAGTTCGACGATGTCGAACAAGAAAACGATTGCCGTCATCGCGCAGAAGATTGCGCCAAACCACAGACCGAATTGTCGGGCGATGTAGGCGGAAAGTGTGGAAGATAAGTACATGCCTGAGATCCAACCCTCGCCTACGAGGCCTGGATGACCGGTATCGGTTGCCGTCGGCGGCGTGGTTCGCGGAACAGGACGAAAAACGCCGCCAACATGGGAGCCAGCACGCCGGCATACATGAGCGGTATGAGGTTCGGCAAACGCGCGGCCACGTTTTGAATTCCCATGCTCATTCCCTGAAGCACGATGACCGCCAAAATGGCGCCCAGCACACGCCGGGTCTGGCCGCGCCTGTTGAATTTGCCCGACAACATGGCCGCCAGAGCAATGAGAGTGAAGGCGAACGAGTAGAGCGGCATCACCAAACGGTTGTGGCCCTCGGCCTGCAACTTGTCGAAATAGAAACGGTCGCCCGCCGAATCGTCGGGAAACAACAATTCGTGGACATAGCGCTCCCGCGGTTCGCGCCAACGATTTTGGATTTCTTTGTTAAAGCGGCCGAGATCGACCGTATACCGGTCGAAATTCAAAAGCGACAGCCTTCCTCCGCCGTAGTCGAATTGCTGGCGGTTGCCATTGCCCATGACAACCCTTAAGCCATTCGCATCCGCGATAAGGGCGCCGTTTTCGGCCATCAAAGTAACCGGACGATCCTCCACCCGGTTGTCGTGAACCAGGAGGCCGCGCAATTCGCCGTCCGGTTCGCGCGAGCGCACGTAAACCGTGACTCCCTCGGTGACGACGGTGAAGACGCCCTCCTGGAGCAGAATCGCCGAATAGTCGCTACGAAAGCTCACTTCGAGGTCTTTGAATTGGCGGTAGCTCCAGGGCAGGAAGTAGAGGCTGAGGGCATAACCCGCGACCACTGCGGCCAGCGCCAGAATCAAAGCCGGCCGCGCGAGCGCGCCCGGCCCGAGGCCAACCGAACGCAGGACGATGATCTCGCTATCCATTGTCAGGCGGTTATAGGTCAAAAGAACAGCGACAAAGAGGGCGATCGGGCCAATGACGGTGAGAAAGCTCGGCATCAACAAAAGCGTCAGTTGCCCGAATGCCTCAAGCGACATGCCGCGGTTGACGATCAACTCAACGAAACGAAGCGATTGAGTCAACCAGATGGCGCAAATCAAAACCATCGTCACAAACGCCGTCGTGCCGACGAGATGGCGCATTACATACTGGTTGATGGTTGGCATGATTGAGCGCACCCCCTACAGGTATCGGATTATATTCGGTAATGTTTGAAAGGACAGAGGCTTGTGCGGGATTTCACCGGTGATACGGGAAGACCGACCGGCAACGAGGCCGCGCTAAGGCTTGTGCGGAAGGCACAGCCCACCTAGTTTCAGTTGGCTTTAGTTTCGGCGGACAGAAATGACCTGACACTCCGACGCCGATGTTGTTCCACTCGCCCCCGTTCCTGTTGATCTTCCTGCCGATCGCTTTGGCTGGATATTACGGGCTCGCCAGCCACGCGCGTTTGCGGTTGGCATTCCTGCTGAGCGCGTCCCTGGCCTTTTACGGATATTGGGATCTCCGTTTCGTCCCGCTTCTGACGGCATCCATTCTCATCAATTGGGCGATCGCTGCGATGGGTCGCCGTCATGGCTATCGGTTCCTGGTGCCCGCTGGAATCGCTGTAAATTTGCTGTTGCTAGGGACTTTCAAATATGTCGATTTCTTCGCCGCCGCGTTGGGTTGGCTATTCGGTGCCCAACCCCAGCCTTTGAATCTGATTCTGCCGTTGGGCATCAGCTTCTTCACTTTCAAGCAGATCGGATACCTCGTCGACCTGCGCCGAGGCCGAGCCCAGGGATACGATTTCCTCGACTACGCCACCTATGTGTCCTTCTTTCCGCACCTGATCGCCGGCCCCATCGTCCGCCATGACGAATTGATTCCGCAATTGCGGGAAGCGCCCGTTAGGCCAGGATTGGAAGCCCGGATCGGCCGAGGCCTTGTTCTCCTGGTTTTCGGCCTGGTCAAAAAGGTCGTGATTGCCGACAGCTTGGTCGTTATCGCCGATCCGTTGTTCGCGGGCGCATCCAGCCATGGGCTTGGTTTTGTCGAGGGCTGGGTCGCCGCCCTGGCCTTTGGGTTTCAAATCTATTTCGATTTCTCGGGTTATTCGGATATGGCCATCGGCATGGCGTTGATCTTTGGAATCATGTTGCCGATGAATTTCAACGCGCCGTATCGGGCTGCATCTATCCGGGATTTCTGGCGCCGGTGGCATATGACGCTGTCGCGATTTCTTCGGGATTATCTTTATGTCCCGCTCGGAGGCAGCCGCCGGGGTGCTGTTAACCAGGCGATCGCCGCTATGGTCACAATGGTGCTTGGCGGCCTGTGGCACGGGGCAGGGTGGAATTTCATATTGTGGGGTGGTCTGCACGGCGCCGCGCTGGTCGTGAACCACGCCTGGAGTCGCGCCGGGTTTGCGTTGCCGGACTTTGCTAGCTGGCTGGCGACCTTTTTTGTCGTCTTTGTCGGTTGGGTGTTATTCCGAGCCCCAGACATCGAAACGGCTTCATCGGTCCTGAGCGGGATGTTCGGATTTGGGGGCGGCGGCCCTGGTATGGCGATGCAGGGCGAGCTTTGGTGGATTGCCGCGGTTGCTGCTGTCGCTTTGGTCGGGCCGACGAGCCAACACCTAGCCTTGGAGGCCATTCGTCCGCGACCAGCCGCCGCCGCCGCCGCCGGTTTGGTTCTTGTTGCCGTGCTGCTCAAGGTTGGCGGCGGCGCCAACAACGATTTTATTTATTTCCAGTTCTAAACAAGGGCGCGGTGCGACATTGGACAGGGCTTGGCGGAATTTCCTCAACGTATTTCTGGCAGCCGCGATGGGGTCGGGGGCGATCCTCTATGTCTCGGTGTTGCTCATCGACCCCTATGACATCGTATGGTTTTCGCCCGCGTTGGACCGGGCGCCGGTGACGACCAATCAGCGTTTCTCGTTCCCCGCACTGGCCCGCAAGAGCCGGTTTGACAGTGCCGTCATTGGCACGTCGATGACGCGCCTGCTCAAGCCGTCCGAGTTGAACGAGACCGTCGGCGGCGGATTCGTCAATCTGTCGATGAATAGCGGGACGGCCTATGAGCAATCACGCATTCTGGAGGTCTTCGCGCGCCACCACCCGGTGGCGCGGACCGTCGTCTTCGGAATCGACGGAACCTGGTGCGAGCGACAAGACGCGCCGCGTCTAACGCCGCGGCCCTTTCCCGAGTGGATGTATGACGATTCGCGCTGGAACGATCTTTTCCATCTCTTCAACTTTCCAGCAGTCGAGGAATCGGGTCGGCAATTCGCCCACATCGCGGGCATTAAGACCTCGCGCAACGGAGTAGACGGGTACACGAATTTTCTGCCGCCCTTGAGCAGCTATGACGTGGCGAGGGTTCGTCTTGCCATCTATGGCCCGGCGGGGCCGCGTGAACCGAAGGCTGCAGGTGATGCGCCGACCACGGAAAATGCCGATGCCTTGCGTTTTCCAAGCCATGCGTTCTTGGACGCGATGCTGCGCCGGCTGGCACCGGAAACCAGCAAAATCCTGGTCCTGGTTCCCTATCACCGCTTTTTCCAGCCAGCGCCAGGGTCGAATGCGGCGATCGCTCTCGATGAATGCAAGCGGAGACTGACCGTCCTTGCCGCGGGCTTTTCCAATAGTCATGCGCTCGATTTCATGATCGATTCCGAGATTACGAGGCGGGACGAGAATTATTGGGACAATCTCCATTATTCCGAGGAAATCGCGACTCAGGTCGCTCATTTGATCGGCCGTGGAATCCGTGAGCGACGGGGAATCTCCGGTGCGTTCGCCTATCTGGGCGGCGGGCCGCCCCCCTGACGACTTCACCATTGCGACGGCCTTTCCTTTGGCGTGTAAATCGCTAGATTGACGCGGCCCGCCGGGTGCCCGCCACCGAATCGTATGAGGCCGTCATGAAGGTCGTTTTCGCCAAATCATCGCCGCCTGCTATCGGCACGCTTGTCGTTGGCGCGCTCGAAGACCGACAGTTGAGTCCGACCGCCGCGGCGATTGACTCCCAAACCCGTGGGGCGCTCGTGCGCGCGATGGCCGCCAGTCGCTTCAAGGGTAAGAAGGATGAGACACTCGAACTCTTGGCACCGGTGGGGGTTAAGGTTGGACGCGTCCTGCTCCTTGGTCTTGGCAAGCCGGCGGCGCTGGATACCGGTCGCGCGCAGGCCCTAGGCGGCGTGATTGTCGCGGCGTTAAATCGGGTCGGCGAAGCCGCCGGATTCGTGGCAATCGATGTACTTGCGGGTACGCCGATTGGTGCGGCCGATGTTGCGACGGAAATGGCGTTTGGCGCGCGTCTGCGCGCCTATCGCTTCGACAAATATCGGACGACTCTGAAAGAGGAACAGAAGCCGACGCTGAAGACTCTTACCATCATGCTCGATGCCGCGGCCACCGCACGCGCGAATTTCGCGAAACTCGATCGCATTGCCGAGTCCATTTTGTTCACCCGTGATCTGGTCAGCGAGCCGGCCAACGTCATTTACCCCGAGACACTGGCGGCTGCGGCCAAGACGCTGACCAAATCGGGCGTCAAGGTCGAGGTGCTCGACGACAGACAAATGAAAAAACTAGGCATGGGCGCGCTTCTGGGCGTCGGCCAGGGCAGTGCGCGCCCGTCCCGGCTTGTCGTGATGCAGTGGAACGGTGCGCCAGGCGCGAAGGACAAGCGCCCGATCGCCTTCGTCGGCAAAGGAGTGACCTTCGACACCGGGGGCATTTCGATCAAGCCCGCGGCTAACATGGAAGACATGAAATGGGACATGGCCGGTTCGGCCGTGGTTATCGGGTTGATCAAGGCATTGGCGGAGCGCAAGGCCAAGGCCAATGTCGTTGGCGTCGCTGGGCTTGTCGAAAACATGCCTTCAGGCACGGCCCAACGGCCCGGCGATGTCGTCACGACGATGTCCGGCAAAACTGTCGAAGTCATCAACACCGACGCTGAGGGTCGCCTCGTTCTGGCGGATGCCATGTGGTACTGCCAGGATCGCTTCAAGCCGAAGGCAATGATCGACCTCGCCACGCTTACCGGAGCGATCATCATCGCTCTCGGCCACGAACATGCCGGCTTGTTCTCGAACAATGACGAGCTTGCCGATCGCCTCGTCGCGACCAGCCGGAAGGTGGGCGAGCCCTTGTGGCGCCTCCCCTTGGGCGACGCCTATGACCGCGACATCGATTCGGATATCGCCGACGTGAAGAATGTCGGCTCGGGGCGCGGGGCGGGGAGCATCACGGCGGCTCAGTTCCTCCAGCGTTTCGTTAATAACGTGCCCTGGGCGCATCTGGATATCGCGGGTGTCGCATGGGCAAAGAAGGACACGGCGCTATACCCGAAGGGCGCGACCGCCTTTGGCGTTCGCCTGCTCGATCGACTTGTCGCGGATTATTACGAGAACGCCTGACACAATCGGGCCGGTGACGGCGATGGCGGAAATCCGCTTCTATCACCTGACCGCGAGTCCGCTGGAGCGCGCGTTGCCCAAGTTGGTGGAGAAAGTGTTGGAGCGCGGCGATCGCACGGTCATCATGGCCGGCTCCGAGGAGCGTGTCGAAGCGTTGAACGCGGCCCTGTGGACGTACGATCCCCAGTCGTTCCTGCCGCATGGCAGCGTGCGCGACGGCAACGCGCCGGACCAGCCGGTCTGGCTCACGACTGCCTATGAAAATCCCAATCGCGCCTCGGTTCTATTTCTTACCGATGGCGCTACTTGCCCTACACAGACTGAATTTCCGTTGGTGATTGAGGTGTTCGACGGCGGCGTCGCTGAGAACGTGGAAGCCGCCAGGACCCGCTGGAAGTCCTATCGCGATGCCGGCCATACCTTGACCTATTGGCGACAGACCGATCGCGGCGCCTGGGAGAAGAACGGCTGATTCCCAATCTTAGCTTGGTTCTGCGCGTCTTGCTTTCCCGGTTGGATGAGCGGCGCGTCGGATGATTATTCTCGGCATCCATTCGGGCTTTCATGACGCCGCCGCCGCGCTGTTCGACGACTATCGACTAATCGCGGCGGTTTCTCTGGAACGCCTCACCCGCCGCAAGGGTGATGGACGGGGCGTGCCCACCGAGTGTATCGACGAAGTGCTGGAAATCGCCGGGCTCCGGCGGCAGGACGTGGACACGATCGTCAGCACGCGCGGGGCGCTGCCGTGGCGCTATTTCAGTCATTTCCGTGGGGGGCGGCTGATCGAGGGCAAGCTGCGCCAACTCCTCGGTCGTGAAAAACTCAAGGACATGACGATCGAACTCCGGCGCGCCGGAGAAATGCAAGCCGAGCGCATTTTCAACGCGGCACTGTTCAACACGGATCACGACTTCCGGGCTGATACCGCGGTTTGTTTCGCCAATCATCACTTCGCCCACGCGCTTCCCAGTCTGTTCTTCACGGATTGGGAAGATGCCCTCCTCTACACGGCCGATGGCGGCGGCGACAACGTGCAGTACAGCCATCGCGTGTTTCGCGACGGCGCCTTGCATAGCTTGTTTGGCGACGATCGTTGGTTGCTCCCGGAAAAACGCATTGACAGCCTCGGCCTTGCCTACGGCTATGCGACGCAGGCGCTTGGTTATCGCATCAACCGGCACGAGGGAAAGCTGACAGGGTTGGCCGCGCTCGGCGAACCCAGCCTGTACGATGAGATCGCCCGCCATTTTCGCCTGGATGCCGATGGCCGGATCGACAGCGATTTTGAGTCCTATCTCGCCATGCGCGGGTTCATCTTTGCCCTCGCCAAAGATTGCGCACCGGCCGATGTCGCGGCCTCGATCCAAAAAGTTCTCGAGGATTTCATCTTCGCGGCAATCACTCGGCTGCTCGATCGTCATCCAGTTCGGCATCTGGGTTTGTCTGGGGGGGTGTTCGCGAATGTGAGGCTGAACCGGCTTCTCGCGGAGCAGACAAGCGCGGATGAAGTTTTCATTTTTCCCGCGATGAGCGACGAAGGACTTGCCGTGGGCGCCGCGCTTCAACATCTGCTCGAACGGGATGGACTTCCCGAATGGCTGACCCATCGCGGCCGGCTCGACGATGTCTATTGCGGCCGGGACTTTGGCGAGGGCATCGACCGGGCGCTCTCCATGGCGCCGGGTGTGCGCAAAGTGTCGGACAGTCCTGTCGCGACGACCGTCGATTTGTTGGCACAGGGACGTATCGTGGCGATCTACGCCGGGCGCATGGAATATGGCCCGCGGGCGCTCGGGGCACGCAGCATTCTGGCAAGTCCGGTCGAACGTTCGATCAACGATTCGCTGAATCTGCGTCTGAAACGAACCGAATTCATGCCATTTGCCCCCGTCGTACGGCATGTGGACGCCGAACGTGTATTCGATATCGGCCGCGTCAATCGCTATGCCTGCCGGTTTATGACGATAACCTGCGCCGTGCGGCCCGAGTGGCGCGATCGCATTCCCGCGGTGGTTCACGTCGATGGCACGGCGCGTCCCCAGATCGCGGAAAGACGCACCAACGCGTTGTACTACGACATCATCGATGGATTTGCCCGCCGCACGGGCATTCCCGTTTTGGTCAACACGAGTTTTAACGTCCACGAGGAACCGATCGTCAACCGGCCCGAGGAATGCGTGCGCGCCTTACTCGACGACCGGATCGATTTCGTCGTCACCGAACGCGGGGCCTACGGTGCCCGCATGGCCTGAGGCCGACTTGTTCGCGAGGTCGGCGACCTGTATAAGGCGCGTTCCTGAAAATTCTTCGAGAGAAAATTGACATGGCGATCGAACGCACTCTGTCGATCATCAAACCCGATGCCGTGCGCCGCAATCTTACCGGCGCGATCGTTGCTCGTTTTGAGTCCGGGGGTTTGAGAGTCGTTGCACAAAGACGTATGCGCCTTTCGTTGGCGCAGGCCCAAGCTTTCTATGCGATCCACGCCGCGCGGCCGTTCTTTTCCAGCCTGTGCACGTTTATGAGTTCTGGGCCGGTCGTGGTTCAGGTGCTGGAAGGAGAAAACGC
>CAMDDQ010000072.1 GCA_945892765.1 Asaia bogorensis
TACTGGCCAGCTTGATGATCAACGGTTTGGACTTCGCCATGGCACGACCCCGCAAAACTCTCGACGATTTGCCTGTAGGCCGCGCAAGATAGCCGTATCGCCGCGCCTGTCAAGCAAACCCGCGCCCGAACCTTTGGAAGAGGCCGAAATCTGCCGAGGGATCAGCGCAATGTGGCTTCTTGCGCCGATTGAATGAGCAGGTTGCCGAAAAGCGTTCGATCCGCAAGGACACGCCGCGCGATGTCCAGATCGAGGTCGCGGTCGCCGGTCATCGGCGGGCACTGGCCGCGCAACTCGCTGAAGCGGCCCTTATCGCCGCTGTCGAGTCCCGCCATGCGCCAACGGTTGAAGGCGACGGCATTGGTGAACCGGCCGTGCCGGGCCTCCTCAACCGCATTCGCCGGATCGCCGGCGATTCCGCTCGTGCAAATCGCTGGCATCACGCCAAGGTCCTGCAATGCATAACCGGACGGTGCGTGAAACCGAGCCCAGCTGAGGATCAGTTCGCCCTCGTTGGGTAGGTCGATGACGGTTTGAACGGAGCCCTTGCCGAAAGACACCGATCCGACAACGACGGCGCGGCGATTGTCCTGCAGCGCGGCGGCGACGATCTCGGAGGCGGAGGCGGAACGCCCGTCGATGAGTATGACAACCGGAAGGCTCTCGCCCGAGCCACCGGGGGTCGCGCGGGCCGTGGCACTGGAATCGCGATGCCGCCCCCGCATCGAAACGATGCTGCCGTCCGCGACGAAGACCTCGGACAGCGCGATGGCCTGATCGAGCAGGCCGCCGAGATTGCCGCGCAAGTCGAGAATGACGCCACGTACGGGTGAAGGGCCGGCCTTGGCTCGGCGCAGGGCCTCGTCCACGGCGTCGGCGGTACCCTGGCTGAATCCGGTGACCCGGATATGGGCGACGTCATCGATCTGCGAGATGCTGACCGTCGGCGGAACGATATGGCTGCGCCGAAGCGTCAGGCGTATAGGAACTGGCCGGTTAGAACCCTCGATGGTCAAGATGACCGAACTGCCGATGCGACCGCGCAGTTTTTGAACGGCGTCGCGTTGGGCAAGACCTTGGGCGGGCACGTCGTCGATCTTCGTGATCACGTCCTCGGGGCGGAGGTTGGCTCGCGATGCGGGTGAATCGGGGATCACGGAAATCACCCGAACGCCGTTCGCGGAAACATCGACGGTGATGCCAATTCCGCCGAATCCTTCGCGCGAGGCACGTCCTTCGCGCGCCGCTTCGGCTGTGGTGTAGCGCGAGAAGCGGTCGAGTTTTGTAACCGCACCGTCGAACACGGCTTGATAGATCACTTCGGGCGCCGCTGCGCGCAAGGTCGGGGATGCCGCCCGTCCGGCGTCGACGATCGCCGATGCGAGGCTGGCCCATCGTCCGGGTTCGTCCTTGGCCGGCAACGCCCAGTCCGTGACCAAGTGATCGTCCTCGAAAAGCTCGATACGTCGATCTTCCGTCTTGATCGACAAATGGGGGTCGACTCGGCTCAAATTGGCCAGTGCCGCGGTCGCCACGCTGCCGATGTTGATGGATTCCAAATATTTGTCGGCGATCTGGTCGAAGACCATGGTGAACATGCGATCGTCGGCGGTTGTGCCATTGGAGCGGCGACCACCCTCATCGGCGGTCGCGCAGCCGCCGAGCAGAACAAGCGCGGCGATTGCGATCGGCCGCCGGCGTATCCAAGCGATCGTCACTGTTCCTACGAGCCTTTCATTTTCACGGCGGAGCGATCATAGCCGACGCTGGGTAAAGGAAACCTTGCACAGGAGATTTCGAAGCAGACGAACGCGGGCGCCGGCTCCATCAACGGCGCCGCTTGCGGATCGGCGCGCGCACCGATCGGCTGGCGCTGCGTCCCGCCGTTTCTGAGATGAGATGCAAGATCAGGCTCCCGGTCACGGGGTCAGCCTCGTCCAGTCGAACATCCACAACATCGCCGAGGGAATAATATCTTTTGCTTCCCTGAGCTTCAAGCCGATGCCGGGCCGCATCGTGGCGATAGGAATCCGCAGGTAGAGAACGAATCGGGACCAAACCGTCCGCCCCGAGGCCATCCAGCGAAACGAACAGGCCGAAACGCGAAACGCCACTGATGCGCGCCGGAAAGGTCGCGCCGACGCGCTGGGCGAGGAATGCGGTGACATATCGGTTGACGGCGTCGCGCTCGGCGGCGGCGGCGCGTCTCTCCGTCCCGGAGATGTGATCGGCGACCGCCTCCATGTCGATTGGACCTTCCGCGAACAACCCGCCTTCGCCTAGGTCCAGTCCGGTGATGAGTGCGCGGTGGACCAAAATATCCGAGTAACGGCGGATGGGAGACGTGAAATGGGCATAGCGGATGAGCGCCAGCCCGAAATGTCCCTTGTTCTCAAGGCTATAGACGGCCTGGGCCTGGCTGCGGAGTACAAGGTCATTCACGAGGCGAAGATGCGGCGTGTCGTTGGCCCAGGCCAGCGCGCCGTTGAAATGGGATGGCCGCATGACCTGCCCTTTCGCCAGGCGAAAGCCGAGCCCGGCGAGGACTTCGCGAAGGTTGTCCACTTTCTCGGGGTCTGGACGCTCGTGCACGCGGTACATACAGGGCAGTCGCCGCTCCTCGATCGCTTCGGCGGCGGCGACATTCGCCGCGATCATGAATTCTTCGATGAGGCGGTGGCTATCGAAATGCGGTCGCGGTTCGATGCGTTCGACTTGGCCGTCTTCACGCAGGATAACGCGGCGTTCTTCGATTTCGAGGTCCAGCGTGCCCCGGCGATCGCGGGCACGGCGCAACGCGGCGAAAGCGGCGTAGAGCGGCTCTACGATCCCAGCCGGAATATCCGAGCGGCCACCCTGGCGTGTCTCTTCCACCGCGGCGTAGGTCAGCCGCGCCACCGAGCGCATCAGCGCGCGCTCGAAACGATGCCGAAGCTTGCGGCCTTCGCCGTCGATGCACATATGGGCCACGAGGCAGGCTCTGTCTTCACCCGGGCGCAGCGAACACAAATCATTGGACAGGCCTTCGGGCAGCATCGGCACGACGCGGTCGGGCAGGTAGACCGAATTGCCCCGTTCGCGGGCGGAGCGGTCAAGTGCATCTCCGGGGCGGACGTAGTGGCCGACATCGGCGATCGCCACGGCCAGGCGAAACCCACCGAGGTTGTTCGGGTCGGAATCGGGCTCGGCCCACACCGCATCGTCGAAGTCGCGGGCGTCCTGGTCGTCGATGGTGACCAACGGCATGTCGCGAAGGTCCACGCGCCCGGCAAGCGAAGGCGGGTGCGCGTTGCGGCTCTGGCGAATGGCGTCCGCGGAGAATTCGATGGGGATGCCGCGTGTGTGAAGAGCAATGACACTGGCCGACCGGGCATCACCGGCGTCGCCGATCTTTTCGAGGATTCTGGCGCAAGGCAGCCCTGATCGGCGCGCGGGCAGGATTTCGGCGGAGACAATGTCGCCGTTGCGAGCGGTGCCTGCATGTTCCGCGGAAACCGCGAATTCGGTGCGCATGCGCCGGTCGGTCGGTCGCAGCCGGCCGCCGCTCGGTCCGACAAAATAGACGCCCAACAGACGTTCCGAGTTCGGATCGAGCCGTTTGAGAACCTTGCCCTCATACAAGGTCGGGCCGATGCGGCGGACCCGCGCCACCGCCCGTTCGCCGATGCCGGGCGCGTTTTTTTCGCGTGGGTTGATCGACAGTTTGATGCGCGGCGGCGCTTGCGCGCCGGACCAATCCACGGGCCGGGCCTCCGGTTCACCGTCGCGATCCAGCCCGGTGATTTCGACCGTGACGATTTCCGGCAAAGCGCCAGGCAAGGCAAGGCGGCGGCCGCGACTGCGTTCCACCGCTCCGTCCTTTTCCAGGTCCTTCAAGAGCGACTTGAGAATCTCGCGGTCGGGGCCGGCGATGCCGAAGGCGCGGGCGATGTCGCGCTTGCCGATCCGGCCCGTGCTTGTCCGCAGGAATTCGAGGATCGCGTCGCGGCTCGGAAAGGGAGGCTTTTTTGATTGCCGCGCCAAAAGGAATTCGACCTCAGCCCGACTCTTTCCGGCGCGCCTTGGCCGCGGCGCCGGGGGCCTTTTTCGTTGCCGCTCCGCTCTTGGCGGGTGTCTTGCGGGCGGCTGGTTTCTTGGCGCCGTTCGTGCGTGTCTTGGGTTGTGCGTCCGCCTTCGCGGTGCCTTTTCGCGCGGCGCCTTTGCGCTTGCTTCCGGTGCCGGACTTTGCCTTGCGTTCGGCCACCAGCTTCACCGCCTCATCGAGCGTGATGGCGTCGATCTCGGCGCCCCGAGGCAGGTTCGCATAGACGCCGTCATGTTTCACATATGGCCCGAAGCGGCCTTTGTGGAGGGTGACCGCGCGTCCATCCGTGGGGTGCGCGCCAAGCTCCCGTAGCGGCGCGGCGACGCGGCGCCCCTTGGCCGGTTCCGCGAGGAGCGACACCGCACGATTGATGCCCATGGTCAGAAGCTCCGAGGTCGATTCGGCGCTGCGAAAGGCCCCGTCATGTTTGAGGTACGGTCCAAAGCGCCCGATGCCGGCCGAAATCATCTTTCCCGATTCAGGATGGATGCCGATATCGCGCGGCAGAGCGAGAAGCTTGATCGCCATATCGAGGTTCAACTGGGTAAGGTCGACATCTTTCGGCACCGAAGCCCGCTTTGGCTTCACGCCTTCGGCCGCCTCGCCGAGTTGCACGTATCGCCCATAAGGCCCTTGGCGGAGGCTGACCGGCTGGCTGCTCGCGGGGTCGGTCCCGAGCTGCCGCGTGCCGTCCCCCTCGACGGCCTGGCCGTCTTCGCTTTCAACCGCGAGGCGGCGGGTGTAGCGGCATTCCGGATATCGCGAACAGCCGATGAACGCGCCGAAACGCCCGAGCTTGAGGCCAATTCGCCCCTGCGTGCAGGCGGGACAGAGGCGGGGGTCGTGACCGGGGTCGCCCGTTGGAAAGAAATGCGGTCCAAGGTCCGCATCCAGCGCGTCGATCACCATCTTGATGCTCAAATCACGCGTGCCTTCCACGGCGGTGGAAAATTCCTTCCAGAATTCCTGGAGAACGGTCTTCCATTCCAGCCTACCGCCGGAAATGTCGTCTAGCTGGTTTTCCAGCTCCGCCGTGAAGTTGTACTGGACGTAGCGCTCGAAGAAGCTGGAGAGGAAAGCTGTCACTAGGCGTCCCCGGTCCTCGGGAATGAACCGCTTCTTTTCAAGGCGGACATAACCGCGGTCCTGCAACACCTGGAGGATGCTGGCATAGGTCGACGGTCGGCCGATGCCCAACTCCTCCAGCCGCTTGACCAGGCTGGCTTCCGAATATCGAGGCGGGGGCTGGGTAAAATGCTGATCCGGACGCAGGGCGGTGTGTTCGAGCGCCTGGCCCTCCTTCAGCGGGGGCAGGATGCGGCTTTCATCTTCGTCTTCGGTCGGGTCGTCGCGGTCCTCGCGATAGACGCGCAAGAACCCGTCGAAAGCGATGACCGAACCGGTCGCCCGCAACACTACTTGGTTGTCGGGGGAAGCGATGTCGACGGCAACTTGATCGAGCGCGGCGCTTTCCATTTCGCAGGCCACAGTCCGGCGCCAGATCAGGTCATAGAGCCGCCTTTCCTCTTCGTCGAGGTGGCCGGCAACATCTTCCGGGCGGCGGAAAAGATCGGTTGGCCGTATCGCTTCGTGCGCTTCCTGGGCGTTCTTGGCTTGGGTGCGGTAGACCCGCGGGCTTTCCGGCACGTAATTGGGGCCGTATTGTTTGCCGATCAGGTCGCGCGTCGCGGCAATGGCTTCGCGCGAAAGCTGGACGCTATCGGTTCGCATATAGGTGATCAGGCCGACGGTCTCGCCCCCGATGTCGATGCCTTCATAGAGGCGCTGGGCGACTCGCATCGTCCGGCTGGCGCCGAGGCCGAGCTTGCGCGAGGCTTCCTGCTGAAGAGTCGATGTCGTGAACGGCGGTTGGGGATTGCGCCGGACGCGTTTGCGTTCGACCGTGGCGACGGCGAACTTGCGGGCCTGAAGGGCGGCGACGGCCTTGGCCGCGGCTTCTTGATTGGGTAGGTCGAATTTGTCGAGCTTGGCGCCGTCGAGATGGGTTAGCCGGGCGGTCAGATTTTCGCCGCCCAACCCGCGCAGATCGGCTTCGACCGACCAGTATTCGCGTGGCTTGAACTTCTCAATCTCAGTCTCGCGTTCGCACACGAGGCGAAGCGCCACCGATTGCACGCGCCCCGCGGATTTGGCTCCGGGCAGTTTTCGCCACAACACTGGCGACAGTGTGAAGCCGACGAGGTAGTCCAAGGCGCGGCGGGCCAGGTAGGCATGAACCAGGTCGCGATCCAGCTCTCGGGGATTCCGCATCGCTTCTAGTACGGCGTTGCGTGTGATTTCGTTGAAGACCACGCGTTTCACGTCGATCTTGTCGAGTGCCTTGCGCTGACGCAGCACGTCTTCGACATGCCACGAGATAGCCTCGCCCTCGCGGTCCGGGTCAGTCGCCAGGAAAAGCCGTTTGGCGCCCTTCAGGGCCTGGGCGATGGCCTTAATGTGCTTTTCGGCCCGCTCGTCGACCTCCCAGCTCATGGCGAAGTCTTCCGCCGGGCGGACGGAGCCGTCCTTAGAGGGCAGATCGCGGACATGACCGTAACTGGCCAGCACGGTGAAATCGCTGCCGAGATATTTGTTAATGGTCTTTGCCTTGGCCGGCGATTCCACGATAACAACATTCATCGGCGCGGTAACCTATCTGACGTGATCTGTTGGGTATTTGATTTAATCAATTGATTTCAATAAGAGATACTTGATTTCCATGGTGCCGCGCCAACCGTCCGGCCAACTCGAGTTCCAATAAAACGCCGGAGACGACAGTGGGGGACAATTGGCACTGGCGAATGATTTCGTCAACCGGCGTCGGCGTCGGACTCAGTTTCGACAGGATCAATTCGCGCGCCCCCGCCATCGATTCCTCACCGGGCCCCAGAGCGGCCGGGCTCCGGTCTGGCCTCGCTTCCCGGACGATCAGGGGCCGCACCCCAAATGCTCCCAATGCATTCATCACATCTTCGGCAGTTTCTACGAGGGTGGCGCCTTTGCGGATGAGATCGTTGCCGCCGCGGCAGCGCGGATCGAGCGGCGAGCCGGGAACGGCCAGGACCTCGCGGCCCTGTTCCAAAGCAAAACGCGCGGTGATCAAGGAACCGGAGTGCAAGGATGCCTCGACCACGACGACACCCGCGGCCAGGCCGGAAATGATGCGGTTGCGGCGTGGGAAGTGGCGCGCGACCGGTGTGGTGCCCAGGGGAATCTCGGAAAGGGCGGCGCCCGACGAGGCGATCCTGGCGAGCAGCGGCGCATTTTCCGGGGGGTAAGGGACATCAACGCCGCCGGCCATGACCGCGACCGTGCCGGTTGCGAATGCGCCTTCATGGGCGCCGGTATCGACGCCACGCGCCAAGCCGGAGACGACGATTAGCCCGGCGCGTCCGAGATCGGCCGCCAATTGGCGTGCGAACCTGACACCGTTGGCGGACGCATTGCGGGCGCCCACCATGGCGACAATGGGCCGCGACAGCAGGTCGGCGGCGCCGCGAACCATGACCAAAGGCGGCGCGTCTTCGATGGCCGCGAGCGGCGCGGGATATTCCGGCTCGGCCCAGGCGACCAGGGTCACGCCCTGTTTCCGGCAGGCCTCGATTTTCGACTCGGCATCACGAGCCGGGTACAGCTTGATCGGCGCGCGCCTGCCGCCGCGCTAGGCCAGTTCGGGCAATGCTGCCAGTGCCGCTCCGGCGCCCCCAAAACGCCGCACGAGCTGGAAAAAGGTGATGGGCCCCACATGTTCGGTGCGGATCAGCCGCAGCCAATCGAGGCGCTCGCGGTCATCGAGGTTGCGTTGCCGAGGCAGCATCGCCGGCCAGAATGAGTGGCCGGGGCGGCGAGCGTCAACCCCGGCCCATGGCAGGGACTGTCGTTCGCCCGGCGTCTACTTTGGTACTTCCTTGATCTCGTTCCGCGCGCCGCCGAAACTGATTTTCGACTCCGCCCCGGTCACCAGGCGGCGGATATTGCCAACGTGTTTAAACCAAACAATAACTGCAATAAATGACGTAAATTCAAGTCTTTGAATGTCGTTTGTCCACCACCATGCGAATGCGGGGGCAAGCGCCAACGCAAACAGAGCGGCCAGTGAAGAATAGCGGAAAGCGAGGGCCACGATCAGCCAAGTCAGCGCGGAAAGCGCGCCAACCGGCCAGTCCAGCGCCAGCAACACGCCAAGTGCGGTGGCGACACCCTTGCCGCCCTTGAACCGCAGCCATACCGGCAGGAGATGGCCGATGACGGCGCCGCCGCCAGCCATGATCGCCATGTCCGGCCCCCATTGATCGGCGATCGTGACGGCCAGCGCGCCCTTGCCTACGTCGAGAATTAATGTAAGTAATGCTAGAGACTTATTGCCTGTTCTTAGGACATTGGTTGCGCCAATGTTGCCGGAGCCGATCCGACGCAGATCGCCCATGCCGGCAAGCCGCGTCAGTATCAGGCCAAAGGGGATGGCGCCAACCAAATAGCCGATCAGCGCCGCCGCGTAGAATGGCCAGGTGAAGCTTAGTCCGCCCATGAGGTGTGGCATTTCAGGCGCCCAGGGTGAAGATGGTGCGACCACCCACCACGGTGCGCAGGACCCGTCCTTGCGCCGGTCGGCCGTCGAAGGGTGAATTTTTCGATTTGCTCAAAAACCGCGCTTCCTTGATGCGCCAGGCGCGGTCCGGATCGAAGATGATGATGTCGGCCGGTTCGCCCCGCTTCAGGCGGCCACCCGGAAGCGAGAGTATCTCCGACGGCCGGCAGGTCAATTTGCGGAGCACCTCGAGCAGGGAGAGGTGGCCGTTATGAAAAAGCTCCAGCGACACGCACAGCAGCGTTTCAAGTCCGATCATGCCGAAGGCGGCCTGGGCAAAGGGCAGCCGCTTGCTGTCTTGGTCGTGGGGAGAATGGTCGCTGGCGATGGCGTCGATGGTGCCGTCTTTCAGGCCGGCGACAACGGCGCGGCGATCGGTTTCGCTGCGCAGCGGCGGCGATAGTTTGGCGAAGGTCCGGTAGTCGCCGACGGCGAGTTCGTTGAGAGCGAAATAGGGTGGCGCCGTGTCGCAACTCACCGCCAAGCCGCGGGCTTTTGCTGCGCGCACGACATCGATCGCGGCGGCGGTCGATAAATGAGCGACGTGATAACGCCCCCCGGTAATCTCGACCAGGCGCAAATCGCGTTCGACCATCATTGCCTCGGCCACCGGCGAAATGCCCTGCAAGCCAAGACGGGTGGCGATTTCGCCTTCGTTCATGGCTCCGCCGGCGGCGAGCCCGGGTTCCTCTGGATGCTGCACGATCACCCGGTCGAAGGCGCGGGCATAACTCAAGGCTCGCCGCATGACCCGGGAATCGGCCACGGCCTGGGTGCCATCGGTGAAGCCGACAGCGCCTGCGGCGGCCAACAGGCCGATCTCGGTCATTTCCTTGCCGCCGAGGCCTTTGGTGACCGCCGCGTAGGGGTGGATATGCACCAGCCCGGTCTCCCGCGCACGCCGGGCGATGAATTCGACCAACGCGACGTCGTCGATCACTGGCTTGGTATTGGGCAGGCAGACCATGCGCGTGATGCCGCCGGCGGCGGCTGCGAGGCTCGCGCTCTCCATGGTTTCCTTGTGCTCTTCACCGGGATCGCGCAGCTGCACGCGCATATCGACGAGGCCCGGCGTCAGGCACATTCCGGCGCAATCGACGAATTCGGTATCGCCGGGCCTCCCGTCGCCGAACAGGCCGGGGCCAACTTCGGCGATGACTCCATCCTCAACCAACAAACCACCGGGAGCGTCGAGGCCGCTGCCCGGATCGAGCAGCCTAGCGTTCAGGTAGGCGACACGGCCTGGCGCTGCAATAGAGGTTTGCTCGGCGCCCATGATTTAGGTCGCGGCTTCGTTCAATTGCAGATTGCGGGTCAGGATATCGAGGCACGCCATGCGCACGGCGACACCCATTTCAACCTGCTCCCGGATCAGGCTGCGGTCGATGTCGTCGGCGACCTCGCTATCGATCTCCACGCCGCGGTTCATGGGCCCCGGATGCATGATCAGGGCGTCGGGCTTGGCGACTTCAAGTTTCGCGTAATCGAGCCCGTAGAAGCGGAAATATTCGCGAATGGAGGGAACGAAGCCACCCTGCATACGCTCGGTCTGAAGGCGCAGCATCATGACGATATCGCAATCGCGCAGCCCAGCGCGCATGTCGGTGAACACCTCGACGCCCATCCGGTCGATACATGCCGGCAACAAGGTGGGCGGGGCGACGACCCGAACCCGCGCGCCCATCGCCGTCAGCAAATGAATGTTCGACCGAGCGACCCGGCTATGCATGATGTCGCCGCAAATGGCCACGGTCAGCCCCTGCAGGCTGCCCCGGCGGCGGCGGATGGCGAGGGCATCCAGAAGCGCCTGAGTCGGATGTTCATGGGTGCCGTCGCCGGCATTGATGACAGCACAATTGACCTTTTCCGACAAAAGCTTGACCGCGCCGCTGTCGGGATGGCGCACGATGAGAACGTCAGGGTGCATGGCGTTCAGGGTCATCGCCGTGTCGATTAGGGTTTCCCCCTTTTTCACTGAGCTGACCTCGGCTGACATATTGATGACGTCGCCGCCCAGTCTCTTTCCCGCCAACTCGAACGAGGTACGGGTCCGCGTCGAGGATTCGAAGAACAGATTGATGATCGTGCGCCCGCGTAACAGGGTTGCCTTCTTATCCGCGGCGCGGCTTTGCTTGATATAGGATTCCGACAGATCGAGAAGCAGCGTGATCTCGTCGGGAGAGAGCCCCTCTACGCCAAGCAGGTGGCGATGGGCAAAGCGAACGCTCGTTGCGGCAGTCATCAAAGCGTCACTATAGGGCCGAGCGGAGAAGCCGGCTAGACTCCAAAATCGGCCGAGCCGTGGCGATGGGGGCCGGCAAGGAGCGATATGCACGCGCTGGGACTGATGAGCGGGACGTCGCTTGATGGAATCGACGTCGCGGCGATCCGCACCGATGGCGAGGCGGTCGAGGGTTTCGGTCCGGCGTTGACCGTGCCCTATGCCGAGCCGCTGCGGCGGCGATTGCGGTCGATCCTTGGCGGAAACGGCGCGGTGGCCGAAGTCGAACACGACATAACACTCGCTCATGCAGAGGCCGTCAAAGCGTTTTGCGACGCCTTTAGGGTTGGCGTGAAGGACTTCGGAGTCATTGGGTTCCATGGCCACACGATCCTGCATCGCCCGCAGGACCGGCGGACCTGGCAAATCGGCGACGGGGCATTGCTGGCGCGCCTCACCGGAATCGAGGTTGTCTCCGATTTTCGCAGCGCCGATGTGGCGGCCGGGGGGCAAGGCGCGCCGCTTGTGCCCTTGTATCACCGGGCGCTAGCGCGGCATTTGCCCCTGCCCACGGCCGTGCTCAATATCGGCGGCGTCGCCAACGTGACGTGGATTGGCGCGGGCGAAGCGATCCTGGCCTTCGACACCGGGCCGGGCAACGCTCTTATTGATGACTGGGCGATGGCCTGGACGGGGCTGCCCTTGGACCGTGACGGCGCCCTGGCCCGCGCCGGCCGTGGCGACGAGGACGTACTCGCGCGGCTTTGCCGGCATCCCTTTTTTGATCGCAAACCGCCCAAATCGCTGGACCGCGACGATTTCGCCCGCCACGCGGCGCTGACACTGGCAGTCTGCGACGGCGCCGCGACGCTGGCCGCCTTCACAGCGCGGGCCGTGGCGATGGCCGAGGGCCACATGCCGGTTCCACCGCTGCAATGGATCGTCACCGGCGGGGGCCGTCACAACCCGTTG
>CAMDDQ010000073.1 GCA_945892765.1 Asaia bogorensis
TCTGGGTGGCGCGGATGATGATGATGGGGCTGCACTTCATGGGCGAAGTGCCGTTCCAGACGGTTTATATCCACGCCCTTGTCCGCGACGCACGCGGGCAGAAAATGTCGAAATCCAAGGGCAACGTCATCGACCCGCTCGAGCTGATCGATGCCTATGGCTGCGATGCGCTGCGCTTCACGCTGGCGGCTCTTGCCGCGCCTGGGCGGGACATCAAGCTTTCCGCCGGGCGGGTCGAAGGCTACCGCAATTTTGCGACGAAGCTTTGGAACGCCGCGCGGTACTGCGAAATGAACGCCTGCCTACCCAACCCGGGCTTCGATCCGGCGCGGTCGCGCCTAGTCGTGAACCGCTGGATCGTGGGTGAGGCCGTGCGCTGCGGCCAAAGGCTGGAACGGGCGTTCGGCGAATTCCGCTTCAATGACGCGGCCGCCGAAATCTACCAATTCGTGTGGGGCAGCTTCTGCGATTGGTATCTCGAATTCACCAAGCCGATGCTGCTCGGCAACGATCCCGCGGACGCCACCGAAATTCGCGGCACTACGGGCTGGGTGCTCGATCGCATCTTGCGCTTGTTGCATCCGATTATGCCCTTCGTGACCGAGGAGTTGTGGTCCCGCCTTTCGCCGCCCAGCGGCGGCCGGCTGATTGCCGCACCCTGGCCCGAGGATGAAGTCGCACTGATCGACGCCGACGCTTCTTTGGAAATGGAATGGGTCGTGAAGGTGGTTTCGGAAATTCGCGCCGTGCGCTCCGAAATGAACGTTCCGGCGGCCGCGCGTTTGACTCTGCGCGTGCGCGAATCCTCGAGCGAAGCGGCGGCACGGCTCGACCGCTACCGCGCCATCATCCTGACCATGGCCCGGCTCGATGACATCGAACACGATCCGCGCGCTTCGGGAAGCGAAGCCGCGCAGATCGTGTTGAGCGACGCGACGTTGTTGTTGCCATTGTCCGGGCATATCGACGTGGCCAAGCAACGCGGATTGCTGGGCAAGGAGCGCGACAAACTCGCCGGAGAAATCGCCAAGATCGACGCCAAGCTTGCCAATGCCGGCTTCCTGGCCAAGGCACCGGAGGAGGTGGTCGAGGAGCAACGCGAAAGGCGGGCGGAGGCCGAAGCGACGCGCGCGAAACTGGCGCAGGCGCTCGACCGACTTTCGGTCTAGGGACCAAGCGATCCGAAATCGATACGCCGACGTAGCTAGAGGTGAATCGGAAATAGTTAACGAATACAGCCTAGGGTGGTACGATACCAACCGGGCGCAACGAAGGCGCCCTTGCGGGGTTCATGGTCCATGTCCCTCTCGATTGAGCCCGCGGATATCCTGATTGCCGGCGGCGATCCGGCGTAGAACGGCCGGTTGGCGGCGCTTCTGCGCGGTTTCGGCTATACCGAAATCCGTACCGCCCGCAGTCTGGACGAACTCCGGACCCTCCATGCACACACGCCGGCCGATGCCTTGGTGGTCGAAGTCGGCGGTGCGACTTTCGATGGCCTCGCGGGGATCAAAGCGGTCGGGGCGGCAGAGGGCCAGCCGCCGCAGCCGATTGTCTTAGCTCTGGCATCATCTGACCGCGATCCCGATTTGCACCGGCGCGCTCTGTCGCTGGGCGCCCGCGACATCCTGCGCCGCCCGTTCGAGGAGGCCGAATTTCGGGCGCGGATTCGCGGCCTGATCGAACTCCATCTGCTCAAACGAACGGTGGCCAGCCACAGCCGGAGCCTTGAGGACGCGGTGCGGTCGCGAGTGGCCCAGATGACGCAGACTTTGGCCGAAGTCGAGAAGGCCAACCACGCCAAGTCGGATTTTCTGGCACGCATGAGCCACGATATACGCACGCCGCTCAACGCCATACTCGGCTTCTCCGAAATCATGGCTAAGGAAATGTTCGGTCCGCTCGGCAACAAGAAATACAAGGACTGCGCTGCGACGATTCACGGGGCGGTGCTGCAGGCGGTGGGCCTGACCAGCGACCTCATGGATCTGGGCCGGATCGAGCAGGACAAGCTCGACGTCGATCTTCGACCGACTAATGTGAAAAAGCTGATCGCCGAAAGCGTCGAAATTTTCCGGGATCGGGCGGAAAAGGCCAAGGTCGTGCTGAAGGTCGACATCCAGGCCGATTTTGCCGTGCTGCGCACCGATGAAAAGCGCTTCAAGCAGATCGTCTTTAATCTATTGTTGAACGCGATCAAATTCACGCCACCCGGTCGCGGCGTCACCGTCAAGGCCTGGAACGATCCCAATGAGGGCTGTTTTGTGGTTGTGTTCAGCGACGCCGGCATCGGCATCGCGCCGGAAGACCTGGAACTCGTCATGCAGCCCTACGGGCAGGCGCAAATGGCGCGGAGCACCGGCGGCGTCGGCCTGCCGATCACCAAGCGGCTGGTGGAATTGCTCGGCGGCAGTCTCGAATTACGGAGCAAGGTCGGCATCGGCACGTCGGTGAAGCTGTGCTTTCCGACCGGACTGGTCGTCCATGGCGCGGAGAACGCGGCTTAGGAGCGCGCCGGCGCCTCTTACATCTTCATTCAAGGATTACGAGGAACCCGGTCGGCTGCCGCCAGATGCGGAGCTTTTCGCCGCTGGCGCGCGCCGTCGCCTTAGCTTCCAACAAACCTTGTTGGTACATGACCGCGGGGTTCCAATCGGCGAGGGCGACCGGCACCGCGTCGTTGATCGTCTGCCCAATCGGCGACTTCATTTCACAGAAATCCGCGAACCTGCCGTTGCAATCCTGGATGACGCTCTGGGCGTCGGCACAGGCGATGGCGGCTGGAGAGGCGTAGAGCGCAGCCTGGTACAAATCCTTCAGGTTCAGCGATTCATCAAGCCGAGAGCGGAGCGCGCGGGCCCGGATGGCGGTCATCGCCATTGTCGCGAGGTCGGCCAAAACGCGCCGGTCACGCTCGCCAAAAGTCTGCCGCGGCGTCGGGGCGATGGCGCAGACCGTGCCGATGCGATAGCCGTTGGGCAGACAAATCGGCGCGCCCGCGTAGAAACAGATAAACGGCGCCGAGGTCACCAATGGGTTGTCGTCGAACCGGGAATCCGCGGCGGTGTCGGTAACGACGAACACCTCATCGTGGTGGATGGCGTGTCCGCAAAAGGAAATGTCGCGCGGCGTTTCCGGCGCTTCGAGCCCAATTTGGGCCTTGAACCACTGGCGTTCGGCATCGACCAACGACACGAGACAAGTAGGCGTTCCAAAGAGTTCGCACCCCAGGCGCACGATGGCGTCGAATTCCGCTTCGGGCGCGGTATCGAGAAGATCCAGGCTGCGCAGGGCATCCAGGCGATACAGATCGTTGTCCGGAATCTCGCCGGCCTTCATATGCGGTCTCCCTCAGGCATACCCTGGAGTGTCGTAAATTATGTGGACCACCCGCACTTGCAGGTTATCTCCAAACGGCAGCAAGAGCCTTTCAAATTGGAGTTTATTCTGACCGAATTCCCCGCGCTGGCAATCAGGCTGGCGGGTCGACGCGACTCTCAGAATCGGGGACAGAACGGAGATTCGCCAGGTCGCCGACGGCATGGCTTCGACTCGTGTGCCAGGGCGGCATTGTGGAAGAAGAAGTTCGAGATCGCTGCCAACATGCCCCCAAACCGGGCCGCTGCTATCGGCTGGTAGAATCAGCGAGGCGGAAATATCGGTCGGTACGAACTCCGTGAAATTCTTGTAGGTCGCCAAGCCGGGCAACAAGCCTTGTCCCCGAAGTCCGACCCAGATGCGGTGGTGGTGTTTGAGGGTCGGAGAAGCGATTTCAAGCCAATTCATTCAGTATTCCCGATATCGCCCCAGAGTTAGTGAAACATGCGCGTCCTATCGACGCGATTTTACAATCATCTGATGTTATTGGCTAGCCGGGTGTCTTGAACGGGCTTCGTTCGGTCCGGCTGGGGCTAGGCATTTGTCGGTTCGCGCCGTTATCTTCCACTACGACAACCAATGGGGAAAATGCCATGCCTGCTTCCGCCAAGGCCAAATTCGATAAATCCAAACTGCCCAGCCGGCATACGACCGTGGGGCCCGAACGCGCACCGCATCGTTCGTATCTCTATGCCATGGGATTGTCGGAGGCGGAGATCAAGCAGCCGCTGGTTGGCGTGGTGACGACCTGGAACGAGGCGGCACCCTGCAATATTTCCTTGGCTCGGCAGGCCCAAGCGGTCAAGCGCGGCGTTGCCGCGGCCGATGGCACGCCGCGCGAATTCACCACCATCACCGTCACCGATGGCATCGCCATGGGCCATGCCGGGATGAAATCGTCGCTGGTCTCGCGCGAAATCATCGCCGATTCGGTCGAGTTGACCATGCGCGGCCATTGTTACGACGCGTTGGTCGGGCTCGCCGGCTGCGATAAATCCCTGCCCGGCCTGATGATGGCGATGGTGCGGCTGAACGTGCCGTCGGTGTTCATGTATGGGGGCACGATCCTGCCCGGACGGTTCAAGGGCAGGGACGTCACTGTCGTCGACGTGTTCGAGGCCGTGGGCGCGCACAGCGCCGGCAAGATGAGCGATTCCGATCTCCACGAATTGGAATGCGGCGCCTGCCCGTCTGCCGGGTCTTGCGGCGGCCAGTTCACGGCCAACACGATGGCCTGCGTATCGGAGGCGATGGGGCTGGCGTTGCCCGGCTCCGCCGGCACTCCGGCGCCGTACGAATCGCGCGATCTTTACGCCGAGGCGTCGGGCGAGGCGGTGATGAAGCTGTTGAAAGCCAGGCTGCGCCCGCGCGACATCGTCACCCGCAAGGCGCTGGAGAATGCCGCCGTGATCGTGGCTGCGTCCGGCGGATCGACCAACGGTGCCCTGCACCTGCCGGCGATCGCGCATGAAATGGGCATCGACTTCGATCTGTTCGACGTCTGCGACATCTTCCGGCGCACGCCCTATATCGCCGATCTTAAGCCGGGCGGCCGCTACGTGGCCAAGGACATGCACGACATCGGCGGCGTGCCGGTGTTGATGCGGGCCTTGCTGGATGGAGGGTTTCTGCATGCCGATTGCAGGACGGTGACCGGCAAGACCATCGCCGAGGATTTGAAGGGCGTGAAGTTTCCGAAAAACCAAGACGTCGTGCGGCCGACCTCGGCGCCGCTGTCGCCGACCGGCGGCGTCGTGGGTTTGCGCGGCAACCTCGCGCCTGATGGCGCGGTGGTGAAGGTCGCCGGCATGAAGAAACTGCAATTCACCGGCAAGGCGCGTTGTTTCGATTGCGAGGAAGACGCCTTCGCGGCGGTGGTTGGCCGCGCGATCAAGCCGGGCGAGGTCATCGTCATCCGTTACGAAGGCCCGTGCGGCGGACCGGGGATGCGCGAGATGTTGTCCACGACCTCCGCGCTCTACGGCCTGGGTATGGGCGAGGAGGTGGCGCTGATCACCGATGGCCGCTTCTCCGGCGGCACCCGCGGCTTCTGCATCGGCCATATCGGGCCGGAAGCGGCGGTCGGCGGCCCGATCGGGCTGCTTAAGGATGGCGACGTCATCGCGATCGACGCGGCGAAGGGCAAGCTTCAGGTCGATCTGACCGCCGGCGAGTTGAAATCCCGCCGCGCGAAATGGAAGCCGCGCCAAACCGATTTTCAATCGGGCGCCTTGTGGCGTTACGCCCAAACCGTTGGCGCCGCCCGCTACGGCGCCGTCACCCATCCCGGCGCCAAAGCCGAGACGCATGTCTATGCGGATATCTAGCGGGGGCGTGGGGGCCTAACGGCCCCCGCATCTTCGGCTAACGCAAGTTGCACCACACCGGCGTGTGGTCGGAGGCTTTGTCCTTGCCGCGCGGCGCGGTGTCGATGCCGCTGTCCTCCAGCCGGTCGGCGGCTTGCGGAGACAGCAGCAGATGGTCGATGCGAAGCCCGCGATTTTGCGGCCAGGCGTTGTTCTGGTAATCCCAAAAGGTGTAGGCGCGCGTATCGGGATGGCGGGCGCGGTAGGCATCGGTGAGGCCGAGGTAAACGAGCTTGCGGAAAGCCGCGCGCGATTCCTTGCGGCATAGGGCGTCGTCTTTCCAGCCCGCCGGGTCGTACACGTCGTCGTCGGTTGGGCAGATATTGTAATCGCCGCCGAGAATGAGCGGACGATCCACCTTCAGCAATTCCGACGCGTGGCGGTAGAGACGCTCCATCCAATCGAGTTTGTAGGTGTATTTCTCCGTGCCGACCGGGTTGCCGTTCGGCAGATAGATCGAGGCGACGGTCAAATCGCCGATTTCGGCCTCGATGTAGCGCGCCTGATCGTCCGCGTCGTCGCCGGGGAGGGACGTCCGCACTGATTTTGGCTCGACGCGGCTTAAAATGGCGACGCCGTTATAGGTCTTCTGGCCGACGACCACGGCGCGATAACCCGCGGCCGTCAGTTCAAGGAAGGGGAATGAGTCCGAGACGGTTTTGATTTCCTGCAGCAGCACGATGTCCGGGGAAACGTCCTTCAGCCATTCGATCAGGCGCGGCATTCGCACCTTGATTGAATTGACGTTCCACGAGGCGATTTTGGTCATCGCGGCTTTGATCGTCGCGGGCCTGGGCGGAAGGCCGCGAGCGTCATTCCTCTAAAAACCGGCTCGTGCCGGTTCAGCCGACGGAAAAAGAATTGCCGCAGCCGCAGGTCGATTTTGCTTGGGGATTGCGGATGGCGAAGGCGGAGCTGGCGAGGTCTTCGACAAAATCGATTTCGGAGCCGCTCAACAAATCAAGCGAGGCTTCGTCGATCAGGATTTTGGCCCCACTGCGCTCGAACACACGATCGTCGGCGGTGCGCGAACCGTCGAGTACGAAGCCGTATTGGAACCCAGAGCAGCCGCCGCCGGACACGGAGACGCGCAGCATCAGGCCCTGATTTTCTTCCTGGCCGACCAGCCAGGCGATGCGCCGGGCGGCGCTTTCGCTGATCTGAAGGCCGCGATCGGCGACGGTAATATCGGTCATTGTCGAAATCCCCGTTCATGCAGGGGTGGCGAATCGTCCATGCAGTATCTAGGCATTCTTTCGCTTAAGTCAAACCGCGCCATTGCCTCGCGGGGGCACGGAACTGTAGGTTTCAGCGATGCCAGAGGGAGCAAAACTCGCGGCCTATGCCTGCGATCCGGCGCGCAGCCGCGGCCGGCGTCACGCCGAACCGGAAAGCCCGACGCGGTCGGGGTTTCAGCGCGACCGCGATCGCATCATCCATTGCGCGGCGTTCCGGCGGCTGAAACACAAGACCCAGGTTTTCGTCTATCACGAGGGCGACCACTATCGAACCCGCCTGACGCACAGCCTGGAAGTGGCGCAGATCGCACGCAGCGTCGCCCGCAACCTGGCGTTGAACGAGGATCTGGCCGAGGCGCTGGCCTTGGCCCACGATCTCGGCCACACACCCTTCGGCCATGCCGGCGAGGACGCGCTCGATCTCGCGATGAAGCCTTATGGCGGGTTCGACCATAACGCCCAGACCTTGCGAATCGTTACCGCGCTCGAACATCGTTATGCCGAATTCGATGGGTTGAATCTGACATGGGAGACGCTGGAGGGGCTGGTCAAACATAACGGCCCGCTCACTGGCGCGGCTTCGCCGGGCAAGGCGCTGCCGGAGGCGATCGGCGCCTATGTCCGCGGGCACGATCTCGAAATCGACACCTTCGCCTCGGCGGAAGCCCAGCTTGCCGCGCTGGCCGACGACATCGCCTATAACAACCACGACATCGACGATGGATTGCGCGCCGGGCTCTTCACCGCCGAGGACTTGGCCGATCTGCCCTTGGTCGGGCCGATCTTCGCCGAAGTCCGGGCGCGTTACCCGGGCATTGAATTCGGGCGCCTTGTCGGCGAATCCGTGCGCCGCCTGATCGACGCCATGGTAACCGACCTTCTTGGTGAGAGTCGCCGGCTCCTGGCCGAGGCAAATCCGAAATCGCCGGCGGACATTCGTGGGGCCGGCCGTCCGCTCATTGGGTTTTCCCAGGCGATGCGGATCAGCAATCAGGCGGTGAAGGAATTCCTGTTCCAACGGATGTACCGGCATTACAAGGTCAACCGCATGACCAGCAAGGCGCGCCGGATCGTCACCGATTTGTTCGATCTGTTGTTCGCCGAGCCCGAATGCCTGCCAACCGAGTGGTACGGCAAGGTCGATCGCAAGGACCGGCAAGCAACGGCAAGGCTGGTCGCCGACTACATCGCAGGGATGACCGACCGCTACGCCCAGACCGAACACCGAAAATTATGCCGCCTCGATGAATGAGACCATGAACCTGTTCAGGGATTTCCAGACCAAGATCGTGGCCGCGCTCGACGGCATGGTTGCGAACGGCGCGCTGCCGGCCGGGCTGGATTTTTCGCGCGTGGCAGTGGAGCCGCCGCGCGATCCCGCCCATGGCGATCTGGCGACCAACGCCGCGATGGTGCTGTCCAAACCGGCGGGGCAGGCGCCGCGAACGCTTGCTGCGGCGCTGGTGCCGGTGTTGACGGCGCTGCCGGATGTTGTCGCGGTTGAAATTGCCGGGCCCGGTTTCATCAATCTGCGCCTCGCCGAAAGCTTTTGGCACGGGCGGCTGGCAGCGGCGATCGCCGCCGGCGATGTTTATGGCCGGTCGTCCTTGGGGAACGGCCGCAAGGTCAATGTCGAATACGTTTCCGCCAACCCGACCGGGCCGATGCATGTCGGACATGGGCGCGGCGCCGCCTTCGGCGATGCGCTCGCCAATCTGCTCGATGCCGCCGGCTTTGACGTGACACGCGAATATTACGTCAACGATGCCGGGGCCCAGGTCGATGCGCTCGCGCGCTCGGTCCATCTGCGTTACCGCGAGGCCCTGGGTGAAGCCATCGGCGCGATTCCCGAAGGCCTTTATCCCGGCGACTATCTGTGCGCCGTGGGCGCGGCCCTGGCCGCGCGCGATGGCCGCAAGTGGCTAAACCAGCCGGAGGAGGCTTGGCTGCCCTCGATCAGGGCTTTCGCGGTCGATGCGATGATGGCGCTGATCCGCTCCGATCTTGCCGGAATCGGCATCAAACACGCCGTGTTTACGTCCGAGCGCGGCCTGGTCGAACGGGGCAGCGTGGACGCGGCCCTGCTTCTTCTGGAAGGGCGCGGCCTGATCTATACCGGCACACTGGAGCCGCCCAAGGGTGACAAACCCGACGATTGGGAGCCGCGACCGCAGACTTTGTTCCGGGCCACGCAATTCGGTGACGACACCGACCGGCCGCTGAAGAAATTGGACGGCAGTTGGACCTATTTCGCCACCGACATCGCCTATCATCTCGACAAATTCAGCCGCGGCTTCGCCGTCATGATCGACGTCTGGGGCGCCGATCACGGCGGCTATGTGAAACGGATGAAAGCCGCCGTCGCGGCGTTGTCGGACGGCAAGGCCGGGCTGGAGGTGAAGCTGTGTCAGATGGTCAATCTGATGAACAAGGGCGAGCCCGTGAAAATGTCTAAACGCGCCGGCACCTTCGTCACCCTGCGCGATGTTGTCGATGAAGTCGGCAAGGACGTCGTGCGCTTCATCATGCTGACCCGCAAGAACGATCAGCATCTTGATTTCGATCTTGCCAAGGTGACGGAACAGTCGAAAGATAATCCCGTGTTCTACGTGCAATACGCACATGCACGCCATCGTTCGGTGATGCGTCAGGCGGCGGCGGAATTTCCCGACGCCGATTTCTCGGACGCCGCCCTCGGCGGCGCGGAATTGTCGCGGCTGCGCGACCCTGACGAAATGGCGATTCTCAAGACGCTCGCCCAATGGCCGCGCGTCGTGGAAACCGCCGCGGAGACACATGAGCCCCATCGCATCGCTTTTTATCTGCACGATCTGGCCGCCGCCTTTCACGCTTTATGGACCCGCGGCAAGGATGAAACGAGCTTGCGTTTCATCGTCGCCGGAGACGTCGCGGCGACCCGCGCGCGACTGGCGCTGGCCCGCGGGGTTGGTTTGGTCGTGGCGGCGGGTCTCCGCATTTTCGGCGTGAAGCCCGTGGAGGAAATGCGTTGATGGAGGAAGGTCCGACGCGGCCTTCCGGCCCCCTCTCAGAGCCCGCGCGGCGGGGGCGCCTGTGGCCAACCTTGTTCGTTCTCGTCGCCTTCGGCGGCTGCGCCGGAATCGTCGGATATGTCTATCGCGCCGATCTGATGCAGACGGACAGGCAGGGGCCGGTTCCCACCATCCAAGCCGATGTGCGGCCGATCAAGACGCGGCCCGAAAGACCTGGTGGCATGGTGGTTCCGGACCAGGACAAGGAGATTTTTGCCCGCCTGGCGCCCGGCACCAATTCAGGCCCGGTCATCGAGAGGTTGTTGCCGCCGCCGGAGCTGCCGATGCCGCGGCCGCCGCCCCAGTCCGTGCTCGTCGAAGCGCCCGATCCCGTCGCCGCGCCCGAGCCGCCATCACGCCCGGCGCCGGCCCAACCGCCGACGGCCGCACCGGCGCCGCCGGCTCTCGCCGCCTTGCCCGCGAGCGGTCGCCGCATCCAGCTTTCATCCGTGCGGAGCGCCGATGACGCCAATCGAGAGTGGGCGCGGTTGGTGAAAAACCATCCCGACGTGCTTGGCGGATTAAGCCTGACCGTGAGCCCTGCGGATCTCGGCGGGGATCGCGGAATTGTCTATCGCGTCCAGGCCGGCCCCGTCGCCGACGAAGCCGCCGCGCGCGATCTTTGCGGCAAGCTTTCCGCCCGCCGGCAGGGCTGTCTCGTCGTGCGCCTGTAAGGGGCCGACCGTCGCGATGCCCCTGGCGGCCATTTTCGGATGTTCGGGTCCAAATCTTCTTCCCGATGAACGCGCATTCTTTCGCGACATCGATCCACTCGGCTTCATCCTGTTCACCCGCAATTGCCATAGCCGGGAACAAATCCGCGCCCTCGTCGGCGATCTGAAAGCAGCGGTCGGGCGCGACGACGCGCCCATTCTCATCGACCAGGAGGGCGGCCGCGTGGCGCGGTTGAGGCCGCCGCTATGGCCGGCCTATCCTCCGGCCGGACGTATTGGCGCGCTTGCCCTGCGCGACCCCAGGCGGGGCGAGGATGCCACTCGCGCCGCGGCGCGCCTGATCGCCGAAGATTTGAGGGAGGTCGGTGTCAACGTCGATTGCGCGCCCGTCCTCGATGTCTTGTTCCCGGAAGGCCATGGCATTATTGGCGACCGCGCCTTTGGGGCCAACATCGGCCTCGTCGCGAGGCTCGGCCGGGCTTTTTGCGAGGGGTTGCTCGACGGCAATGTGCTGCCGGTCGTGAAACACATGCCCGGGCATGGCCGCGCGCGCGCCGACAGTCATGCCGAACTTCCCGTCGTCGACACGGCCGAGGCCGACCTCGCCGCCGTCGATTTCGCTCCCTTCCGGGCATTGGCCGACGCACCCTGGGCGATGACGGCCCATGTCCTCTATACGTCGATCGACGCCCACAACCCGGCCACGACCTCCAGCCGCCTGATCGGCGGAATCATCCGTGGAAACATCGGCTTCGATGGGTTCCTGGTCTCCGACGACCTCTGCATGCGCGCCCTCGCCGGCGGTATGAGCCAGCGCACGGAGGCGGCATTGGCGGCCGGCTGCGACGCCGTGCTGCATTGCGATGGAAATCTGCCCGCGATGATGAAGGTGGCGGCGGCCGCGCGTGCACTCGATTCGGGCGCAGAGAGCCGTTTTGCGCGGGCCGAGGCTCGGCGGCACGCGCCGCGGCCCATCGACCGCAAGTCTCTCGCCGCCTGGCTTGACGCGCTTCTGGAACCGGCGTAGGCCGTAGCCGATGGACATTTGGGCGGCCGTCTATGGTGCCTCAACCTG
>CAMDDQ010000074.1 GCA_945892765.1 Asaia bogorensis
CCGTGCACGGAAGGCGGGTAGATCATGGCGGTGGACGATAGCGTCCACCGCCATGAAGCCGACATTGTGGCGGTTGCGCGCATAATCCCGACCGGGATTACCGAGGCCAACCAACAACAGCACGGATGCTCCCCGTCGTGGGGAACGACCTTACTTCTTTTTCTCCTCTTTCTTCTTCTCTTCGGGCTTGGCGCCGCCTTTCTTGGCGTCGCCAGCAGCAGGTGCGGCACCCGGCGCGGCGCCAGCTGCGGCACCGCCCACCGGCCCAGCAGCAGCCGCTTCGGCCGCCGCGGCCGCGGCAGCCGCGGCTTCCGCAGCTTCTTCTTCCGCGGTCTTCATCAATGTCGGCGCAGCCACCGAGGCGATGGTGAAGTCGCGCGCAATCGTCGGCCGCACGCCTTCGGGCAGTGTGATCTTACTGATGTGAACGCTGTCACCGATATCCAGACCGCTGAGATCAACCAAGATGCGCTCGGGGATGTTGGCGACGAGGCAGGTAACCTCGATTTCGTGGCGAACGACGTTGAGAACGCCGCCACGCTTCAAGCCCGGTGACATCGCTTCATTTTCGAAGGCCACGGGAATGGCGACGCGGATCCGGGTGTTGTCGCTGACGCGCATCAGATCGACGTGGATCGGGCGGTCGCTGACCGGATGCCGCTGCACGTCGCGCGGCAGAACTCGAACCTTGTCCGGGCCTAGTTTCACCTCGCAGACACGCGTGAAGAAGCCAGGTTTGTCGCATTCGCGTGTCAATGCCTTGGGGTCGAGCGAGACCAGCACTGGGGGCAGCTTGTTGCCGTAAATGACCGCGGGGACCTTGCCCTCGCGTCTTGCGGCACGGGAGGCCCCCTTTCCAGCCCGCTCCCGCGGCTCGGCCGCGAGATCGATCGTATTAGTCATGCTCCTCTCCTCTAAATGCCACGGGTGTTTCCCGCGGAGTTGGCGCCGGCCTCCAGGGGTGCCGCCGCCCAAAAACGCAATTCTAGTCGAATAGACTCGAAACCGAACGTTCTTCCGCGATCCGCTCAATCGCTTCCGCCATAAGCGGCGCGATCGAAAGCTGCCGGATATTGCGGGCGGCCCGCATATCGGGCGTCACTTCGATACTGTCAGTGATGACCAGAGCATCAAGGGGCGAGGCGACGACGCGAGCGACCGCGCCGCCCGACAACACGCCATGGGTGACATAAGCGGAAACCGACTTCGCGCCGGCCGCCACAAGCGCCTCGGCGGCGTTACACAGGGTACCGGCGGAATCGACAATGTCGTCCACGATCACGCAATAGCGGTCCTGGACATCGCCGATGACGTTCATGACTTCAGACACGCCGGCACGCTCCCGCCGTTTGTCGATGATCGCCAGGTCGCATTCAAGCCGGCGCGCGATCGCCCGCGCCCGCACGACGCCGCCCACATCGGGCGAAATGATCACCAAATCCTTGCCCGCGAATTTCTCCTGGATGTCCTTGATGAACACCGGGGCCGCGAACAGATTGTCCAGGGGAATGTCGAAGAAGCCCTGAATCTGCGCGGCGTGCAGGTCGAGGGTCAGCACGCGGTTGGCGCCAGCGACGGAAATCAAATTGGCGACAAGCTTCGCGGAAATCGGCGTGCGCGGCCCCGATTTGCGATCCTGGCGGGCATAACCGTAATAGGGAATGACGGTGGTCACCCGCCGCGCCGAGCCGCGCTTCAGCGCGTCCAGGGCGACAAGCAGTTCCATGAGATTGTCGTTGGCCGGATAGGACGTCGATTGAATCACGAAAACATCCTCGCCGCGGACGTTTTCCAGGATTTCGACGAACACTTCCATATCCGAGAAACGCCGGATCGTCGCATTGGTCAAAGGCAAATTGAGCGACGCGCCGACCGCTTCGGCCAACGGCCGATTGCTGTTGCATGCCAACACCTTCATATCGCGTCGCCGCCAGCCAACCGGGAAGCCGTTGGGAAAACCCGCACAAACAGGAAACCCGCGGCGGAGGGACAACGCCCCGGCGCGGGCAAGCCGAAATGTATCAGGGTGTCACGCGCCTGTAAACACGCAGCCCGCCGCCCCTTAGGTTAAGCGGCGCGTTTATTCGTGCCCTCAATAAGGTCGACGATATCGCCGAGAATCGCGGTGATGAGGAAATCCTTGGGCGTAAAGACCCGGGCAACCCCGGCGGCCTTGAGGGTTAGCGCATCGGCCGGCGGTATGATGCCGCCGACGACCACGGGAATGCCGGCAATTCCCGCCGCCCGCATCTGGTCGAGGACATCGGAGACCAGGGCGACATGGCTGCCCGACAACACCGAAAGCCCGACGAGGTGCACCGCCTCCTCAAGCGCCGCCGCGACAATCTGGGCCGGCGTCAGCCGAATGCCCTCGTAGACGACCTCCATCCCGGCATCGCGCGCGCGAACCGCGATCTGTTCGGCGCCATTGGAGTGGCCGTCGAGACCGGGCTTACCGATCAAGATCTTGATGCGCCGACCGATCTTGCGGGAAACCTCGTCGACGCGCGCACGGAGCTTTTCCAGATCGGCCGGTGGCGCCGCCCGATCGGCGCCGACGGAGCCGAACCCGGCCGCTCCGACGCCGGTGGGCGCTCGGTATTCGCCAAAGGTCTGACGGAGCGCATCGGCCCATTCCCCCGTAGTAACGCCGGCTTTGGCGCAAGCGATGGATGGCGGCATGATGTTGGCCCCGTCCTTGGCCGCGCACGACAATTCGGCGAGACCCGCCTTGACCGCGGCCGCGTCCCGCCCCTGGCGCCAGGCGCGCAATTCGGCGACGCGTTCGGCTTCGCCGGCCGGATCGACGGATAGAAAGCCGCCATCGGCCGCGACTAGCGGCGAGGCCTCGCCGCCTTGATACCGGTTGACGCCAACCACGATCTGGCCGCCGGTTTCGATGGCGATCATACGTTGGGCGTTGGAATCGACGAGGCGTTGTTTCATGTACCCCGATTCGATAGCCGCGACCGCGCCGCCCATGCGTTCGATCTCGACCAATTCCGCCCGCACGGCGGATTTGATGGTTTCGACTTTTGCCGCGATCACACCGGAGCCGTCGAATATGTCCTCGTAGTCGAGGAGGTCGGTTTCAAAAGCCAGAATCTGTTGGAGGCGCAAGCTCCATTGCTGGTCCCAGGGGCGCGGCAGGCCCAGGGCTTCGTTCCAAGCCGGAAGTTGCACGGCGCGCGCCCGCGCGCTTTTCGACAACACGACCGCCAGGGTTTCGAGCAGGATGCGATAGACGTTGTTTTCCGGTTGCTGCTCGGTCAGGCCGAGGGAATTCACCTGCACGCCATAACGGAAGCGCCGGTATTTTTCGTCGGCGACGCCGAAGCGAACTCGGCACAATTCGTCCCACAATTCGCCGAAAGCGCGCAGCTTGCAAATTTCGGTGATGAAACGGATGCCGGCATTCACGAAAAAGCTGATTCGACCGACGACCGCCGGAAAATCGGCCTCCGACACCTGCCCCGACGCACGTACGGCATCGAGCAGCGCGCAAGCATTGGCCAACGAGAACGCAACCTCCTCGACCGGATCGGCGCCCGCCTCCTGAAGGTGGTAGGAGCAGACGTTCACGGGATTCCATTTCGGTATTTCGCGATAGGCGAAGGCGATCACGTCCGTGGTCAGGCGCAAGCTCGGCCCGGGTGGAAAGATATGCGTACCCCGCGAGAGGTACTCCTTCATGATGTCGTTCTGCGTCGTGCCGGAGAGCGCATTGCGGGCCACGCCCTGCCGTTCCGCGGCGGCGACATAAAGAGCCAGCAACCACGGCGCGGTCGCGTTGATCGTCATGGAGGTATTCATGCGATCGAGCGGGATGCCGTCGAAGAGCGCCACCATGTCGCCGATATGCGACACCGGTACGCCGACTTTGCCAACCTCGCCCCGCGCAAGCGCGTGATCGGGGTCGTAACCGGTCTGGGTCGGCAGATCGAATGCGACCGACAGGCCAGTCTGCCCGCGCGCCAGATTGGTTCGATACAACTGATTGGACGCGCGGGCAGAAGAATGCCCGGCATAGGTCCGCATCAACCAGGGTTCGTCGCGCGCAGAAGGGGAAGGTGAGTGTTTCATTAAAACTCTAAGGTTGTGTTGCACCGCAAGAACGAGGGCCGGGGTAGCCCATGAAGTTTCGCTGTTTATCCCCATCTGGCAGGGTCAAATTAGCACATTGTTGCGTTGCAAAAAAACGGTTGCCAAACTAGATTACCGTAGTGTTAAACACTCGCGCTTGCATACTACTCATAGCAAGGAAACGCGACGCTCATGACCCAATCCAACGTCGTCGCCCTCAAGACTGACCAAACAGCCGCCAAACGCGGCCCCGGGCCAGTTGCCAAGGATCTTTATGAGATCGGCGAAATTCCGCCGCTCGGTCATGTTCCAAAACAAATGTATGCCTGGGCCATTCGCCGCGAGCGTCATGGCGAGCCGGAAACCGCGATGCAGGTGGAAGCTGTCCCCATCCCTTCGGTCGGACCAGACGAATGTTTGGTCCTGGTGATGGCCGCCGGCGTCAACTACAACGGCGTCTGGGCGTCGCTTGGCAAACCGATTTCGCCCTTCGATGTGCACAAGGCCGAATATCACATCGCCGGTTCGGACGCCTCGGGCGTCGTGTGGGCCGTCGGCAACAAGGTCAAGCGTTGGAAGGTTGGCGACGAGGTCGTTGTCCATTGCAATCAGGACGATGGCGACGACGAGGAATGCAATGGCGGCGACCCCATGTTTTCGCCGTCGCAGCGTATTTGGGGTTACGAGACCCCGGACGGTTCCTTCGCCCAATTCGCCCGTGTTCAATCGCGCCAGTTGATGCCGCGGCCGCTCCATCTGACCTGGGAGCAGAGCGGCTGTTACGTTCTGACCCTCGCCACCGCCTATCGCATGTTGTTCGGCCATCGGCCCCACGGTCTAAGGCCAGGCGACAACGTCCTAGTGTGGGGCGCCTCCGGCGGCCTCGGTTCGATGGCGGTTCAACTCATCGCGACTGCCGGCGCGAGCGCCATCGGCATCATCTCCGACGACACCAAGCGCGATTTCGTCATGTCGCTGGGCGCCAAAGGCGTCATCAATCGCAACAAGTTCGATTGTTGGGGCCGCCTTCCCGAGGTCAACGACGCCAAGGCCTATGGCGATTACATGAAAAAGTGCCGCGAATTCGGCCGCGCCATCTGGGAATTCACGGGCAAGGGCAACGACGTCGACTTCGTTTTCGAGCACCCCGGCGAACAGACCTTCCCGGTCTCGTGTTTCGTTGTCAAACGCGGCGGCATGGTCGTGTTCTGCGCCGGCACCACCGGATACAACATCACCTTCGATGCGCGTTTCGTTTGGATGCGGCAGAAGCGCATCCAAGGCAGCCATTTCGCCAATCTCTTGCAGGCGAGCCAGGCGAACCGGCTGGTCATCGACCGCCGAGTTGACCCCTGCCTGTCAGAGGTCTTTGCCTGGAACGACATACCGCGCGCCCACACCAAGATGATGAAGAACCAGCACAAGCCGGGCAACATGGCGGTTCTGGTCCAGGCCAAACGCCCGGGCATGAAGACGCTCGAAGACGCGATGGAGGCCTAAAACCGCGTCCGGCGCGCCGCGGCCTCGTCCCGGTTTTCGCCGAGACCGAGGGCGGCCCACTCACCGCACAGTCCTTGCTTAGGGCGTGTCACCCATGGCGGGGAAGCTTCGCGGAATGAGCGCCCCGCCGCGGGGGCGGTCGCCCGGCTTCTGACTCATGACCCGAACGCCCTCGCCTTGGAGCCAAAATGAACAACGCCGCCGCAAATCCGGGCAAGACGGTCCTTCTGCGCGAAGCTCGGGACGCACTCGCCGCCGCCGAGACCCTATTGACCGCCGCCAAGGTCGCTGTTGCCGCCGCCGTCACCCGCGATGGCGCCATTGCCGGCGATTTGCTCGACCGGCACCAATTCGCGGCCCATGGCTACGCCTGGATGGCAACGTATGTCGCGGCGCTCGGCCGCATGTTGTCCTGGGCCGTGCGGCTCGACGAATCGGGCCGCTTCGCGGAAATCGAGACGCTGATGCTGCAGGCCGCCTTCGGTGAATATCTGGCCCAGCTTGAAGGTGGCATTGCCATGAGCCAGGGCGAGATCGTGCGCCCGGCGGAGATCGGGCTCGACGATGCGATCGTGCGCGCCTTCCGCACCGCGGCGGTTTCGAGCCTGATCGCCCGGGGCAACACCGATTCCGTACGCATGCGGCTCGCCGAGTTGCTGACTCAAACCATGGAATCCGGCCATTTCGGAGACCCCGGACTCGACGACGAGACGCTCGACATGATGCGCGACCAGTTCCGCCGGTTTACGGCCGAACAGGTGACACCTTTCGCCCATGAATGGCACCGGCGCGACGAGCTGATCCCGATGTCGGTGATCGACCAGATGGCTGAATTCGGCACCTTCGGGCTGACCGTGCCGGAAAACTTTGGCGGGCTGGGCCTGGGCAAGGCCGCGATGTGTGTCGTCACCGAAGAGCTGAGCCGCGCTTATATCGGTGTCGGCTCGCTCGGCACACGCTCCGAAATCGCGGCCGAGTTGATCCGCCTCGGCGGCACCGACGCGCAGAAACAACATTGGCTGCCACGCATCTCCTCAGGCGAGATTCTGCCGACGGCGGTGTTCACCGAACCCAATACCGGGTCCGATCTTGGCTCGCTGCGGACGCGCGCCGTGCGCGACGGCGCGGTCTATCGCATCACCGGCGCCAAGACATGGATCACCCATGCGGCCCGCGCCGACCTTATGACGCTGCTCGTGCGCACCGATCCCAATGAGCCCGGCTACAAGGGTCTCAGCATGATGCTCGCCGAAAAGCCGCGCGGCACCGATGGCAATCCATTCCCCGCCGAAGGTATGAGCGGCGGTGAAATCAAGGTGCTCGGTTATCGCGGCATGAAGGAATACGAAATCGGCTTCGATGGCTTCACCGTGCCGGTCGATGCTCTTCTCGGCGGCGTCGAGGGACAAGGCTTCAAGCAGCTCATGGCCACCTTCGAATCGGCCCGCATTCAGACGGCGGCGCGTGCGGTTGGCGTCTCCCAGAATGCCTTGGAGCTAGGTCTGACCTATGCCCGCGACCGCATCCAATTCGGCAAAGCCATCCGGCATTTTCCCCGCGTATATGGCAAGCTCGCCTGGATGGCCGTGGAAACCATGATCGCCCGGCAACTAACCTTGTTCGCCGCCGCCGAGAAGGATTCCGACCGGCGTTGCGATATCGAGGCCGGCATGGCGAAGCTGCTCGCGGCGCGGACGGCTTGGTCCAATGCCGACAATGCGCTTCAGATCCATGGCGGCAATGGTTATGCCGAGGAATATCAGATCAGTCGCGTGATCTGCGACGCCCGCATCCTGAATATTTTCGAAGGCGCCGCGGAAATCCAGGCCCAGGTTGTAGCGCGCGGATTGTTGTCCCGCCGCAACTGACGCGGGCGCCGCTGGCGAGCCGGCGCGGCGCCGACTATAGTCAGGCCATGGAATTCCTTCGCGCGATCTTTCCTTACCTCATTGGGTTCTCGTTGGCGACGGTGCTCGGGGTCCTGCTCGCCGGAATCTTCGTCATGGCGCGCGGCGGCAAGGCGGGCGGACGGCGGAGCAACCTATTGATGCGGCTTCGGGTCATTTCGCAGGCCGTGGCCATTGTCCTGCTCATGACCTACGTCCTCTTCATTCGCGCCTGATCGGTTCTTGGCGATGGTAAGGCTGACCCGCATCTATACCCGCGGGGGTGATCAGGGCGAGACCTCGCTGGGTGACGGCGCCCGAATCGCCAAACACGATCTTCGCGTCGAAGCTTATGGCACGGTGGACGAAGCCAATGCGGCGATCGGTCTCTGCCGGTTGCATGCCAGCGGTCCGGCGGACACGATGTTGGGCCGCATTCAAAACGACCTCTTCGACCTTGGCGCGGATTTGTGCAAGCCCGGTCACGACCGGCCCGACGACAAGAGCTTGCGGATGACCCAGGCTCAGATCGATCGGCTGGAAACGGAAATCGACGCAATGAATGAAAAACTGGCGCCGCTCGACTCCTTCGTCTTGCCCGGCGGGCACCCGGCGGCCGGATATCTTCATCTTGCTCGCACCATTGCCAGGCGGGCGGAGCGGCGCATGACCGAACTCGCTACCCGCGAACCGGTGAACCCCGCCGCGATTCGGTATATCAACCGCCTTTCCGACCATCTTTTCGTGTTGGCCCGCCACCTGAACGACGATGGCAAGGCCGACATCCTGTGGCAGCCGGGGGCCAACCGCTAGCCGCCACCCGCCTTCCGGACGCATTGACACCCCCTCATTACAGTTTTATGGTGCACTGCGAAATAAACGCACGGAAAGCCCGGTTTACGGCGGCTTCCAGCCAGGGAGCAGCGCGGCAAACTTTCCCAAATTCCGTCAGTGAAGATGAAGATTCTGGTCGCCGTAAAGCGGGTAATCGATTTTAACGTCAAGGTCAGGGTCAAGGCCGATCGTTCCGGGGTCGAGACCGCTAACGTTAAGATGTCGATGAACCCATTCGACGAAATCGCCGTCGAGGAAGCTGTGAGGCTCAAGGAAAAGGGCGTGGCTACCGAAGTCGTGGCCGTTTCCATGGGTCCGCAATCCTGCCAGGAAACCATCCGCACCGCCTTGGCCTTGGGCGCCGACCGCGGGATTCACGTTAATACGGACGTCGAACTCCAGCCATTGGCAGTGGCCAAGCTGCTTGCCTCCATCGTCAGACGCGAGCAGCCAGGCCTGGCCATCCTCGGCAAACAGGCAATCGACGACGATTGCAACCAGACCGGACAAATGCTGGCTGGACTGCTCGGCTGGGCGCAGGGAACGTTCATTTCCAAGCTGGCGATCGAGGGCGAGGAAGCCGAAATCACGCGCGAGGTCGATGGCGGCCTCGAAGTGCTGCGCCTGAAGCTGCCGGCCGTCTTGACCACCGACCTTCGCCTCAACGAGCCCCGTTATGCCACCTTGCCCAACATCATGAAGGCAAAAAAGAAACCTATCGAAACCCTGTCGCCCGCGGACCTCGGCGTCGATGCCAGCCCGCGACTGAGCCTGCTGAAGGTCGAGGAGCCGCCGAAGCGTCAGGGCGGCAAGATGGTGCAGTCGACCGCCGAGTTGGTTGAAAAGCTCCGCAGCGAAGCAAAGGTCATCTGATGGGTGTCCTCGTCCTCGGCGAACATGACAACAATTCCCTCAAACCGGCGACACTCAACACCGTCACGGCCGCCGGGGCGATCTCGTCGGATGTCTCGGTACTGATTGCCGGGTCCGGCTGCCGTGCCGCCGCCGAGGCCGCGGCGAACATCTTCGGCGTTACGCGTGTCTTGTTGGCCGACGCCGCGCACCTTGCGCACGGTCTGCCCGAAAATCTCGCCGCGGTCATCGCCAAGCTTGCCTCGGGCTTCAGCCATTTACTCGCGCCGGCGACGACGTTCGGCAAGAACGTCACGCCACGCGCCGCCGCCCTGCTCGATACCGCGCAGGTGTCCGATGTCATCGCCATCGAATCCCCGGATACCTTCGTCCGCCCGATTTATGCCGGCAACGCGCGGGCGACGGTGAAATCCACCGAAGCGATCAAATTTCTGACCGTGCGCGCGACCGCATTCGCCGCCGCGGCGGCCGTGGGTGGCCAGGCACCCATCGAGGCGGTCGGCGATACCGTCGATTTGGCGCTTTCTCGTTTCATGCGGCAAGAGCTGAGCAAATCGGAGCGGCCGGAATTGACCGCCGCGCGCATCGTCATTTCCGGCGGCCGCGGCATGCAGAGCGGCGAAAACTTCAAATTGATCGAGCAACTGGCCGACAAATTGGGCGCGGCCGTGGGCGCCAGCCGCGCCGCCGTCGATGCCGGGTTTGTTCCCAATGATTACCAAGTCGGCCAAACCGGAAAAATCGTCGCGCCCGATCTTTATGTCGCCGTCGGCATTTCCGGCGCCATTCAACACTTGGCGGGAATGAAAGACAGCAAAGTCATCGTCGCCATCAACAAAGACGGCGAGGCGCCGATTTTCCAGATCGCCGATTACGGTCTTGTCGGCGACCTTTTCAAAGCCCTGCCCGAGTTCATCGCCGAACTCGACAAGCCGCGCTGACACGCCAACAACGATCCAAGGGGCCACTCCCATGATCCAAACCATCGGCATCATCGGCGCCGGACAGATGGGCAACGGTATCGCACATGTCTGTGCCTTGGCTGGCTTCGATGTAAAGCTCCTCGATCTCAGTCGCGAACGCCTCAAAGAGGCGCTCGTCACCATCCGCACCAATCTCACGCGCCAGGCCACCCGCGGCAAGATCAAGGCCGAGGAGGTTGAACCGGCACTCGCGCGCATCCAGACCGACAACGACCTGGCGCTGTTTCGCGACGCCGACATGGTGATCGAAGCCGCTACCGAAGACGAGGCGATCAAGCGCGAAATTTTCAAGCGACTGTTTCCGACCCTAAAGCCGGGCGCCATCATCGCGAGCAACACCTCGTCGATCTCCATCACCAGGCTGGCGGCGGTGACCGATCGACCCGGCAAATTCATGGGCATGCATTTCATGAACCCGGTGCCGTTGATGGAACTGGTGGAGCTGATCCGCGGCATCGCCACGGAGGAAGAGACCTACCAATCGGTGCGCGAGGTCGTGGTCAAGCTCGGCAAAACACCGGTGATGGCCGAGGATTTTCCGGCCTTCATCGTCAATCGCATCCTGCTGCCCATGATCAACGAGGCGATTTACACACTCTACGAGGGCGTGGGTTCGGTTGAAGCCATCGATAACGCCATGCGGCTCGGCGCCCACCACCCCATGGGTCCGCTGGAGCTGGCCGATTTCATCGGGCTCGAGGTCTGCCTTTCGGTGATGCAGGTGTTGCACGAGGGGCTCGCGGACAGCAAATACCGGCCCTGCCCTCTCTTGGTGAAATATGTCGAGGCCGGCTGGCTCGGGCGCAAGACCCGACGCGGCTTTTACGACTATAACGGGCCCAAGCCGGTGCCGACGCGATAGGTCCCCTGCGCGATCAGCCCGGCGTCGACAGATAATATCGAATCAAGGCAAACGCGGCTTCGTCGTCCCAATCGGCGGAACCCTCAATGCGTCCAACGTCGCGACCGGCGCGGTCGATAAGCACGCTCGTCGGCAAACCGCGCACGCCAAAGGCGCGGCCGGTAACGCCATTTTCGTCGAGATGGACGGGAAAACCGGAGAGGTCGATCTTCGCGAGGAAGGGCTCGACCACACGTTTGCCGCCCCGGTCGGACGACAACGCCAATAACCTGAAATCGGCGTCCGGTAGCCGCGCGGCCAGCCGCGCGAGCGCCGGCAATTCACGAACGCAGGGCGCGCACCAGGTCGCCCAGAAATTGATAAGGACGACCTTGCCGCGCATATCGGCGAGGCGGAGGGCACGGCTATCGCCATCGGCGGCGACCAATTCCGTCGCGGGCTTCGGTTCCGACGCGGGAAGGAACGCCTGCATTTCGCCGATGAAGGCGGGCGGCTGATTTGGCGCCTTCGCCCGTGGCCACAACAGCGACGTGCCGCCAAAAGCCCCGGCGAGCCCAACCAGACCCAAACCCACCGCCCGGCGACGT
>CAMDDQ010000075.1 GCA_945892765.1 Asaia bogorensis
GACACGACGGCGTCGCCGTCAGCCTTTCTGGTCGACGGGATGAGAGGGCCGCCAGGAAGTGGGCCGGGCTTCCCTGAGATCGCTAACGTGGCAGGTGATGCTGTCTCCTTCCAGGCGTATGGCCGCGCCATCGGCGAAGATCAAATCGAGCGCGGTCAGGGGGGCGGGGGAGCTGCCCAGCGGCTCGATTGTCAACAACTCGAGGAAACGCTCGCGCTCCACCGGGTTCAAGCCGCGCCGCCGTACGACCGACACGCCATCGAAGCAAATGCCGCATTCAATCCGTTCGTAACGCGCGCACGGTTCGATGGCGTCGTGCGTCGAGGAACCATCGGCGGACAGCGCAAAGTCCTCGTCGCAGTTCTCCCATTTGAAGCGGCTCGCGACCAGAAGCAGGCGTTGCTCCTGCGGCAGAAATTTGATGTCGATCAGGGGAATGACGGCGTCCTGGAGATAGGCCGCGATGACGCGGATATCCTCGGCATCGACGGCGCGCACCTTGAAGCTTTCGGCCATGGTCAATCCTTCAGGCGTTCGATATCCGCCCCGCAGCCAGCCAGCTTTTCTTCCAGCCGCTCATAGCCGCGGTCAAGATGATAAACCCGGTTGAGTATAGTTTCGCCTTCGGCGGCCAGACCCGCCAGCAAAAGCGAAACCGAAGCCCGCAGGTCGGTGGCCATGACCGGGGCGCCGTTCAGGCGCGGCACGCCGCGGATCATGGCCGAAGCCCCGTGCAGATTGATGTTGGCGCCCATGCGGCGCAGTTCGGGCACATGCATGAAGCGGTTTTCGAAGATTGTTTCGGTGATCATCGAGGCGCCTTCGGCGGTCGCCATCAAGGCCATGAACTGCGCTTGCAGATCAGTTGGGAATCCGGGATAGGGCTCGGTCATGGCGTCGGTGCCGGTCAGCCGCATGTTCGACAATTTGCCATTGGCGCGCTTCACGCGCAGGCCTTTTTCCGTCGGCGTCAGGCTAACCCCGGCCTCGGTCAGGGTTCGCGCCGCCGCGTCGATCAAATCGAGCCGGGCGCCCGTCAATTCGATGTCGCCGTCGGTGATTGCCGCGGCCATGGCGTAGGTGCCGGTCTCGATGCGGTCGGGCAGAATCGTGTGGGTGGCGCCGTGCAGCGCCTTGCGACCGCGGATCGTTAGTGTATCCGTATCGACGCCATGGATGTCCGCGCCCATTGCGATCAGACAACGCGCGAGGTCGCCGACCTCGGGCTCGCGCGCGGCATTGGCCAGGACCGTCTCGCCGTCGGCGAGCGACGCGGCCATCATCAGGTTTTCCGTGGCGCCGACCGAAACGAAGGGAAAAATGATGTTGGCGCCGTGCAATCCACGGGGAGCCTGCGCATGGATATAACCTTCGCGCAGGTCGATTTCGGCTCCGAGTTGGGTCAGGCCCTTCAAATGTTGGTCGACCGGCCGGGCGCCGATGGCGCAGCCGCCCGGGAGCGACACTTTGGCGGCGCCGCATCGCGCCAGAAGCGGGCCGAGCACCAAGACCGATGCACGCATCTTGCGGACCAGATCGTAGGGTGCGGTCGTGTTGGTTATCTCCGCGGCGGTCAGGGAGAGGGCGCGACCGGCATGGCCGCCATTGGGCGCGTGACCGTCCATGCCGATGGAAACGCCGAGCTGCGCCAGAAGATTAGCGAGGGTGGTGATATCCGCGAGGTGTGGCAGGTTGCAGAGCGTCAGCGTTTCACTGCTCAAAAGGCAGGCCGTCATCAACGGCAGGGCGGCGTTCTTGGCCCCGGCCACGACGATGGTTCCCTTCAATGGGCGTCCCCCGCGGACACGAATCCTGTCCATGGTTAGTCCAGAACGCGGGCGTGGGCGCCGGGGAGCGACCGCAAACAAGCCCGCGGGCGGTAAGCGACTGCCTTGAGCAGGGCCATGATGCTGCGCTTCTCCGCTCGCGAAATACGTGCCGCCGCCGGGGAAAGAAGCGGTCGGAAGCGCCCTTGTACTGTAAGCCCGGCCCCCGCATCAAGCGATGCTCTGCGGCCAGCCCAGCGATCAGCTCTGTTTCCTGCCCTCGGCGTCCGGCGTGGTCTTCCGGCCACGATCCTGGGCCTTGCGCCGCGCCAGGTTTTCGCGCAGCGCCTCGGCCTGCCGCCGTCGCCGGAGTTCGGCATTTGCCTTTCCGTCCTCGCCGAGGCGGGGGCGCCGCGAATCGCCGCTTTCTGCCATCGTGGTTAGGAAATTGGGCGTTCGCCGCTTCCGCGTCAAGGCTGAGTGGGGCATAAATCCTCGACGAGTGGTTCGTTGGCGGCGGCTTCCGCCACGCGGTTGCCGAAGCCCGAGGCTGGGCGTATATCCGCCGCGGACACTCGAACGCCCGATCGATTCTGGAAATGGATGATGCAGCGATGAGCCTAGACCTCGAATCCCTGCGCGAATGGATCGGCCGTACCGAAACGGTCGAAGACCTGATCGCCCCATCGCCGGCCGCGCTCTTGGCCGCGACCCTCGATCGCGACGATCCGCCGCCGAAGCCGGGCGACCCGCTGCCGCCGCCTTGGCATTGGCTTTATTTTCTACCTCAAGTGAAACAATCGGAAATCGGTCCTGACGGACACCCCAAACGCGGTGGTTTCCTGCCGCCAGTTCCACTGCCTCGGCGAATGTTCGCGGGCGCCCGCATGGTCTTCACTGAGCCTCTCTGCATCGGCGAGCCGGTCCGCCGTGTGTCGACCATCGCCGATGTGACGTTGAAGTCCGGCAAAAGCGGGAGGCTGGTCTTCCTGTTGCTTCGGCATCGCGTCTTCGGCCCGCGCGGCCTTGCCCTGGAAGAAGAACAGGACATCGTCTACCGCGATCCGCCGGATCCCGCCGCGCCAGCGCCGACACCGCCCGCGGCGCCGCCGGATGCCGAATGGAGCCGCGAAATCCGGCCTGATCCCGTGCTGCTCTTCCGGTTCTCGGCGCTGACGTTCAACAGCCACCGCATCCACTATGACCTGCCCTATGCCACCGAGGAAGAAGGGTATCCCGGCTTGGTCGTTCAGGGGCCGTTGCTGGCGACGCTCCTCCTCGATCTCGCGCGGCGGTCGCGGCCGGGCGCGCCGCTCGGCCGTTTCGAGTTTCGCGCCTTCAGCCCGCTTTTCGCGAACGCATCGTTTTCGGTCAATGGCGCACCGGCAGAAGGCGGACGGTCGTGCCGCTTATGGGCGGCTGCGGCGGGCGGCGCGCTGGCGATGTCGGCGACGGTGAACTGGGCGTGATAGCGGGGGAGGGCGCGATGGCGTGGATGTATCTGGCGATGGCAATCCTGTTCGATGTCGGCGGCGTGTCGGCCCTAAAACTGTCTCAGGGCTTCACGCGCCCGATTCCGACGATTCTAGCCCTTCTCCAGTACGCACTCTGCTACGCCTCCCTGACGATGGCGCTCAGGGGTCTCGAAGTCAGCGTGATCTACGGGCTGTGGTCGGCGATCGGCACGATCCTCATTACCCTCATCGGCGCGATGTTCTTTGCCGAACCGCTAGGCGCCCTTAAGGTCGTCTCGATCGCACTGATCGTGATCGGCGTGATGGGGCTCAACTTCGCCGTAATTTTCCGCTAACGCCGAGGGTCAGCGTCGAATCTGCGCGGTATTGGCGGCCGGCGTGGCGATCGTCCATTCGACCAACTGTTTCAATACCTTGCCGAGCGCGTCGTCGAAGGCGAGAACGATGTTTTCCATGCTGCCGTCACTCGCCGTCGATCGCCGCTCCGCGCTGGTCGACGCTATGATCTGGCGTTCGGGCAGCTTGACCAGCTTGGCGTTGACCCTGACCCGCACCGCGGTCGGAACCGATTCGGTGGTCATTTCCGCCTGGAATTCGCGCAGCTCCAACTTAAGCAGATAGTCGGCGCGCAGCCCAATCGAATCGCGCCCGACGGAAACGATCTTGCCGGTGTTGTCGAAAGACTCAACCATCAGTGCCTGCACCATGAGCGGCGCCGTGTCGATCCAGCTCGCGCGCGCGAAATACTCGAAGGACAGGCCGCCGCGCTGCACGCCGATACGGTTGGTGTTGATGGCGGCGGAGGCCACCGGCACCTCGACCATGAGCTGCCAATCAACCTTTGGCAGGTCGGGCGCGAAGGTGCTTTTCGGCGATAACAAATAAAGCCGTGCCGGATCGCCGGAACCGGGGAGTTGCAAGGAGCAGGCGCCTAGGCCGGCGACCAGCGCAGTCGCAACCAAGAAGCGCCGCGGGCTAAGAAACGGGATCATGGCCGGGCCTCCAGGCCGCGGGTTTGGTCGCCGAACAAAAAGCGCGCGGGGTCGCGCTGAAGCTGCTCCGTGACCCGCGATAAGCCGGCAATCAAACCGCGGGCGTCGCTGATGAATTGCGACAATTCATAGAGCGTCGTTTCGGAAAAATCGCGCATGGGCACGCGGTTCTCTTCGATCAGTTTCTCCATGCCCGTCGCAGCGCGGTCGATCGTGCGCAACGTGCGGTCGAGCCCGCCGGCCGTGTTGGACAAATCCACACGCAAGCCGTCCAACGCCTGACGCGCGGAATTGAGCGTGGCGTCGGCCTGGCCGGCCAGCCTTGTGCTCTGACCGCGAAGATCCGTGGTGAAACCCTCCAGCGCCGTCGTGGTCTGCTTGAGCTGCGACATGGCGGTGGCCGCGTCCGCCAGCACAACGCGAAGGTCGGCGCTGCCATCGGCAAGCACCCCGGTGAAGTTGCTTAGGTTGAGAAGCGTGTCGGCAAAGGCCCGTTGATTGGAATCGTCAAGCAGCCCGATGGCGCGGTCGATGAGGATCGTAAGTCGCGTCAGCATTTCCGGCGCGCTCTCGAATACCGCGTCCAGTCGCGAGGCCCGCGACGGGATGATCGCTCGTTTTTTCCCTTCCTTGGGCAGAAGCTGCGGGCTCGCTTGGCTGCCGCCGCTGATCTGGATGTAGGCAAGCCCGGTCAGCCCCGTGGTTTCGAGAGCGGCGGTTGCGTCTTCCTTGATCGGCGTGCCGTGATCGACCTCGATGAGAACCTCGACCTGCTCGACATTGTCGGGGTCGATCTGCACGCGGCTGACGCTGCCGATCGGGATGCCGCGGTAATTGACGGTGGCGCCTTGTTTCAGCCCGCTCACCGAGCCGCGGAAGAAGATGTAGTACTCGGTCGTCGCGGTATCGAGATTGATCCGTGCCAGCCACAGCGTAAAGGCGAACATCGCCGCGAACAGGGTCAGCACGAAGACGCCGACGATCAGATGAGCGGGTTTGGTTTCCATGGCTACCTTATCGGCCCGCGATCGCGGCGCGCCCGCGCGGGCCGTGGAAATAGGCGCGGATCCAGGGATGGGTTTCCTGCAGGAGACTTTCCATGGTGCCTACCATAATACGTTTGTCGATGAGCACGGCAATGCGGTCGCAAATGGCATGGAGCGAATCCACGTCATGGGTGACCATGACCACCGTTAACCCGAGAGTCTGTTGCAGGTTGCGGATAAGTGAATCGAAGGCGGCGGCGCCGATGGGATCGAGCCCCGCAGTCGGTTCGTCGAGAAATAGGATTTCGGGATCGAGCGCAAGGGCGCGGGCAAGACCGGCTCTTTTCTTCATGCCGCCGGACAGCTCGGACGGAATCTTGCGGCCGGCCTCGGGCGGCAGGCCAACCAGGGCGATTTTCGTTGCCGTCAGCTCCTCGATCAGCGCCAGCGGCAGGTCGGTGTGCTCGCGAAAGGGAATCGCGATATTCTCGGCCACCGTCATCGAACTGAACAAAGCCCCGTTCTGGAACAACACGCCCCAGCGCGCCTGCACCGCTCGCCATTCTCTTTCGCCGGCGCGGGCTCGATCGCAGCCGAGAACCTCAACGCGGCCCCCTCGGGGCTCTTTAGGCCGATGATCGTGCGCAGCAGCACGGATTTGCCGGTGCCGGAACCACCGACCACCCCCAGCACCTCGCCGCGCCGCACCGAAAAATTCAGCCCGTCGTGAATGGTCTGGCGGCCGAAACGCGTGACCAGTCCGCGTACGCGGATGACTGCATCTTCCGCCGGGGCCGGCGCGGGCAAATCGCTCATAGCCCGAGATAGGAATAAAGGATGGAAAACATGGCGTCGGCCACCATGACCAGGAAGATCGATTCGACGACCGCCTGTGTCGTCAGCCGGCCGACGCTTTCGGCGCTGCCCTCGACCTTCAGTCCCTGTCGGCAGCCGACCATGGCGATCAATGCGGCAAAGACGGGCGCCTTGGCGAGTCCGGTCAGGAAGGTGCCCAGCGTAATCGCGCCCTCCAATTGGCGCAGGAATTGGGTCAGCGATAGGTCCAGGGCCAAAATCGCCATCAAACCGCCCCCCAACAGGGCCATCATATCGGCGAAGAAGACCAGAAGCGGCAGCGTGATGATGACCGCTATCATGCGCGGGAGGACCAGCAGTTCGATCGGATCCAGGCCGAGCGTGCGTAGCGCGTCGACTTCTTCGTTCACCTTCATCGTGCCGATTTGCGCGGTAAAGGCGCTGCCGGACCGGCCGGCCACCAGGATCGCCGTCAACAGGATGCCGATTTCGCGCAACACCGAAACGCCCAACAGATTGATCGTGAAGATTTCTGCGCCGAATTGGCGAAGCTGATCGGCGCCCTGGAAGGCAAGCACGATGCCAATCAAAAAGGCGAGGAGCCCGACGATGGGCAAGGCATCCAGTCCGGTGTGCTCCATATGGTGGATGACGGAATTCAGGCGCAGGCGCCGGGGCTGGCCGATGGTGCGCAGGACCGTGACGGTGACGAGGCCGAGAAAAGCCAGCAGATCGCGGCCTTCCGCCAATGCGTCAAAGGTCGCCTTGCCCATGCGTTCGATCATCGCGCGGACGGGGTGCGGCGGGGTGTGGTCGAAAGCGGCTTCGGCGTTGGCACCTTCGGTGATCCGTTCGAGGAGCCGGGCTTGAGCCGGGTTTGCGCCGGTCACCTCAACCGCGATGCCTCCAACGCGCAAATCCCGCGCGGCGCGGTGGATGAGCCAGGCGCCGGCGGTGTCCAAGGCGGCGAGGCTGGAAAGATCGATTTGCGCGCGCCTGGCTTTGCCGGGTTTGGCGGCGGCCAAAGTCGCGGCCAGTTTGCCGGCGGCCCCGATCGTCCAACTGCCGGAGGCCGTCAGAACCCAACAATCGCCTACGGTGGCGGCATGCAGCGTACCGGTCTTTGCCGCGCCCGCCTTCATCATCGAACCTGGGCGCGGCGCGCGGCCAATGAATCGGCCAACACGCAGAGAAGCTCGAACATCAGCGTCGCCCCAACCAGCGCGGTGCCTCCGCCCGGATCGAAGGGGGGCGACACTTCGACTAGGTCGGCGCCCACGAGGTTCAGCCCGCCAAGGCCGCGAATCATGCGTTGCGCCTCGAAGGTGGTGAAGCCGCCGATCTCGGGCGTAACGGTGCCGGGCGCGTAAACGGGATCGAGCCCGTCCACGTCGAAGGTGACATAGGTGGGGTGGTCGCCAACTACGCGCCGCGCTTCGGCGATGACGCCGTCGATGCTGAGCGCATAGACTTCCTCGATCGGGATCACCCGCATTCCCGTTTGATAGGAAAAGGCCCGTCATCCTCGCCATAAAGCGATCCGCGAATGCCGATCTGGACCGTGCGTTTGGGGTCGATCAAACCTTCTTCCACCGTGCGGCGAAAGGGGGTGCCGTGGGTGTAGCGCGATTGGCCGAAATATACGTCGCCCGTGTCGGGGTGGGGGCGTCGAACTGGATCAGGCCGAGCGGCCGTGGCCTGCCGAGGACGCGCAGGATCGGCAGCGAAATCAGATGGTCGCCGCCGGCTGAAAGTGGAATCGCCCCGGCGGCATGGAGGCGGGTGTAGAACCGCTCGATTCGACCCATCGTGTCCATGAGGTCGATCGGGTTCACGGCGACGTCGCCGTGGTCGGCGATCCGCGCCAGGGCAAAGGGCGAACGCCGCGTGACCGGGTGAAGGCGCCGGATGAAGGTCGACATATCGCGAATCTGGCGCGGCCCATGGCGGGCGCCCGCGCGGTTGGTCGTCCCGCCATCCCACGGCACGCCCACCAGGGCGATGTCCAAAGTCGCGGGATCAACGACGTGCGGCAGGCGCATGAAGGTCGCGAGCCCTGAGAACCGGGGCATGGTTGCGCCGGACACGGGCTCGTGGCGAGGAGGCTGTGGCTCCATCGGATCATTCACCGCGGCAATTCCCTGGCCGGGGCAGAATAACCGCCCATGGCGTCACGACGAAGGCAGAGCATGTCCCTGCCACCGGAATGGTCAAAGGGTCGATCAGTTATTGTGCATCGCACAATAACAATTTCCTCACCAGAGGGACGATTGCCGTGACCGAAAAACTTTACTCTGCCGCTAATTTCAGCCACAAAATGCCCAATTGGAGTTCTATTACTTCTGTCAATAATAGCTGCTTGACGGTGTTTTTAGAGGCCTTCTGGATTGGAACAGCGGCGGCTGTTGCAAAATAGGCACAAATTGGCGATTTTTCATCCAACCAGTTTTTCCCCTTGATTTTTGCACTGCACACAGCAATATTTTGTGTTGCGACAAGGACACGTTCCTGGATGTGTCCTGGTCCCTTCTAGGCGTTTCCTCCCTAAACTTGGGCCGTGTCAAAGCGGCCCATTTTTTTTGCCCCCCGCCGATGGGCAGCCGCGCCGGAGCTAGAGATTTCGCGCGGTGACCGCCTTAGGGAGAACGGAATCGCCCGGGCCAAGTCTGCGCTGCATGATCACGCTGTCCACCCAGCGCCCGAATTTGAACCCGATGGCGTGCAGCACGCCCACGCGCTGGAAACCGAGATGGGCATGGAGCCCGATTGAGGAGACGTTGGCGCTGTCGCCAATGACGGCCACGATCTGGCGGTAACCCAGAGCCGTGCAGCGTTCGATCAATTCGCCGAGCAGGGCGCGGCCAAGGCCGCGCCGCGTCGCGCCGGGATCGACATAGATCGAATCCTCGACACTGTAACGATACGCCGAACGGTGCCGGTAAAGTCCGGCGTAAGCGAAGCCGCGGACGATGCCTTCGGTCTCGACCACAAGATAGGGGAGCCCTGGGCCGGTCAGATCGCGCCAGCGCCGCGTCATTTCGGTCAGATCCGGCGGCTTTTCTTCGAAAGACCCCAGGCCTTTGGCGACATGCGCGGCGTAGATGGCCTGCGCCGCCGCGATGTCGTCTTGGGTGGCCTCGCGAATAACCAGCGGTTGCGCAGCGAGCGCCGGCCTCATCGGGTTTTCAGCGCCGCGGCCACCTCGCCGAGCGCGGCGATCAGCTCGGTCATGTGGCCGGTCATCGTCGAAAAATGCGCCTTCCGCGCCAGTGTGCGTTCATCCATGTAAAGGGCGCGATTGACCTCCACCTGCAAGGCATGCAGGCCGAGCGCGGGTTTGCCGTAGTGCCGCGTGGTGAAGCCGCCGGCATACGGGTTGTTGCACGCCACGGAATAACCCTGGCCGCGCAGAACCGCCTCCGCCCGTTCGGCGACAATGGGCGCGCAGGCGGCGCCGTGACAATCGCCCAGCACCATGTCGACGCGCGCGCGTCCGGGATCGCGATCAACCGGGCTGCCGACCGACGGCATGGAGTGGCAATCGATCAAGAGGCAACGGCCGAAGCGGTCCAATGTCTCGTCGGTCAGGCTCTCGAGCTGGGCGTGATAGGGCATGTAGAGGAATTCGATGCGCCGCTGCGCTTCGGCGAAGGGCAGCTTGCCCCGGTAGATTTCGGCGCCATCGGTGACGACGCGGGCGATGGTGCCTAGCCCGACGGCGACACGCGCCGAACGTGTGTTGGCATAGGGCGGCAGCGCGTCGCTGAACATGTCGGGGTCCAGCTCATAGGGTTCGCGGTTAGGATCGACATAGGCGCGGGGAAACAGGGCCTTGAGCAGCGGCGCACCCAGGCGCGGCCCGGCGCCGAACAATTCGTCGACATAGGCGTCCTCGGAACGCCGCAGGCTCAGGGGATCGAGGCGCGAGGCGGCGATGAATTCGGGAGCGTAGTTGGTGCCGCTATGCGGGGAGGCAAGCACCATCGCCAAGGTCTGCGCCGCGGGCCGCAGGACCGAAAAAGGTGGATCGGGCTCGACGGTTCGCGCGGCGGCTTGCGGCATGACGCCCGATTTAGAACAAAATTCAATGCTTCTGTCACTCGTGCGATTTAACGCTTCGGCAAGGGATGGGCCCGCAGGATGCCTCCGGGCACCTCTCATGTCAGAAAGAGGCTCGAGAAAATGACTGTCCGGTCCGCCGGGAACACGGATCGAACATGGCGCATATCCTGCTGGCCGAGGACGATGAATCGATGCGGCACTTCCTGGTGGCGGCGCTGACCCGCGCCGGGCATGAGGTCAACGCCTTCGCCGATGGCCGCGAAGCCGCGGAGGCTCTTGGCCCGCCGATCGATCTGCTGGTCGCCGACATCGTGCTGCCGGGCTTCGGCGGCATCGAGCTTGCTCGCCGGGCGAGCGACGCTCAACCCGGTCTGCCGGTGCTGTTCATTACCGGGTTTTCGGCGACCGCGTTGACCGACGGCAGACCGCCGCTGCCCGGTTCGGCGGTGTTGAACAAACCGTTCAAATTGACGCAGCTCGTGCGCGAAGTGCGCAAGTTGCTGGCCGCCTGACGGTGTCCTTCCTGCTAGGCCAGCGTTCGCGTGGCCGCGCGGCCCGTGGCGATGGCGCCGGGCAGGGCGGCAAGCCATGCGCCACAAGCGTCCCGTCGATGTCCAAGAACAGCGCCCAGTCCGGTTCCGGTCTGGGAAGTTTCGGGCGCGGCGGCGAATGGGGCACAAGGCCCATCCTGCTCGCCGCCGGCGTCTTGGGCAATCCCGCATCGACCGCGCCGGCCTTCGCAAGCGCCGCTTGCCAAGCCAAGACGCTCGGCTATAAATGGCCCTCCAAAGGTGGGGCGCGTAGCTCAGCGGGAGAGCACTACGTTGACATCGTAGGGGTCACAGGTTCAATCCCTGTCGCGCCCACCATTATATCCCTGTGAAATATAACGATTTTTGAACTTCGGCGATTTGGCCGAAGTGACGCGAAATGACGTGACGGAACGTGAACCGACGTGAAAACCCGGGGAGTACCCGGGGAAAATGGACATGGTTTGTTCATGGAGTGCGGCCCGGCAGGCGGTGGTCGCCGAATTAGGCCAGAACGGACCGGCAAGCTGAGTTTGCCCGGTTCGAACTCAGCCTCGACCCTCTCTTGATGGGCCCACCAGTCGCTGGATCGTGTGCATCGGTAGCACCAGGCGGAGCGAGTCTGGTAGGAGCATGAAACCGTTTCCTTCATAGAAGGCGGCGGCGCGCTCATTGATTGTGTCCACCACCAGCTGAGGTACTCCCCATTCGCAGGACAGGTTTTGCGGTAATTTAAGCTACAGCCAGGGCCTGCTGGTCCG
>CAMDDQ010000076.1 GCA_945892765.1 Asaia bogorensis
GGAGGCCCCTTTCCGGGCCAGGGTCCGCTCGGAGGTCCGCCAATCGGCGGCCCCCCTCCGGGCGAGGGCCCGCTCGGAGGTCCGTCAATCGGAGGCCCCTTTCCGGGCCAGGGCCCGCTCGGAGGTCCGTCAATCGGAGGCCCCTTTCCGGGCCAGGGCCCGCTCGGAGGTCCACCAATCGGCGGCCCCGGCGGCGGGCCCCAACTTGGCGCGGACACATTTTTCTCGGCGCCGATTCCAGATTTCGGGCCGGCTACTTCTCTGCCCTTCGGCTACATCCCGCCGCCCCCACCCCAGCTTCTCGGAGCCGCGGGCCTGCCGCCGCCGCCGCCGCCCCTGCAGCTCGTTGCGCTGACAGCCGGCCCCGGCGGGGCTCCGCCGGGCGGTCTTCTCGGCGTGCTCGGCGGGCCACTTGGTCCGGCGGGAGGGCCGCGGGGGCCAGGGCCGATTGGGCCCGATCCGGGGCTTGCCGGGGCGCCGGGCCAGTTACCAGGCCAGCCTGGACCCGGGCCAGGCGGGGGGGTGCCTAATTTCGGGCCGCCGGGCCAGTTACAGGGCCCGCTCGGAGGTCCGCCAATCGGCGGCCCCCCTCCGGGCGAGGGCCCGCTCGGAGGTCCGCCAATCGGCGGCCCCTTTCCGGGCGAGGGCCCGCTCGGAGGTCCGTCAATCGGCGGCCCCTTTCCGGGCGCAGGCCAGCCTGGACCCGGGCCAGGCGGGGGGGTGCCTAATTTCGGGCCGCCTACGCTTCTCGGAGGCGCGCCCGGAGGTTTTGGCCGATTCGGACCCAACGCCGGCCCCGATCTCGGCCCCGGGCCCGGGTTTGGTCCGGCGCTTGGTCCCGGTTTCGGTTCGGGCTTCGGCCCTGATTTTGGTCCGGCATTCGGTCCGGCATTCGGTCCGGCATTCGGTCCGGCATTCGGTCCGACGTTTGGCACAGACATCTTTGGTCCGGCTATTCCCGTTTCGGGACTTTTTTTGCCCGTGCAGGTGGTCACCACGCAGAGGCTGTTTGAGACCGAGCCCACAACCCCGACGCCCACAACCCCGACGCCCACAACCCCGACGATTGTCTTCAACGCCACATTGCTTGGCGGCAACGACACCCTCGTAGGCGACGGGAACGACAATACGCTACTGGGCGAGTTCGGCGACGACACGCTGATCGGCCTCGGTGGCATCGACGGCCTTTTCGGCGGCGACGGCGACGACCTCTATCTGATCGGGCAGGGAAGCCAATTCGATTTCATTAGCGATTCGGCGTCCAATGCCGGCGACGAATTGAACTTCAGCAGGGGTTTGTCGCCGATCGACCTGGATATTCACCTCGACAGCGGGACGAACCTCTCCCTCGGAGTCGATGACGAGCATATTGAATCGATTGCCGATATCTACGGCATCACCATCGAGAATTTCTTCACCGACGGCGGTGGGCGCGGCACCGGTAGCATCGAGAGGCTGAGCTTCGCAAGCATTACCTTATCGACCGTCGGCGCCACGCCGACGGTCATCAACCAAAGCGAAAGCAACAACACGCTGGCCACCGCCGACGATATCGCGCGCTCGGCCTTCGGCATTGGGCCCAACGCCGATGTTGGCGACGCGGCCCTGCCTTGGGTGTCGATCAACGGCATCATCGGGCCGGGCGACGGCGCCCAGAACGACGTCGATTTCTATGCCCTGCATCTGCGGGCGGGAGAGACCGTTTATCTCGACATCGACTACGGCTTCAATTCGGGTACCCAGGTCGATACCATCCTCGGCTTCTGGGACAGCGCCGGCACCAGGCTGGCCCAAAACGACGATGACTTCACCATCCCGGGCGGCGGCGGATCGGTCCACGGCTTCGACTCCTACATTCAGCACACCGTGACCGCGGATGGCACCTATTACGCGTCGGTCACGGCCTTTGCGAACTTCGGAAGCAACGGCCCAAGCTTCAATAACGCCGCCAACTCCGAATACAATAACGGTGATTATGTGCTGAATATCAGCCTTAACGCGGTGCCGGGCATCACCATTCCCGGCTATGCGTTGACCTTCGCTTTGGCGGGCACCGCGGGGAGCGACCTGCTGGTCGGCAGCGATAACCCATCCTTCGGCCCCGAAACGATCAATGGCGGCGACGGAAATGACGCGATTTTCGGCAATGCCGGCGCGGAAAACCTGATTGGCGGCACCGGCAACGACCATCTGAGCGGCGGCGACGGCACCGATACCCTGTTCGGTGGCGACGGCAACGACACGCTGTTCGGCGGTGGCGGCGCGGATGTTCTGGACGGTGGAACCGGCAACGATGTGCTCGTCGCGAGCCAAAGCGTCGAATTGGAAGACACATTGATGGGCGGTGCCGGCGATGACACCTATGCCTACAGCGTCGGCGGCGCCACGATCAGCGATTCCGGCGGCACGGACACAGTCACCTTGACGTCTGGAGTGAGATTCAGGGACGTCAACAGGACCGGCAACAATCTTATCCTGACCACAGAGACGGGCAATATCGTCGTTGCCAATCACTTCACGACGGCGCAGGTGGAGCAAATCGTCTTTGCGGGGGATAACCGGTCGTTTCTTGCCGCCACGACAACCGCCGGTACCTCGGCGGGCGATCTTATCGTCGGCACCGCCGGGGTGGATACGATTGTCGGGGGCGACGGCGGCGACTTCATCGCCGGGTTGGCTGGGGCCGACAGCCTGATGGGCAACACGGGCGACGACTTGCTCATCGGTGGCGCTGGCAACGATGTGCTGGATGGTGGCGCCGGGAATGACGCGGCGATCTTCGGCGACTTAACGGTCAACGTTACGGTGAACCTCGTCTCGGGCACTGCAATCACGACGACCGAGACCGATACTTTGATTTCGATCGAAAGCGTCCGCGGCGGCAGTGGCAACGATCTGATCACCGGCGACACTTTCGACAACGAACTGGCGGGCGGTGCTGGCAACGACACGTTGCTCGGCGGCGCCGGAAACGACACTTATCGCTTCGGCACGGACGACGGACTCGATACGATCAACGATTCCGTCGGCGACGACACGATCATGTTGACGACCGGCTTACCCGACGTATTTCGGCCGACGTTTGTCGATGCGTTCTTCGATTTGGGCAATCTTGTGTTGCGGGTCGATGCCAACAACCGTTTGACGGTGGTCGGCAATTCGGTGGAGCAGATTCGTTTCGAGGACTTCCCAAATTTGGTCTTTACCGTCGGTTCGACCCCGGCCGCCGGCAACGACTTCGTCGTCGCCGGCACATCCGAAGTATCGCTGGAGGCCAACACGATTAACGGCTTGGGCGGTGCCGACATCCTGTTCGGCAATGGCGGCAACGACCATTTGAGCGGAGGCTTAGACAACGACCATTTGAGCGGAGGCTTAGACAACGACAATCTGTTCGGCGGCGCCGGCAACGACAACTTGGACGGCGGCGGCGGGAGCGACTCCCTCTATGGCAACGAGGGTGATGACTTCCTCGAAGGTGGCGCCGGCGCGGACTCGCTGGAGGGTGGTCTAGGCGACGACGTCTATATCTACGATGGGACCGAAGTCGGAGGTTTCGGTACCGACACACTCCGCGATGAAGGTGGCTTCGATGCCCTCCTCTGCAGTAACCTATTGGCCGCCAATCTGACCCTTGGCCGCAGCGGCAACAACCTAATCCTCGATTTCGGGGCGGCAGGACAGGTGATCGCACTGGATCATTACGGCGCCAACAGGATCGAGGGGATCGGCTTCGATCCGATAAGCGGCCGTCTGGACACCTATATCCTGTCCGCGACGAACACGGGAACAGCAGGCGGCGACGCCATCGCGGGGACGGCTGCCAACGATACGCTCATCGGTCGGGACGGCGACGATTTACTCTTTGGCAACTCCGGCGCCGACACGATCGTCGGCGGACGCGGTGGCGACGATATGAGAGGCGGCGACGGCAACGATGTGTTTTTCTACAATGCAACCAATGAAGGCACCGTCGTCGCCGCCAACGGGGTCTTCGGTTTCGACGTTTTTATCGATGTCCTCCGCGATTTCGCGACCGGGGTCGATACCTTCAATTTCGTCAGTTCGGCGTTCGGCAACCTGGCGACCGGCACGCTGGCCCCCGGTAACTTCACGACGATCATTGGCGACTACGACGGGACCAATGCCAGTACGCAGTTCATCTTCGATGACCTCGCCAACGTGCTCTATTACGATGGCAACGGTTCCGCGGCCGGATATACGGTGATCGCGCAGACAGGCTCCTCTAACGTTACGAACACCAACATCCAGATCGTTGCAGCGGGCATAAGCTAGATTTATCGGTTGGAAAGGAAAATGGCGGCTACCTCGCAGCGCCGCTGGATGCGGTCGATCACGCGACCGTTATGGGGACATTTTCGCGAGGTGCTCGTCATCTCGCTTTTCGTCAATCTTCTGGCCTTGGCGGCCCCGGTATTCACACTTCAAGTCTATGACCGGGTCGTTTTCTATTCGGGGCTGACCACACTGCAGGGTCTGACGATCGGCATGGTGGTCGTGTTGGCCTTCGATTTCGTCCTGCGGCAAAGCCGGGCTCGCCTCTTGCAACGAGTCGCGCTCCGTATCGACGTAGAGGTCGGCCGCCGCTTGTTCAACAAACTCCTCGCCGTCCCTCTGCGCACGCTGGAAAGTCGGCCGGCCGCCTTTTGGCAGTCGCTTTTCCGCGATCTAGAAATCATCCGGAATGCGTATTCCGGCGCTTCGGCTGTGCTCGTGGCGGACCTGCCATTCGCGGTGCTGTTTTTGGTGATGGTTTATGTTCTCGCCGAGCCGATCGCGTGGGTGTTTCCGCTCGTCCTGTTTTGTTTTGCGGCGTTGGCTTGGCGTTCCGGAAGCGCAGTCGATGACGCAACGCAGGTTGAACGCGAAGCGGCGATGGCACGCGACCTGTTGATGACCGAACTCATCATGGGTCGGGCGACGGTGAAGGCGCTGGCTCTCAGCGATTCGATGCGCGCGCAATGGGAATCGCGCCACGCCGAGACCATTCGACAATCCCTGCGCCGTGGCGTCAAGACCGATGCTTATGTCAATCTCGGCATCAGCCTGACGGTGCTCACGACCGTGATCCTGACGGCGGTTGGCGCGCTGGCCATCGTCGAGCAGAAACTGACCATGGGCGCCTTGATCGCGACCAACATGTTGAGCGCGCGTATCCTTTCGTCCTTCAACCAGTTGTTCATGTCCTGGCGCGGTTTTGTCATGTGCCGGCAGGCGATGGCCAAACTCGGCGAAGTCTTCGCGATGGCCGAGGACCGGGCGCGCAGCGAAGTCCGCCTGGAGCGGCCACAGGGAGAAATCACGCTCGATAATGTCCGGTTTCACTATGGCGACGAACAAAAGCCGGTGATCGACGGGATAAAATTGCAGATCAAGCCAAACGGTCTCCATGCGTTCGTCGGCAAGAACGGCAGCGGAAAAACGACCCTGCTCAAACTTATCCAGGGCCTGTATCAGCCAACATCGGGCCGGGTGTTGCTGGACGGGGCCGACATCGCGCAATTCAGCCGCGAGGACCTCGCACGTTGGATCGGCTATGTGCCGCAGGACGGCATACTTTTTTCGGGAACGATTCGCGACAATATCGCGAAGGGAAAGCCCGGGGCCACGGATGAAGAGATCGTGGTGGCGGCGCGCATGGCGGGCGCACATGGTTTCGTCATCGACCTTTCCGATGGATACGCCACGCAAATCGGCGAAGGCGGCGGCCGGTTGTCCGGCGGGCAACGCCAACGCCTTGCCATCGCGCGCGCCTTGGTCGGCGATCCCTCCGTCCTTTTGTTCGACGAGCCGTCCAACAATCTCGACCGCCAGGTCGAGGACGATCTGCGCGCGAGCCTCGTCACCCTGGCGCGCAACCACACCGTCATTCTGGTAACTCACTCGACGGCGCTTCTGCCGGCCTGCAACAATGTCATCGTCGTCGAGGCCGGCCGGGTTTCGATGGCGGGCCCGACCGAAGATGTGCTTGCCCGCATCGCGCAGAACCGGCCGACGCCCTTGGCCGTAGCGAGGAACGCATGACGCCGCTCGATGATTTGCTGACAAAACATCCCGTGCCGGGATGGCGCCCGATTGCCTGGGTTCTGATGATCTTGATCGGTTCCCTGCTTGCCTGGGCGACGTTTGCGCATCTCGACGAGGTGGCCGTGGCCACGGGCGAGGTTGTGCCCCAGGGCAAGGTCAAGGTCATCCAGCACCTCGAAGGCGGAATCGTGCAAAAGATCAACGTCGCCGAGGGTGACGCCGTGCGCGAGGGCGATTCGTTGGTGTTGCTGGAATTGGCGCCCACCAACATGAACCGCGATGAGATCCAGGCGCGACTCGATTCCTTGTTTCTGAGCAAGGCGCGGCTGGAGGCGGAGGCCAACGGAACCGCCTTGGCCTTGCCTGTCGAACCGTCCAGGAGGCGTCCGGAGGTCGCCCATGCGGAGCGCGAGACCTTTGAAGCGCGTCGCCAGGAATTGTCGAGTGTCGTCGGCGGGTTGGAGGAACAGGCCCGCCAACGCGAACTCGCAGCCAAGGAATTCGAAGCGACCAGCCGGAGCAAAAGCAACGAGCTTCGCCTCGCGCGGGAAAAACTAAAGATTTCCACGTCGCTGCTGGAAGGCAACCTTACCTCGCGGCTGGACCATCTCCAGGTCGAACGCGATGCCGAAAAGCTTGCCGGCGAAATCGCCACCTTGGAAATGTCGATCCCGCGCGCGCGATCGGGGCTTGCGGAGACGCGGGAGCGCATCCGTGAGGAACGGACAAAAGTGGTGCGTCAGGCCCACGAAGATCTATCGAAGGTCGAGACCGACATCGCCCGGGTGCGCGAGCTGCTGACCGAGGCGACCGGTCAGGCGCGTCGCGCGGAAATCCGAAGCCCCATCGACGGCATCGTCAAGAACATGCGTTACAACACGATCGGAGGCGTCGTTCGTTCGGGCGAGCCGATCATGGAAATCGTCCCCCTCAACGAGAACTTGGTGATCGAGGCGAAGCTGAGTCCGACCGATCGCGGCTATGTCACGGTCGATCAATATGCGTTGGTCAAGGTGTCTACCTTCGACTATGTGCGTTATGGCGGGCTGGCAGGAAAAGTCGTGAACATCGCGGCCGACGCCAATCTCGATTCGCAGGGGCAGCCTTATTTCAAGGTCATCGTCCAGACCACGAAAAGCTACCTTGGCGACGATCCGGCTCAATATGCCATCACACCCGGCATGCAGGCCTTGGTCGACATCCACACGGGGTCGAAATCCGTTCTCGACTATCTGATCCGGCCGGTGCTCAAGCTCAAGCACGAAGGCTTCCGGGAACGCTAATGGAAGGTTCGCCCGCGGAGCCGCCGCCGGCCGCCGGGGGCGCCGCGGTCTTTGGGGCCGCGGCGCGGCCGTTGTGGCTGCTCAACCCGGACATTACCTACCTCAATCACGGATCATTCGGTGCCACGCCGCGCGCAGTGCTCGAAGCCCAGGCCGAATGGCGGCGGCGCATGGAGTTCGAGCCGGTACGCTTCATGACGCAAATCCGCGACGGGTTGCTGCGCGAAGCCGCCGCGACGCTGGCGGCTTTCCTCGGCGCATCCGGAGACGATCTCGTGTTCGTCGATAACGCCACGACCGGCATCAACACGATTCTGCAAAGCCTGGTCCTTGAGGCCGGCGACGAGGTGGTCACGACAAGCCATGTTTATCCCGCGGTTCGCCTGACACTCGAGGAAGTCTGCGGTCGCCGAAGGGCGCGACTGGTCGAGGCTGCCGTGCCATTTCCGGCGCGGGACGAGGATTGCGTGCTCGAGGCCATCGACGCCGCGATGGCTCCACACACACGCCTTGCGGTGATCGATCATGTGACCTCGCCGACGGCACTCGTGCTCCCAACGGATTGCAAAGCTGTGCGCGGCCCGCGGCGTGCGCCTGCTGGTCGATGGCGCCCACGCACCGGGAATGTTGACGCTCGACCTCCCGGAAATCGGCGCGGAGTGGTATGTCGGCAATTGCCACAAATGGCTGTGCGCGCCAAAGGGTTGCGGCTTTCTATGGGCGCGGCGGGAGGCGCAGGCGAGCCTGAAACCGCTGGTGATCTCCCATGGCTACCGATCGGGATTCACCGCGGCGTTCGATTGGACCGGCACACGCGATCCCACGCCCTTCCTCGCCATAGAAGCGGCCATCGACTTTCGCCGCCGTTTTGGCGAGACCGCACTTCGGACATATGTCGCGAACCTTGCTGCAACGGCCGCTGAGCAATTGTCGGCCGCCTGGCAAAGCGACATCGGTTCCGGACCCGCGCTGCGTGGGGCGATGGTGACGGTCAAGTTGCCCGATACCGGGTCCCAGGTAACTCTAGCCGCGGCGGAAAGGCTCCATGACCGGTTATTCGATGAATGGCGGATCGAAGTTCCCGTGCTACCTTTCGCCGGATCCTTGTGGGTCCGCATCTCGGCCTTTGCCTACAATGAATTGGGAGATTACGCGCGGCTCGCGGCCGCCTTCGCGCCAGGTATCGGCCGCGCGGCGTGAATTCAAAGGGTTGGCCCCGCGATGAGCATGGAGCAATCGAAAGCGGCGAAGCGACGCTATTACGATGGGGCGTTTCACAATCGCTACTTCGTCGGCCGCGGACTCGACGTCGGCGGCAAGCCCGATCCGCTCGGGCAATATGTCGGCATCTTTCCGCGCATGGTCGAGGTTCGCACCTGGGACACCGATGACGGCGACGGCCAATATTTGCTGGGCGTGCCCGACAAGTCGTTCGACTTTGTCCATGCCAGCCATTGCCTGGAGCACATGGGCGATGTCCGCGAGGCACTCAGGAACTGGGCGCGGGTGGTCAGGCCGGGCGGATTCATTATCGTCACCGTTCCCGATGAAGACCTCTATGAACTCGGTCAGTGGCCGAGCCGGTTCAACAGCGACCACAAATGGACGTTCACCATCTGCAAGGCATCGAGCTGGTCGCCGCGCTCGATCAACCTGGTCGATCTTGCCCGCGACCTCGCCGCGCAACTGAGCCTGGAAAGGCTGCAACTTCTTCACGACTTTTTTCGTCCGGCGCTGCGCAGCCGAGGCGTGGATCAGACCCGCAGCCGCGTCGCCGAATGCGCGATCGAGGCGGTCTGGCAGTGCCGATGACGCCGGCTTTGGCGGGCGTGCTCAGGCCGATGTTTCCGGCGCGGTTCGGGGGTGCAGCCCCATGGCGATGGCAAGCCGCCTCGGATCGGCGCGGAGCGTGGCGCTGTCGCCATCAAAGGTCGCGCGCCCACGGTCCAAGACGATGGCTCGGCGGGTCGAAGCAAGGGCCAGATCGACGCGTTGCTCGACCAAAAGGATAGCCAGCCCTTCCTGTTCCGCCAGGTGGTGTATCGCGGCCAGGACCTTTTCGACGATCGTGGGGGCCAGGCCTTCGAGCGGCTCGTCCATCAGCAGCAGGCGCGGGTTGCACATGAGGGCGCGACCGATCGCGAGCATCTGCTGTTCCCCGCCGGACAATTGGTTCCCGCGGCGATCGCGGCAGGCGGCAAGCTCGACGAACAAGCCGAAGACGCGAGGCATCGTCCAGGCGCCGGGCCGGGCGGCGACGACGAGATTCTCCACGACCGTCAGCGAGGGGAAGATTTCGCGTTCCTGCGGGACGTAGCCGATGCCGATCCGGGCCCGCGCATGGATCGGCATCTTGGCGAGGTCATGACCAGCAAACTCAATGCCGCCGGAATGAGGGGCGCAATGCCCCATGATCGTGGCGAGCAACGTGCTCTTTCCAACGCCATTACGTCCAAGGACCGCGACGGTCTCGCCGCCCTGCAAGGCAAGAGAAAAGTCCTCGAGTATCACTGTCTTGCCATAACCGGCGGTGACGTTTTCGAGGCGCAGGAGGTCAGGCATTGAGCCCCAGGTAGGTCTCGCGCACACGCCGATCCGCGGCGATGTCGGCGGCCGCGCCCTCTATCAACACCGCACCGCGCACCAGAACGGTGATTCGCTTGGCGAAGCGAAAGACCAAGTCCATGTCGTGGTCGATCATGAGGACGGCAATGTCGGTGGACAGCGCCTCGATCGCCGAAATGATCCCGTCGCTCTCCGCCGAAGAGACCCCGGCGGCGGGCTCGTCGAGCAGGAGCACCCTCGGCTTGAGTCCAAGGGCAAGGGCGATTTCGACGAGCCGTTGGCGTCCGTAGGGAAGGTCTTGGACGGGCCGCAGCGCGTCTTCGGCCAGGCCGAGCGCCTCAAGCAAACCGAAAGCCTCGTCCGCGGCGTCGGCGGGGCCGTAGGCGCGAGACCAGCCATTGGCGGCAGCGCCGGTTCGTTCCGCGACGGCCAGGGTCACGTTCTCCAGTGCCGACAATCCCCTGAAGATCGTGTTGATCTGAAACGTGCGGACGAGACCGCGCCGGACGCGTTCGCGCTGAGAGGCGCGGGTGATGTCGACCCGATCGAGCAGGATCGACCCGGATGACGGCGCGATCCTCCCGGTGAGGATATTCACCAAAGTTGTCTTCCCCGCTCCATTGGGGCCGATCAAGGCGTGGCGATCCCCGGGGCGCAGGCACAGATCGATATTGTCGGCGACCCGCAGGGCACCGAAGCTCTTGTTTAGGCCGGTCGCCTGGAGCACGGGTCCTAGGGCTTCCATGCCATGACCGCCTTCCGCGCGCGTTCAAAGACGCCGATCAGTCCGCCCCGAGTGAAAAGCACGGACAGAACGAGCAGCCATCCAAGCCAGAAATACCAGTAATAAGGGGTCGTCTTGGCCGCGCTGTCCTGCACGATCATATAGATCGCGGTGCCGACAAAGGCTCCGTAGAGCCTGCCGGTGCCGCCGAGGATCAACATGATCAGCGC
>CAMDDQ010000077.1 GCA_945892765.1 Asaia bogorensis
AGGTCACGGCGTGCTGCTCGGCGATGCCCACGTCGAAACAACGCGCGGGGAAACGCTCGGCGAAACGGTCGAGCCCGGTGCCGCCGGGCATCGCGGCGGTGATGGCGACGATCTTGTCGTCGGCCTCGGCCAGCCCAATCAGCGCATCGGCGAAGACCTGCGTGTAGGTCGGCGCCTTGGCCTTGCTCACGGCCTGCGCGCCGGTGACGACGTCGAATTTTGCGACGCCGTGGAATTTGTCGGCCGATTCCTCCGCCGGGACGTAACCCTTGCCCTTTTGCGTCACGACATGGACCAGCACCGGGCGCGGCTCGCGTGCGTCGCGCACGTTCCTCAACACCGGCAGCAGGTGATCGAGATTGTGCCCGTCGATCGGCCCCACGTAATAGAAGCCGAGTTCCTCGAACAAGGTGCCGCCGGTCACCAGGCCGCGGGCGAATTCCTCGGCCAGCTCCGCCGCGTGTTTCATCCGCCGGGGCAGCTTTCCCGCCACCGCCATCGCCATGTGGCGCAGCGACAGATAGGGCTTGGACGAAATCAGCCGCGACAGATAGGCGCTCATCGCGCCCACCGGCGGCGCGATCGACATGTCGTTGTCGTTGAGGATGACGGTCAGCCGGCAATCGCGCCCGCCGGCGTTGTTCATGGCCTCATAGGCCATGCCCGCGCTCATGGCGCCGTCGCCGATCACGGCGATGACGTGGTTGCTGCCGCCCGACAGATCGCGCGCCGCGGCCATGCCCAACGCCGCCGAAATCGAGGTCGAGGCGTGGGCCGTGCCGAAGGGATCGTAATGGCTCTCGCTGCGCCGGGTGAAACCGGAAAGGCCGCCGGCCTGGCGCAGGGTGCGGATGCGGTCGCGCCGCCCGGTCAGGATTTTGTGCGGGTAGGATTGATGGCCGACGTCCCAGATCAGGCGGTCGCGCGGGGTGTCGAAAACATGGTGCAAGGCGACCGTCAGCTCGACCACGCCAAGCCCGGCGCCGAGATGCCCGCCGGTGCGCGAGACCGCGTCGATGGTCTCGGCGCGCAGCTCGCCGGCGAGCTGGCGGAGTTGGGCCAATGTGAAGCCGCGGATATCGCCGGGCTCCCGCACCCCATCCAGCAAATTCGCCTGGCCGGTATCCTCCACGGCTTTTCTCCTAGCGCCGGCGGCTGACCACGAATTGCGCCGCCGCCCGCAACACATCGGCCTTTTCGGCGAAGGAATCAAGATGAACGGCCGCCTGGGCGGCCAGCGCGCGGGCCTGGGCGCGGGCGCGGTCGATCCCCAGAATCGAAACGAAGGTCGCCTTGCCGGCTTGCAAATCCTTGGCCACGCGTTTGCCGGTTTCGTCCGCGCTGCCCTCGGCGTCGAGCAGATCGTCGGCGATCTGGAAGGCCAGGCCGAGGTCGTGTGCATAAGCGATCAACGCCTGGCGCGCCGTTGGCGCCGCCTTGCCTAGGATGGCGCCGGATTCGCAGGAAAAGCCGATCAGCGCCCCGGTCTTCAGGCGCTGGAGCCGCGTCACCGAGCCGAGTTCGAGGTGTTGGCCTTCGGCGGCGAGATCGAGCGCCTGGCCCGCGACCATGCCTTCGGCCCCCGAAGCGACCGCCAGACCGCGAATCAGATCGACGCGCACGGCCGGATCGGCATGGGTGTCGGCATCGGCCAGCACCTCGAAGGCGCGAGTCAGCAGCGCGTCGCCGGCCAGGATCGCGGTGGCCTCGTCGAATTGGACATGGCAGGCCGGCTTGCCGCGCCGCAGATCGTCATTGTCCATCGCCGGCAGATCGTCATGGACCAGGGAATAACAATGCACCATCTCGATGGCGGCGCTGACCCGCGCGGCGCAGCTTTCGGCCACGCCGAACAGTTTGGCGCCCTCCAGCGCCAGGAACGGGCGCAGCCTCTTGCCGCCGCCCAGCGCGGCGTAACGCATCGCCTCGTGCAGCCGCACCTCGGGCCCGTTGGCGCGCGGCAGCAGGGCGTCGAGCGCCGCCTCCACGATGGAAGCGGCCTCGGCCAGCGCCTTTTCGAGTGGGAGGGAGACGAGGTTCAATCGAATTTGGTCGGCACGGCGCCAACCGCGCCTTCGGGTCCCAGCACGATCGAATCGATACGAAGCTGGGCCTCGCGCAGCTTGTTGGTGCAATGACGCTTCAGCGCGGCGCCGCGTTCGTAGTAACGGATGGCCTCGTCGAGTTTGCCCTTGCCGGCCTCGAGCTGCGTCACGATGCGTTGCAGTTCTTCCATCGCGTCTTCGAAGGACAGCGTGGCAATGTCCGGCGGGATGTCGTTCTCGGCCATGGATGCGCCCGTTGGGTAGGGGGAGGAAGGTTACCTTAGGACCGGCGCGTCTGCTTTGCCAGCGCCGCGACCTTGTTCCTCGCCGGCCTCGGCATCGAGTTGGGCAAGAAGCCGCTTGCTTGCCGCCAAACGGAGGCTGCGGCGCAGGATCGAAGCCATGTCGTCCCAATCCACGCCGTCAAGTTTCAGCGACAGCCAGCCATGATGCGCCATGTAAGGCGTGGGGAAACAACGTGGATCGCTGGCCAGCCTTTCGCGATCGAAAGGGTCGGCCTTGAAGGCGACCCTGTAGCCGCCGGGAAGACCGCCGAGCATCACAAAGGGCTTCGTGCCGGCGCGGAAGGCCGGATGATGCCCTCCATCGCGCCGGGCAGCGCGAGGCAGATTTTTTGCAAACGCCTCAGCGCCGCCTCGCCCTTCTTGTCGAGCTTGGGTACGATCATGGCGCTCGCGGGTTACTCCCGTTCGCCGATCATGTCGTCGGGGCGGACCAGGGCGTCGAATTCGGCCGCCGTGAGCAGGCCGAGCGCGATGGCGGCTTCGCGCAGCGTCGTGCCCTCGGCATGGGTGCGCTGGGCGATGCGCGCGGCGTCGTCATAACCGAGGCGCGGGGCGAGCGCCGTCACCAGCATCAGCGAATCCTGAACATGGCGGCGCAGGCGATCCGGGTTCGCCGCGATGCCGGCTATGCAATGTTCGCCAAAACTGCGCACGCCGTCGCCCAACAGCCGGATCGATTGCAGGAAATTGGCGGCGATCACCGGCTTGAATGTGTTGAGTTCGAGCTGCCCGCCGGCATTGGCCGCCGTGATGGTCGCGTGATTGCCGAACACCTGCGCGCAGATCATGCACAAGGCCTCGGCCTGGGTCGGATTGACCTTGCCCGGCATGATCGAGGAGCCGGGTTCGTTTTCGGGCAGGGCCAGCTCTCCCAGCCCGGAGCGCGGGCCGGAGCCGAGCAAGCGGATGTCGTTGGCGATCTTCATCAGCGCGGCGGCAAGCGTGGTGAGCGCGCCGGCGGCGGCCAGGATCGCGTCATGGGCGGCGATCGCCGCGAATTTATTGGGCGCGGCGGCGAAGGGCAGGCCGGTGAGCAACGCCAGCTCCACGATGAAACGTTCGGCGAAGCCGCGCGCTGCGTTCAGCCCGGTGCCGATAGCGGTGCCGCCCTGGGCCACGAGATACAGCCCCGGCAGCGCGGCGGCGATCCGGGATTCGCAGAACGCCACCTGCGCGGCGTATCCGGAAAATTCCTGGCCGAGCGTCATCGGCACCGCGTCCTGAAGATGGGTGCGGCCGATCTTGACCAGATCGCGGAATTCATCGGATTTGGCGGCGAGCAAATCGGCGAAGTCGCGCAAGGCGGGCAAAAGGCCGCGTTCGATGGCGAACACCCCGGCGATGTGCATGGCCGTGGGAAAGCTGTCATTCGACGACTGACTGAGGTTGACGTGATCGTTGGGGTGGACCGGAGATTTCGCGCCGAGCTTGGCACCCAGAATTTCATTGGCGCGGTTGGCGATGACCTCGTTGAGGTTCATGTTGGTCTGGGTGCCGGAGCCGGTCTGCCAGACCACCAGCGGGAAATGATCGTCCAGCCGGCCGTCGATGATTTCATCCGCCGCGACGACGATGGCCGCGCCGCGCCGCGAATCGAGCGCGCCCAAGGCCATGTTCGCCCGCGCCGCCGCCTTCTTCTGCCAGGCCAAGGCGTGGATCAGGGCCAGCGGCATGGTCTCGTCGCCGATCTTGAACAGGCGGCGCGCGCGTTCGGTCTGCGCGCCCCAATAGCGGTCGGCCGGCACCTCGATGTCGCCGAAGCTGTCCTTGTCCGTGCGGGTGGGGATTTTTTTCGTCAAGGCCGTGCCGTCCATGTCTACGCAAAAAGGAGGGCCGATACTATAGTCCGAAGTGTATTTTCGCGAGAAGTTCTACCTCAGATTGCTCTCTCTCCGGGCGGGCGCCGGGGTGATGCCGGGGAGGCTGCGCGGTATCTCAATACACGCCGGGATGAGAGTCGAAGAACTGCGGCAGCGCCTTCAATCGGCGCCCTCCGATCATCGCCATCGCTATCGCCGCCGCGCGCCGCTATAACCGGCGCCCATGTGGCAGGCACTGAAAAAACTCATCCCCCAGGACGCACCGGCGCGGCGGGACGAAGCCGGGCTCGAACGCGCCTTCGCGGCGCTGCTCGTCCATGCCAGCCTGATCGACAGCGACCCCTCGCCGGAGGAAGAAAGCCGCATCGAGGATTTGCTGTCCGAACGATTCGATCTTTCGCATGAAGAACTCCACACCCTCATGGAGCACGCGCGCAAACACGAGGCCGAGGCCGTGGATCTCCACCGCTTTATCCGCGTCATCAACGGCGCGCTCGACAATGAAGGCCGCAAGGACATGGTGGAGATGTTGTGGGCCACCGTGCTCGCCGACGGCAAACTCTATTCCTTCGAGCAGCATCTGGTCTGGCGCGTGGCCGAATTGCTCGGCGTCTCGACCCGCGACCGCGTGACCCTGCGCCACAAGGTGGAACGGGAGATCGCCCATAGGGCGAAAGCGGAAGAGGCAGCAAAGTAGCGCGCCGCCGCCGGCCAAGTCGGCTGGATTTCCGGAGGTAGTCGGGCTTGGCCCGAACGCGGCCCCCACGCACCCGTTACTTCGTTCGGCGTCTTGCGACACTCTTTTTTCCCGCCCTCATCGAAGCCTCCACGCCGAGCCGTGCCCAGCGGCACAACTCATCGCCGTCTTCCAGCGCGCTTTCCGGCGGTTCGTAATAACCCATCGTGTATGGGTTCTCGCTAGGCTTGCGGTCGGGGAAGGGGCGGAAGGGCTGGAGGCCCGCCGCCGCGTAGGTCTCCGCATTCGTCGCGTCGGATTTGAAATAGACGCGGTCAGATGCGAGCAGCCCGAAGATGGCGCCGTTCAAATACAGGCCGTGGCCGCCGAACATCGCGCGCGTCGTCACCGCGCCGAGCGGACGCAGCAGATCGAGGACGTGTTCGCGGAACTCGGGGCTGACGGCCATGGCTTTGTCTCGGTGGCATCACCCTCTCCCTACCCTCCCCCTGAGGGAGAGGGTAGGGAGGACGGGGGAGGGGATCAGGCCTTGGGGCCGAAGAAATCGTTGCCTTTGTCGTCGACGACGATGAAGGCGGGGAAGTCGACCACGTCGATGCGCCACACCGCTTCCATGCCTAGCTCGGCATATTCGACGCATTCGACCTTTTTGATGCAGTCCTGGGCCAGCCTGGCACCGGGGCCGCCGACGCTGCCGAGATAAAATCCGCCATGTTTCTTGCACGCGGCCGCCACCGCCGCGCTGCGGTTGCCCTTGGCCAAAGTCACGAAGCTGCCTCCGGCGGCCATGAATTGATCGACATAGGAATCCATGCGCCCGGCCGTGGTCGGGCCGAAGGAGCCGGAGGCGTAGCCCTCCGGGGTCTTCGCCGGGCCGGCGTAATAGATGATGTGGTCCTTGGCATAGGCGGGCAGGCCCTCGCCGGTTTCGATGCGGGCTTTCAGCTTGGCATGAGCGATGTCGCGGGCGACGATCATCGGGCCGGACAGCGATAGCCGTGTCTTGATCGGATGGCGGCCGAGCGTCTCCCGGATTTTCGCCATCGGCCAGGACAGATCGATCTTCACCACTTCGCCGGCGAGTTTGTCCTGCCGGACATCGGGCAGGAATTGCGCGGGGTTGGTCTCCAACGTCTCCAGGAACACGCCGTCGCGCGTGATCTTGCCCATCGCCTGGCGGTCGGCCGCGCAGGACACGCCGATGCCGATGGGCAGCGAGGCGCCGTGGCGGGGCAGGCGGATGACCCGAACGTCGTGGCAGAAATACTTGCCGCCGAATTGCGCGCCGATGCCGTTTTTCCGCGTCAGCTCGAACACCTCGGCCTCCAGTTCGAGATCGCGATAGGCCTGCCCGATCTTGCCGCCCGCGGTCGGCAGCGAATCGAGATAACGGCAGCTCGCCAGCTTCACCGTCTTCAGCACCAGCTCGGCCGAGGTGCCGCCGATGACGATGGCGAGGTGGTAGGGCGGGCAGGCGGCGGTGCCCAGCGCCTTGATCTTCTCGTCGAGGAAGGGCAACAACGATTCCCGGTTGAGCCTTGCCGGAGTCTCCTGAAACAGGAAGCTCTTATTGGCCGAACCGCCGCCCTTGGCGAGGAACAGGAAATCGTATTCGTCGCCGGGCTTGGCGTAGATTTCGATCTGGGCCGGCAGATTGTCGCCGGTATTGGTCTCCCTATACATGGAGACGGGCGAGACCTGGCTGTAGCGCAAATAGCGGCCGGTATAGGTCCGATGCACACCCTCGGCGAGCGCGGCCTCGTCCTCGCCGTCGGTCCACACCTGTTGGCCCTTCTTGCCCATGACAATGGCCGTGCCGGTGTCCTGGCACATGGGCAGAATGCCGCCCGCCGCGATGCAGGCGTTCTTCAACAGGTCATAAGCGACGAAACGGTCGTTGTCGGAAGCCTCGGGATCGTCGACGATTTTGCGAAGCTGCTTCAGATGGCCGGGCCGCAGCAGATGGGCGATGTCGCGGAAGGCCTCGGCCGAGAGCAGGGTCAATGCCTCCGCCGCCACCTTGAGGATGTCCTTGCCCTCGAAGCGGGCGAGATCAACATGCTCCCCGGTCAGCCGGCGATAGGGCGTCGCGTCGTCGCCGAGCGGGAACAGCTCGTGATGGGTGAAGGCCGCCATTGCTCTATTATTTCTTTCGGAAGGCGTCGAGCGTGACGACCTTGTCGGCGGGATCGGCCGGCGGCGTGGGCGCGGGCGCGACGGATTCGGACCCGCTCGCCGCGAGCGCGGGCGCCGCGGCCGGGACCTCGCCTTCCTCGCCCTGGAATTGCAGCCCGAATTTCACGCTCGGATCGGCGAAGCCGCGCAAGGCGGAAAATGGAATGGTTAGCCGCTGCGGCGTCTTGCTGAATCTCAACGAGATCGAGAATTTGTCCTCGTCCACCTCCAAATCCCAGAATTGGTATTGGACGATGATGGTCATTTCGACCGGGAATTTGGTGCGAAGGAATTCGGGGATGTCCACCCCGGGGGCGTCGGTGCGAAAGGTGATGTAGAAATGATGCGCACCGCGCAAGCCGTGTTCGGCGGTCCGGCGCAAGGCTTCGCGAACGACCCCGCGCAACGCCCCATCGACGATCGTGTTGTAATCGAAAAGGTCCGGGCCCATCGCGTCTCCTGCCCATCGCCTTTTTGGAGGGGCCTGGTTAAGTGGGGGGCTTCTGTTGCCCGGTGCCCCCCGAACCGCGCTTACCTACTGCTAGGCAGCGAGAGCCAATTCATTATCATTGGCACTTCTAGGATTGGCCCGATAACGGCGGAACCATGCCGAACGAAGTTCTTACCTTTACCCGCACGTCGATCCTGGTTCGCCCCCATGAGCCGTTCCCAAACGCGGGACGGTGAAACTGGTGGAGGCGCCGGGCACTGCCCCCGGGTCCGCATCGGCTATTACGTAAGACATTTATCGTCATAGTCGGTTTCCCGACAGGAATGAATATAAGCGCGCCGGCCAGGCAAGAAAAGGGGCGGGTGACAATGCTTTCCGCGACCGGTTAGATTGCGGCGGGCAAGGGGGGTGCGGATGGCGGCGAAAACGGGCAGGAAGCGGACGGCGGCGGGCAAGATCGCCGAACCGGCCGTCGCGGCGCCCATCGCCGAGGACGCGCGCGCGGAGATCGACGAGTTGCGGTCCAGCCGGGCCATGACCCGGCGCGCCACCGTGGCGGCGATGGAGGAGATGCTCTATCAGCCGATCCCCGTGCTCGACCACGGTTTCATCCGCGTCATCGACTATCTCGGCGACGACGGCGCCGTGGTTCAGGCGGCGCGCGTATCTTACGGCCGCGGCACGCGCAAGGTCAGCGACGACCGCAATTTGATCCGCTACCTCATGCGTCACCGCCACTCGACCCCGTTCGAGATGTGCGAAATCAAGCTGCATGTGAAGCTGCCGATCTTCGTGGCGCGCCAGTGGATTCGCCACCGCACCGCCAACGTCAACGAATACTCCGCCCGCTATTCGATCCTCGATCGCGAATTCTATCTGCCCGATCGCGCGCCGATCGACGCCTTGAGCGGGGCCCCGCCGCGGCCAAGCAAGGCCGATCGGTTACGCAAGGAAGGCCAAGCCGATTTGCTCGACACCAAGGTGCTGTTGCCCGAGGGAAAAAGCCACCTCGCCGCCCAGTCGACGGACAATCGCCAGGGCCGCGGTCCGGTGCTCGAAGGCGACGAACGCATGGACGTGCTGCGCGCCATCCACCGCGAAAGCGCGCGCGCTTACACCAACTACATGCATCTGCTGAACGAGGATACCGACGGCGGCGCCATCGACCCGGAGCGTCAGGGATTGGCGCGCGAACTCGCCCGCATGGTGCTGCCGGTCAACTATTACACACAGTGGTATTGGAAGATCGACCTCTACAATCTCTTGCATTTTCTCAGCCTGCGCGCCGACGCCCACGCCCAATACGAAATCCGCGCTTATGCCGAGAAGATGTGCGCCATCGTCGAAAAATGGGTGCCGTTGGTCTGGGAGGCGTTCCTTGACTACCGCCAGACCGGCGCCCCCATCTCAGGCCCCGGATTGAAAGTCGTCAAACGCCTCATTGCCGGCGAGGACGTCGCCCAGGAAGGCTCCGGCCTGTCCAAGCGCGAATGGCGCGAATTGATGGATATCCTCGGCCGCAAGACGTGAAGGCGAGGCCGACCGCTTGGCAAACCGGGTTAGTTCGGCAAGGCGCCAACCCAGACGACATGGTTCGCCAAAGGGACGCTGATCTTCGCTCCGCGGCGCGGGACGTCGATTTCATCAACGCCGCGGAGGGTGTCGAATTTTGGTCTCGCTATTGCACCACGATCCTCGGCGCCGGGCGTTGCTGCGCGCCGGATTCGATCTTGGCCCAGACGCGGTCGGCGACGCGGCGGAAGGCGGCGGCCTGTTCGCTGTCGGGCAGGGCCGCGACCAGCGGCACGCCGGCATCCGAGGTTTCGCGGATGGCGATGTCGAGCGGGATTTCCCCGAGAAATTCCGTCTCCATGCGTTCGGCCTCGCGCCTTGCGCCGCCATGGCTGAAGATGTCGGCGCGGTCCCCGCAATTGGGACAGATGTAATAGCTCATGTTCTCGATGATGCCGAGCACGGGCACGTCGACCTTGCGGAACATGTTGAGCCCCTTGCGGGCGTCCAACAAAGCGATGTCCTGCGGCGTCGAAACGATGATCGCGCCGGCCAGGGTTACGCGCTGGGCGAGGGTAAGCTGCGCGTCGCCGGTGCCGGGCGGCATGTCGATGATCATGACGTCGATATCGCCCCAGGCGACTTCGCTCAACATCTGCTGCAACGCGCTGATGACCATGGGGCCGCGCCAGATGATCGGCTGTTCCTCATCGACCAGAAAACCCATCGACATGACCTTGACGCCGTGGTTTTCCAGCGGCGCCAGCGTGCGTTTGTCGGCGTTGGTCCGCGGCCGGCCCGTGATGCCCAACATGCGCGGTTGTGACGGGCCGTAGATGTCGGCATCCAGCATCGCCACCCTCAGCCCCTTGCCGGCCAGCGCCAAAGCGAGATTGGCGGCCACCGTCGATTTGCCGACGCCGCCCTTGCCCGAGGCGATGGCGACGACGAAACGCACATTGGGCAGCGAAATCTTCGCCGTTCCCGTCGGATGGGGGTGCGCGGCCTTTGGCGGCGGCGCGGCCTGGGGTTTGGCCGAATGCGCGGTCAGAACCGCGCTCACCGACAAAACGCCGGGCAGCGCCTCAACGGCCTTCTCCGCTGCGCGGCGGAGCGGCTCGAGCGCAGGCCCGCGCTCGGGATCGACTTCGATCGTGAAGCCGACATGGCCCGACTTGATCGCCAGTCCGGCGATCATGCCAAGCGAAACGAGGTCGCCACGACCCTGGTCCTCGACGCCGCGCAAAGCCTGCAACACTTGAGCTTCGCTGAGTTCCGACATTTCATGAATTCCCGGTCGGGGTGAAATTTTTCGTGCCGCGCCGCCGCATACTTGTAACGCGCCGGTGGCGAAGCAATTTATTACAACGCCGCGGAGGAGCAACCTTGTAACGCCGCGGTGCTGCCGCCATTATGCCGGCAGCAGGATATAGGGCCGATAGCCGGCATATGAAAGGCTGGCGCGGCCCCGCCAGCGAAAGGGTTTCAAAACATGCCTTGGCAAAATCAGGGTGGCGGCGGTCCGTGGGGCGGCGGCGGTGGCGGGCGTGGCCCGTGGTCGCCCGGCCCCAGCGGGGGCGGCAGCCAGCCACCCAATATCGAAGAAATGCTCCGTCGCGGCCAGGAACGCGTGAAGAAG
>CAMDDQ010000078.1 GCA_945892765.1 Asaia bogorensis
CGGAGTGTCGGCCTGCGCGACTTGCGATGGCTTTTTCTTTCGCGACAAGGATGTGGCGGTGGTCGGCGGTGGCAACACCGCGGTTGAGGAATCGCTGTTTCTGACCAATTTTGCGCGCAAGGTCACGCTGGTCCACCGGCGCGATTCGCTGCGCGCGGAAAAGATGCTGCAATCGCGGCTGTTGGCACATCCCAAGGTGTCGGTGGTGTGGAACAGCGCGGTGGAGGAAATCCTCGGCCGCGATGGGCCGCCGGTCGCGGTCACGGGCTTGCGTCTGCGCAATCTGGTCAATCGCGCCGAATCGACGTTGCCGGTGGATGGGCTATTCGTCGCCATCGGTCACGTCCCGGCGACCTCGCTTTTCGTGGGGCAGCTCGAAATGGACCAAGGCAGCTACATCATCACGCGGCCGGATTCGACCGCCACCGCCATCCCCGGCGTGTTCGCGGCCGGCGACGTGAAGGACAAGATTTTCCGCCAGGCGGTCACCGCCGCCGGCATGGGCTGCATGGCCGCGCTGGAAGCGGAAAAATTCATCGCCCATCACGAGACGGAAAATCTGTCTGCCGCGCAATAAGCGCCACGGGGATCTCGCAGCGCAACGCGCCTTCGCGCGGAGGCGGGCCTTGTCGTGATGGATTGGGACAAGCTGCGCCTGTTCCACGCGGTCGCCCAGGCCGGGAGCTTCACCCATGCCGGCGAATCGCTGAACCTGAGCCAATCGGCGATCAGCCGGCAGATCGGCGCGCTGGAAACCGCGCTCAACGCGCCCTTGTTTCACCGTCATGCGCGCGGACTGATCCTCACCGAACAGGGCGAGTTGCTGTACCGCACCGTTCGCGATGTCTTCGCCAAACTCGCCACGGTCGAGGCTCAGGTGAGCGAAAGCCGGGAACGGCCGAAAGGCCATCTGCGGTTGACGACCTCCGTCGCCTTCGGCTCGATCTGGCTGGCGCCCCGCATCCGCGAATTCGTCGATCTTTATCCCGAGATAACGGTGGAGCTGTTGCTCGACGACGAGGAACTCGATCTCGGCATGCGCGAGGCCGATTGCGCGATTCGCATGCATCCGCCGCGGCAATCCGATCTGGTGCAGCGCCATCTTTTGTCGATCCATGTTCATGTCTTCGCGGCGCCGCAATACCTGAAAAAATTTGGTATGCCGCGCACCGTGGAGGAACTCGACAGCCACCGCCTGATCGTTTACGGCGGCGACCCCAAACCGCCCTTTCCCAACGTCAATTGGCTGCTTGAGGCCGGGCGTCCGGAAAACGACAAGCGGCAGGCCGCCCTGCGCGTCAACAATTTCTATGCGATGGTGCGGGCGACCGAAGCCGGGCTCGGCATCGCCGCTTTCCCGGACTACATGGCCCAGGAATCGACGAAAGTCGTGCAAATCCTGCCCGACGCCGTGGGCCCCACCTATGAGGCCTTTTTCACCTATCTGGAGGAGCTGCGAAGCTCCAAGCGCATCGCGGTGTTCCGCGACTTCCTGATCCGCAAGGTTGGCGAGACGCAGTTCTAAACCCGGACCCGGCCCGTGTTTCGAGCTATGCCTTCTGTGCATATCAAGGTTGCGGAAATGTTGGTAGGCGGTCCCGCAAACGGACATTGACTATTCGCCCACGGGCGTTTTCTTGCAGCGTCCCGCTTCAGACAGCCGGGGTGAGCCCCGGCTGTGCCTTTTGGGCCGTTGGCCGCGAAGGTTTGGATCTTCGGATCCGAGGTCTCCTGGACCTGAAGCCTCCCTGTTCAAACTCGCCGGTAGGTCAATGACTTACCGGCTTTTTCTTTGTTCGCTCGCGGTTCTGGGTGACACTACGTGCCAGCGTACGAAATCAGGAGGCGATCTCATGCCAATTCCGCCGGAGTGGCCGACCCAGAAGCAGCTCGCGACGCTGCGCGCCATCGCCCGATCGGAGGCCGGCGAGGACGCCGCGATCGATAAGGGTGATGCCGAGGAATGTGACAAATTCGGCTGGGTCGAAGCCGAGTTCGGAAGCCGCTACAGCCTGACCGAGGAGGGACGCCGGGCCTTGCGGCGGGCGGTCGCCAACTGAGGCGCGCGTGGCGCGCGGCGACGAAACGCCGCTCGCTACCGCGCCTTGCGTTTTGCGTATTTCAGATCGCGAGCGGCCTTCTGCCGAGACTTTAACAAGACCTCTTCGGCCTTTTGTTGTTCCCGTGCCGCGGCGAGCGCGGCTTGCTCCGCCGCGATACCCCGTTCCTTTTCGAGTTTCAATGCCGCCCGCTCCTTGGCTTCGCGGGCGGCGATAGCATCCTTCGCCGCCTGGCGTTCGGCCCGGCGGGCCTCGCGCGATACACTCACGGCGAGCCGCTGCGCCTCGCGTTCGGTGGCGCCGGAGCTGCTGGCCTGAGCCACGACACGCACCCTGGCCAGCTGCGCCTGCTTCGCCTTCGCGGCGGTCTTGAGCCTTTCGCTAAAACTCGGGTCGTTTTTCGTCATGTATGGCAACTCCATTCCGATTTCGGCATTCCCTAGGGATGTCTGGTCAGGTTATGCCACGAAGCGCGTCTAAATGCGCCTTCTGACGTCACCCCCCAACGAGGATGCGCTGGCGGAGCTTGAAAAATCCCAGCCAGGGATCGGTCTTGAGATAGCCGAGGAGGTGGCGGAGGTTGTCGACCGTGAAATGGTCCGAACGTAAACCCTGCGCCAATTCATCCCAATCCAGCGGCGTGGAAACCGAGGCTCGGGGCAAGGCTCGCGTCGAATAGGAGGCGACCGCCGTGGCGCCACGCCCGTTGCGGAGGTAGTCGATGAAGATGCGCCCGCCGCGCGCGGCGCAAGCCCTGGTGACGGTTGGCACGCGCCTGTACACAATCGGCAGCGTTGGGCCCGATCCCACCGCGATTGCGGTGTTCGACGTGGCGACATCGCGCTGGATCGACGACGCGCCGCCCCTGCCGGCGCCGCGCGAACAAGCCACGGCCGCGGTTCTGGGGGATCACATCTATGTCGCCGGGGGGCGTTGGGATCGCGCCAATCTCGCGACGTTGGAAGTGCTGGACACCGTGCGGGAACGATGGACCCGGCTGCGCGACATGCCGAACAAACGCAGTGACCACGCCGCCGCCTTCATCGAGGGCAAGCTGCACGTCGTCGGCGGCGACCGCCTCGACGGAAAACAAACCGTTCCCGGCCACGATGTCTACGATCCGGCGACGGATAGCTGGGCCGAGGCGCCAGCCCTTCCCACGCCACGGCACGGGCTTGCCGCCGCGCTGGTGTCCGGGCGCTGGTATACGATCGGCGGCGCCACGGGAACGATGCTGAAGACACTCGATACGCTGACCGCCATCGTGGAAGTGTTCGAACCCGCCCCCGCGCGCTGATCGATCCTCGCCCACCGCAGGTTTGCATTTGCAGCCGGCGGTCCTATGCTTCCTTTGAAAGAAGGACACGGACATGCTGATATTTTAGGGGTCGATTCTGCTGGCCCTGGTCCTAAACGCGACTCCGGCGACCGCGCAGAATAGAGACGATATCCGCTTCGCCGAGATCGGCGATCTGGTTGGGGCGTGGGAAGTCGTGCCCTACCCGCCCGGCGCCGCCGGTCCATTTGAATATCTCATTATCCTCGGCACCGGGCGCATCGGCACATTGACGGCGACGGAGCGGCGGGCGGGGCTGACGCAGCGCGAAGTGATGCGGATGATCGACCCGATTATCCCCAATGCCTTTCAGATGAGCGACGGCAAGATGACGATCTTCTATTCGCGGATCCCGGGGCTTCGGGAAATCTGGGCTGTCCACATCGTCACCCGGGACTTCTCCGGCGGGGGTGTCCAGCACCGCGTGGGCGACGCGATCATGTTGCGTGACGATGGCCAAGGCGGGATTACCCAATCCCGGCACCTGCGGAAGCTGCCCAACTAGGCAACGCCACACCGGCGGGATCGCGCCGGCCCTTGCATGCACGGGATATTAACCATCACCGGCATAGTTTGAGCAAAATCGCGATTCCCGCCCGTATCCCTTTCCCTTCGGAGCCTCAGCCATGTCATCCAGCGCGGTTCTGGGCAAAATCTACATCTCGCTGATGGCGATGAAGCTGTATGACGCCGGCGCCGTTCGCACCATCGTCGATTGCGGCTGCGGCTGCGGCACCTATCACAACATGCTGTCCGCCCATCTGCCCGGCGTGCGCTGGACCGGCGTCGAGGTGTGGGAGCCCTATGTCGAGGAATTCAATTTAAGGAACCGGTACGACCGGATCGTGATCGCCGATTGTCGCCATTTCGACTTCGCGAGTGTGGCGCCGGCGGACCTGGTTATCTTCGGCGACATGGTCGAACACATGACCAAGGAAGAAGCCATCGCCATGGTCGACCGCGCCCGCGCGGTCGCGCCCTATGTCATGATTTCGATTCCGGTCGTGAAATATCCGCAGGACGCGGAGGGCGGCAACCCGTTCGAGGCGCATGTGAAGGATGATTGGAGCCACAACGAAGTGCTGCAAACGTTTTCCGGAATCATCGCCTTCCTGATCCACGGCTTCATCGGCGTGTACATTCTAACCAACGCCGAGGGCCCCGCCGGCCTGGTCACCGATCTCCAGACGATCATCCCCGATCAGGTGCGCGAGCAGATACCGAAGGATTCGCTGGCCTGGGGCGGCTGGTATATCCGCAACCATCTTTAGGAACCCCGACCCTTCCTGTTAGACTGGCGGGAAGCAACCCCGCACCCCCCACATTTCTGGGAGAAGCCGGTTGATGTCGCGATTCCTAGGTTTGTTGCTGTTGGCATGCCTGGCCTTGGGCGCCAATTTGGCAAAGGCCGAGGATCCGTTTGGCCGCGCCGCCACGCCGGCAGAGGTGATCGGGGCATGGGAGCGGATGCCCTATCCCGCCGCAGTCGCGAAGGAAATCAACCGCGTCAACGCCTGGCCGCTTCCCTTCCAGTATTTCCTGATGCTCGAAGACGGTCGCATCAACTGGATCATGTCCCGGGAAAGGCAGATCGGCCTAACCCGGCAGGGACTATTGGAAACCTTGGAGCGGCTACCCTGGAATCGCTATAAGGCCCGCCCCGGCCGAATGGAGATCGATTACCCGGCATCGCCCGAAATCCGCGAATCCTGGCGGATCGATATTGTCACCCGCGACCTCCTCGTGGTCGGCCTTCCTCACCGCAAGGGTGATCTGGTGATGTCGCTCGAAGTCGGCGGAAGCGAGATCATTTATTACCGCACGCTTCGCAAGCTGGTGGAATAGCCCCCTCTCAACCCGCGTCCTAACGCACGCAGCGGAAGCCGATATTGTGGTGGCCGGATGTGGGGCCGCGCGACAGGGTGCGGCCACGTTGCGTCGTCGTGATGTCCTCGAGTCGTGAATCCGCGCCGCCGCCGCGCGTGCCGCGAGCGCCCGCGGCCGTGGGGTTCTCGCGGCCGTCATCGGCGCGATAGGGATAGGGTTGATACAGGCTCGACACCCATTCCCACCCATTGCCGGCCATGTCGAGCGCGCCATATGGGCTGGCCCCGGCCGGATGGGCGTCGGCCGCGGCGGTATTGGTCCAACCGGAGTCGAATCGCGCTTGCCCCGGACCGGGCGGCGTGTTGCCCCAGGGATAACGCCGCGCATCGGTGCCGCGTGCCGCTTTTTCCCATTCGGCCTCGGTGGGCAGCCGTTTGCCGCGCCATAGGCAATATTCTCGCGCGCCGAGCCAGCTCGGCTCGATGGCCGGGTGGTTGGCAAAGGGCGCATCGGCGGTCCACCGCCCATTGACGCGATGGATGCGGGCATCGCTGTCGTCGAAATCGTAATAGCGCGCGTTGTTGCCCGCCACCGCGCCGCGGGCCTCGAGAAACAGGGCGAAATCGGCATTGGTCACGGGCAGGCAGTCGATCTGGAACAAAGGCAGGTCCACTTGATGCGCGGGGCGTTCAGCCTCCGGTCCGTCATTGCTGCCCATCGTGAACGGCCCTGCGGGAACAACGACCATTTCTTGCGCCGCCAGGCCCGAGGTGAACACCATCGCAGCCATCGCCGCCAACACGCGTACCGCCATCGCTAACCTCCCAGTAGTCTGATGACCGGACCACCGGCAGCGCCCGCGTCCGCCTCGTCATGCGTGACCAGCAGGACCGGCAAACCGCGCGAAGCCGCGTGATCGAAGACGAAGCGGCGAAAATCCTGACGCAGCGCCGCGTCGAGCCTGCCGAAAGGCTCATCGAGCAGCAAGGCGCGCGGCTCCGATAGCAACACGCGCAGCAAGGCCACCCGCGCCCGCTGCCCGCCGGACAGAGTCGCGGGGTCGCGCCCGGCAAACCCGGCAAGACCGGCCTCGACCAACGCCGCTTCGACGCGCGCCCGCCGCGCCGCGCGGCCGTGGATCGCGGCCGTCAGTCCAAAGGCGAGATTGCCGCCGACCGATAAATGCGGAAACAACAGGTCGTCCTGATAGAGGATGCCGAGTTTCCGCTGCTCAGGCGCCAGCGTCGTCACCTCCAGACCATTAACATGAACACGTCCCCGCCCGGCGAAAGCGGGGTCCATGGTGCCGCAGAGAAAGGCGAGCAAGGTCGATTTCCCGGACCCGCTTGGCCCCATCAACGTCACCGCCTGGCCCGCCGCGACGGTCAGGTCGAGCGCCGGAATCAACACGCGGCCGTGCAACGCGATCTCCACACCTTCCAGGCGCAAGCGGCCGGTCACGACGCGACCGCGAGCGCGCGGCGATGCCGGAAGGCGATCGCCGGCGCACCCAGCGCGATGGCGTAGATCAAGAGCGGCAACAGCGCTTGCAGCAACGCATAGATGCCGATAATGCGGCGATCCGCACCCCCGGCCAGCGTCACCGCCTCCGTCGTCAGCGTCGCGAACCGGCCATTGCCGGCGAACAGAGTCGGCAAATACAGCCCGACACTGACCGCGAACCCCACAGCCCCCGCGGCCAAAAGCGGGCGCAACATCATGGGCAGCTTGACCGCGCACAAGATGCGCAGCGGCGAGGCACCCAGGCAGGCCGCCGTGCGGATCAGCCGGGGATCGATGTCCCGCCATGGATCGGCCAGCGACAGGAACACATAGGGCAACACGAACAGCAGATGCGACCAAACCAGCGCCGTCCAGGTGCCGTCGAGATCGAGACGGATCAATACGATCTGCGCGCCGAACAGGAAGGCGATCTGGGGCGCGAGCAAAGGTGCGTAAAGCAGCCAGAGCGCTCCGATCCCCGGACGCAGGCCGCGCCGCTGCTCATTCTCTAGACAGGCAAGCGCGAGGACCATCGCAATGAGGGTCGAGACCAGCGCTAGCACGATCGTGGTTTGCGCCGGCCACCACAGACCCGCCGCCTGCCGCGTCCAGGTCGCGAGCGTCCAGCCGGTCGGCAGGAGATCGGGAAAACGCCAGCTCTCCGCCACCGACCACAAACCCATCGCCAGCGAACTCAACGCGCTCAACGCCAGGAGCAGCCAGGCGATCCGCCCGGCGGCGTTTAGGAAGGGCTGCACGGCGAGCCCGCGCCCGCCGCGCGCGATCCACCACGCCCCGGCCCTCGCCACCGCCATCTCCCCGCTCCGCCACAATGCGATGGCCGCCACCAACAACGCCAACTGCAAGCACGAAGCGGCGGCGGCGGGGAAATAGAGCAGCAAAAGCGGATCGGAGAACCAGCGCAGGGCGAGCGGACCCAGAGGCGGCGGATTGCCCGGCCCCAGGATCAGGGCGACATCGACGACTGACAGCGAGAAGGCCAACACGGCGTAGATCGGCAAACGGATTTGCGAATAGATCCGCGGCAGCACGACCTTGATCCAGGCCAAAGCGCCGCCATAACCGAGGCTGCGCGCGATCACCATGGCCTGCCGCGCCGGCGTTTGATTGAGCGCCGCGAATATCATCAGCAGCAGATAGGGCACCTCTTTGAGTAGCAGCCCGGCGATAAGCGCGAGCCCGCCTTCATCCTGCACGGTGACGATATCGGCGGGTCGATCCGCGCCGGTGGCCATCGCGGCAAGACGCGCCAGCCACCCGCTCGGTGCGATCAGGAAGGCAAAACCGATGGCGAGCGCCGAATGCGGCGTCGCCAGGATCGGCGCGAGCGCGGCTTGCAGACGGCGGAATCCGGGCCTCCCATGGAAGGCGGCGCAGGTCAGCACGGCGATGGCGAAGGAAAACATTGTCGCGGCGAGGCCGGTAACAATGCTCAGGCGCAGGGCGCTGCCGAAGCCGGGATAAGCGAACAGGTCGCGCCACGGCCCAAGGCTGAACTCGGTCCCGCCGAGCGCCGGCAGATAACCGAAGGATGGCAGGACGGTACCCGCCAGTCCCCCCGCGATTGGCAGAATCAACAGCAGCAAGGTGACAACCGGGGCGACGCGAAGCATCGGGCTGGATTGTGGAACGGCTCGGGCGGGTCTATCGCGTATGACGCTTCGTCCATTCCGCGGCGATGCGCGTCATCCATGAAGCATGCGGTTCGAGCAGAACCCGGCCCAGCTCCGCCGGTGTCGGCGTGGCCGCGCCGCGCGGCAACATCTCGAACAAGCTCCGTTGTTCCCCGGTCAACTTCCGGAAATCGAGCACGGTGACATTGCCGAGCACCGCCGGGTCCTGCGCCTTTGCCTGGGCGATGGGGTCGAGCAGAAAATCGGCGACGACCATCGCCGCCTCCTTGTTCGCGGCATTGTAGGGTATCGCGACGAAGCTGGTGTTGCCGATGGTGCCGCGATCCATGACGAAGGTCCGCGCCGTGTTCGGCAGCAACCCGCCCGCGATCGACACCGCGGCCTCCGACGGGTTGAAGGAAATCAGGATGTCGATGTCGCCGTCATTGAGCAATTGGCGCTGCGCCGGCCCGTTCTCGGGGAATTGCCGCCCCTGCCGCCACATCAAGGGCAACAACTGCTCGTACCAAACCCACAACGGCGCCGTGGCCTTGTCGAAATTTTCGTCGGTCGCCGGCTTCTGCAGCATCGCCGGATCGGGCGTCAGTTCGTAGAGCGCCTGTTTGAGGAAGGTGGCACCGAGAAAATTCCCGACCGATGGGTGGGTCAACCTGCCCGGATTGCGCCTGGCCCAATCCAACAGCGCCGGAATCGATCGCGGCATGTCCTTGGTGCGCGCGGAATCGTGGATGAACACGATTTGGGCCATGCGCCAGGGTGATTCCAATCCATCCACGGGCACGGTGAAATCCACGAGATTCGACGGTTTAGTCTCGACATCAACGAAGCGGTAGTTCGGCAGCAGCCCAGTGAACGGCCCGAACAACAACCCCTGCTCCTTCATCGCCAGGAAATTCGGGCCATTGATCCAGATCAGATCGACCGAGCCGCCTTGATTCCGTCCCGCCGCTTTTTCTGCCACGACGCGTGTCACGGCCTCGGCGGTGTCGCGCAGGCGGACATGGCGGATGGTGACGCCGTAACGCTTTTGCACTTCATCACCCACCCAGGCGATGAAGGCGTTGGTCTTGTCGTCACCGCCCCAGGCGTTCCAGAACATGGTTTGGCCCTTGGCCTTGGCCAGAATGTCCGGCCATGTCTGCGCCTGCGCCAACCCAAAAACCGAGGAACCCAGAAGCACGGCACAGACGGCCAGGACGAGTCGTTTCATCATCAGGCTCCCTGCCGGACCAACCGGTTGGCGCGACGGCGGTCGCGCGCGGCATCGAGCGCCGGCCCAAGCATTTCGGCGTGGAATTTGTCGCAACCGATGCAAAGGTTTTGATAGGACCGTCCCGATGGCGTCGTGGTCTTGGATTTCCGCAAGAAAGTCTCGACATCCCAGCCCTGGGCCACACCCATGCGCTCCGGGTGCCCCATCGAAATCGCCTCATAAGCGGGTTCGCCGACCAGTGAATCGAGCAGTTCGATCAGATCGTCTTCGAGCAGATTGCCGATCGGCAGCTTGGTCTTGATGCAGCACGGAAAAACATCGCCGGTCGGCTCGACCGAAACCTCGGATCCGCTATGGCCGTGCTGTAGGAAATTCAGGCCGCCCGACCAGCGATTGCAGAAATTATCGGCGATGGTCGCCGTCGACAGATCATTGTCCCAGGCGCGCCCGCGCGGCCAAATTTTCCCAATCCAGGAATCGGGCGTCGCACCGAAGAAGCCGTAAAGGGGCCCGTCCTGCTCCAGCCAGCGCGGATCGGTCGATGGCAGGGATGAGGGCTTGAGTCCGCATCGCGCGAAAAGGCCGGCCAGATCGTCCTTGAACGCGGCCTGCTTG
>CAMDDQ010000079.1 GCA_945892765.1 Asaia bogorensis
GAGTCTCCCCGCGGATTACCCGCGCTTTCCGAGGAAGATTCGATGGCGCCGCTCGCGCCGGTGTTCGAAACGCTTCGCCGAGTGAAAACGGCGCTGCCGGCAGACACGACGTTGATCGGTTTCGCCGGAGCACCCTGGACGGTCTCCACCTATATGGTCGAAGGCGGATCAAGCCGGGATTTTTCAAGGGTCAAGTCCTGGGCGTTGGGCGACCCCGACGGATTCCAGGTACTCATCGATCGCCTTGTCGACGCGACAACCGCCTACCTCATCCGCCAGATCGACGCTGGTGCCGAGGTGCTCCAATTGTTCGATAGCTGGGCTGGGGTGCTGCCGGCGCCGGCGTTCGAGCGCTGGTGTGTCGCGCCGGTTCGGGAAATCGTACTGAGACTAAGAAAACTTCGGCCTTGGGTTCCGATCATCGGGTTTCCCCGGGGCTCGGGGCTCGGCTATCAGGGGTTTGCGTCCGCCACCGGCGTCGATTGCCTTAGCCTCGATTCCACGGTGCCGCTTCGCTGGGCGGCGCAGGTGTTGCAGCCCCAGGCCGCGGTCCAGGGGAATCTCGATCCAATCCAACTCCTGGCCGGGGGAGAAAACCTAAAGACCGAGGTAAGACGAATCGTTGGGGCTATGGGCCGCGGACCGTTCATCTTCAATCTTGGTCATGGCATTTTGCCGAAAACACCGATCGCCCATGTCGAGGACCTGGTGGCGACAGTCAGAAGCGGCGCTTGACATGGGCCGCCTCGCCGTCATCGTGTTCAATCTCGGCGGGCCCGATCGGCCGGAAGCGATCAAGCCGTTTCTTTTGAACCTGTTTGGCGACCCGGCGATATTGGGCGTACCCCAGCCGATCCGGTTCTTTCTCGCGCGGCTCATCGCCGCGCAAAGGGCGAAGGTGGCGGCGGACATCTACGCCCGCATCGGGGGCCGCTCGCCAATCCTCCCCAATACAAAGATTCAGGCCAAGGCGCTGGAGGCGGCGTTGGCCGGAGAAGACGAGGTCGGGGTCTTCATCGCCATGCGCTATTGGCACCCCTTGGCGCGGGAAACGGCGGCCGACGTAAAACGTTTCGCGCCCGACCACATCGTGCTGTTGCCGCTCTATCCGCAATATTCGACAGCCACAACCGAATCCTCGCTCAAGGATTGGCACCAAGCGGCCGCGTCGGTCGGGCTGGTGGCGCCAACGCGGGCAATTTGCTGTTATCCCACCGAGCCCGGGTTTTGCGGGACGCTTGCCGATGCCCTGCACCCGGCCCTGGCCGAGGCCGCGAAATTCGGCAAACCGCGCGTGTTGTTTTCTGCACATGGGTTGCCCAAACGGGTTGTTGCCGCAGGTGATCCATACCAATTTCAAGTCGAACGAACCGCCGCGGCGATTGTCGCTGCCACTGCCGCACCCAACTTCGATTGGGTTGTTTGTTACCAAAGCCGGGTTGGTAGACTTGAATGGATCGGCCCCTATGCCGAAGACGAAATCATCCGCGCCGGCAATGACCGCGCGCCGATCGTCGTCGTGCCAGTCAGCTTCGTCTCGGAACATTCCGAAACGCTGGTCGAACTGGACATGACCTATCGGGAACATGCCATGCGTCACGGCGTGCCGGCCTATTTCCGGGTGCCGACAGTTGCCGCCGCGCCCGGCTTTATCGCGGGTCTGGCGGGCATCGTCCGGGAAACGCTCGCCGACCCGCCGCGGACGCGACCCTTCGGCGGGGAAAAACTGTGTCCAGCAACGGCCAGCCGATGCGGCTGCGCGGCGATGGGTGGATAGGGGGCGAAGATGGCGGTGTGGGTGAACGATTGGTACTACTGGCTGAAAGCCCTGCACATCGTTGCCGTGACTTCATGGATGGCGGGGATGCTCTATCTGCCCCGCCTGTTCGTCTACCATGCCGGTCTCGATCCGACCACCGAGGCCGCGCGTTTGCTGACAACGATGGAGCGGCGCCTTTACGGGATGATCATGACGCCGGCGATGCTCGTGGCTTTCGGCGCGGGCGGAATCCTGCTTACAACCGCGAACTGGTCCTCGGGCTGGGTGCATACGAAATTACTCGCCGTTGTGTGCCTCGGCGCGATGCATGGGATGATGGCGGGCTGGCACCGCGACCTCGCCGCCGGGCGCAGCACCAAATCGCCGCGGTTCTTCCGCCTAGCCAATGAAATTCCGACGCTGCTGATGGTCGTCATCGTCGTCATGGTCATCGTCAAGCCGTTCTGAGCCATACGATCAATTGACTGAGCCGCAGTCGGGCGCGCATTGACACTGGGCGGTCCATTGGCTAAAGCTAGATGCTCTTACGCCGCACCTCGTTGCCCGCGGCGTCGTCAATCCTAAAAAACCTCGGGCGCCGCGCCACCCAGCCAACCGCATTCTCAATGCGGATCGGCGTCAGGTCCCAAAGAGGACCAGGCTTTGCGGCAGGCCGACGGACACCCCCCTCCATTCACCGCCAAAGACCGAATGAACCTCCAGGAACTCAAGCGCAAGACCCCCGCCGACCTCCTCGGTTTCGCCGAGGAGCTGCAAATCGAAAATGCCAGCGCGCTTCGCAAACAGGACATGATGTTTGCGATCCTGAAGCGCCTCGCGGACAACGATGTTGCGATCTACGGCGATGGCGTGCTCGAAATTCTTCAGGACGGTTTCGGCTTCCTGCGCTCGCCCGAAGCCAATTATCTCCCCGGACCGGATGATATTTATGTCAGCCCCAGCCAAGTGCGGCGGTTCGGGCTGCGCACCGGCGACACGGTCGAAGGCCAAATCCGCTCACCCAAGGATGGGGAGCGGTATTTCGCTCTTCTCAAGGTCAACACGATCAATTTCGACGATCCGGAAAAAGTCCGCCACCGGATTAATTTCGACAATTTGACGCCGCTCTACCCGGAAGAGCGGCTGCGGCTCGAGATCGAGGACAAGATGGTACTCGGCAAAGAGGCGGAAAAGCCGGCGCTGGCCAAAGCCGTCGCCCCGGCCGAAAAAACCGATACGGGCAAGACACTGCTCGACGATATCCCGACCGGGCGCGGCAACGGCGCGCCCAAGGGCAAACTCAAGGCCCGCGCCTTGGCTCAGGAACTTTCGCGCAAGGACATCACCTGCCGGGTGATCGACCTGATCGCGCCACAAGGCAAGGGCCAACGCGCGTTGATCGTGGCCCCGCCCCGCACCGGCAAGACGGTGATGCTGCAGAATATCGCCCATTCGATCAGCGCCAACCACCCCGAGATTTATCTGATCGTGCTTCTGATCGACGAACGGCCGGAAGAAGTGACCGACATGGCCCGTTCGGTGAAGGGGGAGGTGATCAGCTCCACCTTTGACGAAGCCGCCGCGCGCCACGTCCAGGTCGCGGAGATGGTGATCGAAAAGGCCAAACGGTTGGTCGAACACAAACGCGACGTCGTGATCCTGCTCGATTCGATCACCCGGCTTGCGCGCGCCTACAACACCGTGGTGCCCAGCTCCGGCAAGGTTCTGACCGGCGGCGTCGATGCCAATGCCTTGCAGCGGCCAAAGCGTTTCTTCGGCGCGGCGCGCAACATCGAAGAAGGCGGATCGCTGACCATCGTGGCCACGGCGCTTGTCGATACCGGCAGCCGGATGGACGAAGTGATCTTCGAAGAATTCAAAGGCACCGGCAATTCCGAAATCATTCTCGACCGCAAGCTATCCGACAAACGCACCTTCCCGTCGATCGACATCACCAAATCGGGCACCCGCAAGGAAGAGCTGCTGGTCGACAAGGCCGTGCTCAGCAAGATGTGGGTCTTGCGCCGCATCCTGATGCCAATGGGTGTGGTCGACGCGATGGAGTTCCTGGTCGACAAGCTCAAACACTCCAAGACCAACAACGACTTCTTCCAGGCGATGAATCAATAGGCGGGATTGACCGTCGTCGGGCAGCGACGCGCCCGTCCTTGTTTTTGCCTGGAAATCGCGGCACTTAGCGGGCGATCCTTCGACACCGGCGGCGTCCCACCGGGCCCCCCTTCCCCGAGGTGTTCCATGGCTCGTCCGAAAATTGCGCTGGTTGGTGCCGGTCAAATCGGCGGCACTTTGGCGGTCCTCGCGGGGCTGAAGGAACTCGGCGACATCACGCTGATCGACGTTGCCGACGGCGTGCCCCAGGGCAAGGCGCTCGATATCGCCCAGGCCGCCCCGGTCGAGGGCTTCGATGCCCGCCTCGCCGGCTCCAACGATTTTTCCGCTCTGGCCGGGGCGCAGGTGGTCATCGTCACCGCCGGTGTGCCGCGCAAGCCCGGCATGAGCCGCGACGATCTGATCGGCATCAACGCCAAGATCATCGCCAATGTCGCCGACAACATCAAAAAGCACTGTCCCGGGGCCTTCGTCATCGTCATCACCAACCCGCTCGACTGCATGGTGTGGGTGATGCGCGAACTCAGCGGGTTGCCTCATTCCCGCGTGGTTGGCATGGCCGGCGTCCTGGATTCGGCCCGGTTCCGCCACTTCCTCGCCGATGAATTCAAGGTCTCGGTCGAGGACGTGACCGCATTTGTCCTCGGCGGTCATGGCGACACCATGGTGCCGCTCGTGCGGTATTCGACCATCGCCGGCGTTCCGCTGCCCGACCTCGTCGCCATGGGCTGGACCACGCAAGCCAAGATCGACGCCATCGTTCAGCGCACCCGCGACGGCGGGGCGGAGATCGTGAACCTGCTCAAGACCGGTTCGGCCTTCTATGCGCCGGCGTCATCGGCTATCGCCATGGCCGAATCCTTCTTACGCGACAAGCGACGGGTGTTGCCCTGCGCGGCCTGGCTCACCGGTCAATATGGCGTCAAGGATCTCTATGTCGGCGTACCGACGGTGATCGGCGCCGGCGGCGTCGAGCGCATCGTGGAAATCAAGCTGAACCCCGATGAAAAGGCGATGTTCGACAAATCGGTCGCCTCGGTGCGCGGCCTGATCGAGGTCGCCCGCGACATGCTGAAGAAGGACGCCAAGGCCTGAGGCGGCGATTGCACCGGAGGGGCGGCATGGTAGAGTACAAGTCCGGCCAACATCGACATGGCCCGGCCCGCACGGGTTCTGCATGAACATCCACGAATATCAAGCCAAGCAGCTATTGGCCAAACACGGTGTCGCCGTCCCCAAGGGGGGCGTCGCCTATACCGCCGATGAGGCCGAGACCGTGGCCCGCGGCCTGCCCGGACCGGTCTGGGTGGTCAAGGCGCAGATTCACGCCGGCGGTCGCGGCAAGGGCGGCGGCGTCAAGGTGGTGAAGTCGATCGCCGAGGTCAAATCCACGGCGGCGAAGATTCTAGGTATGCAGCTCATCACCCACCAGACCGGCCCCGCCGGCAAGGAAGTCAAACGGGTCTATGTCGAAGAAGGCTGCGACATCAAGCGCGAGCTTTATCTGGGTTTGCTGATCGATCAGGCAACGGGATGTCCGACATTCATCGCGTCCACGGCGGGCGGCATGGATATCGAGGAGGTCGCGGCGAAATACCCCGACCAGATCATGCGATTGGCCGTGGACCCGGCAGTCGGGCTGCGCCCGTTTCACACGCGGCGCCTTGCCTTTGGCTTGGGCCTCGATCCGAAACAGGCCGCCGCCACGGGCAAACTCATCACCGGGCTTTATCAGGCCTTCACCGCACTGGATGCGAGCCTGGTCGAGATTAATCCGCTCGTCGTCACCGGCGATGGCGGCGTTATCGCGCTCGACGCGAAGATGAACTTCGACGACAACGGCCTGTTCCGTCACAAGGAAGTCGAAGATTTGCGCGACGAAAGCGAGGAGGACGCCGCCGAACTCGAAGCCGGCCGCCACGGCCTCAACTATATCCGGCTTACCGGCAATATCGGGTGCATGGTCAACGGCGCGGGCCTGGCCATGGCGACCATGGACATCATCAAGCTGTACGGCGGCGATCCCGCGAATTTTCTCGACGTCGGCGGCGGCGCCACCCGTGAACGAGTGACCGTCGCGTTCAAGCTGATCCTTTCGGACCCGCGGGTCGAGGGAATCTTGGTCAACATTTTCGGGGGAATCATGCGCTGTGACGTGATCGCCGAAGGTGTGGTCGCCGCGGCCCGCGAAATTGGCCTCAACGTGCCCCTGGTCGTGCGGCTGGAAGGCACCAACGTCCAACTCGGCAAAAAGATCATCAAACAATCTGGGCTGGCGATCGTGTCCGCCGAAAATCTCGCCGATGCCGCCGAAAAGATCGTCAAGGCCGTGCGGGAGGCCGCCTGATGGCCGTTCTCGTCAACGCCCAGACGCGCGTGATCTGCCAGGGCTTTACCGGCGCGCAAGGCACTTTCCATTCCGAACAGGCGATCGCCTACGGCACCCGCATGGTTGGCGGCGTCACCCCCGGCAAGGGCGGGACCAAACATATCGACCTCCCGGTCTTCGACACCGTGGCCCAGGCGGCGGCGACCGGGGCGGACGCTTCGGCCATCTACGTACCGCCACCCTTTGCCGCCGATGCGATCCTTGAAGCGATCGATGCCGGCATCCGCCTGGTGGTTTGCATCACCGAGGGCATTCCGGTGCTCGACATGGTCGTCGTCAAACGGGCGTTGCAAGGCTCGAAAACCCGGCTGATCGGGCCGAACTGTCCGGGGATTATCACACCCGGCGAATGCAAGATCGGTATCATGCCGGGTCACATCCACAGCCGTGGCCGCATCGGGATCGTGTCGCGTTCGGGCACGTTGACCTATGAGGCCGTGGCGCAGACCACCGCCGCCGGGCTCGGCCAGACCACGTGCATCGGCATCGGCGGTGACCCCGTCAACGGCACCAATTTCGTCGATTGCCTGGAGCTGTTTCTTGCCGATTCCGAAACCCAGGGCATCGTCATGATCGGCGAAATCGGCGGCACCGCGGAGGAAGAGGCCGCGGCATTCTTGCGTCGGGAAAAGCGAAAGAAACCCGTCGTCGGGTTCATCGCCGGTCTCACGGCCCCACCGGGCCGGCGCATGGGCCATGCCGGCGCCATCATCGCCGCCGGCCTCGGCGGCGCCGGAGAAAAGATCGAGGCCTTGAAAAGCGCGGGAATGCGCGTTGCCGAATCGCCGGCCGGCCTGGGCGCGGCCATGGCAGAGGCGATGAAGGGTTGATGAGCGCCTCGCCAGTGGGTGGGGCCGAACGGACATAAAGTATGCAGGACATCGATTCCTTTCTCCTCGGCGCCAACGCGCCGTTCATCAGCGATCTGTACCTTCGTTATTTGCAGAATCCGGCTTCGGTCGATCCTGGCTGGGCGGAATTCTTCGCCGAGCTCAAGGACGAGCCGGCTACCGCCAAAAGCGAGGCGCGGGGCGCCAGCTGGGCTCCCAACGAACGCCACCCGCTTGCCAATGGCGACGACGCGCGACCGCGGTCGGCCGCGCTCGATTTTGAGCAAGTCCGCGCTGCGACGATGGATTCCATTCGCGCGCTTATGCTGATCCGCAATTACCGCGTGCACGGACATCTCCATGCCCGGCTCGATCCACTCGGCTTGGAAAACCGCCTCGCCCATCCCGAACTCGACCCCAAGGCCTATGGCTTTACCGAGGCCGATTACGACCGGCCGATTTTCGTCGGTGGTGTGTTGGGGCGGCAATCCGCCACCATCCGGGAATTCGTGGCGATCCTGGAAGAGACCTATTGCGGCACGACCGGCTTTGAATTCATGCACGTCCAGGATCCCGAGCAAAAATCCTGGATTCAGGAGCATATCGAGAGTGCCCGTGGCCGAGCTCTGTTCACCGAACGCGGCAAGCGCGCGATCCTCGAAAAACTGACGATGGCCGAAGTGTTCGAACGTTTCCTCGACCGCCGTTATGTCGGCACGAAGCGTTTTGGACTAGAGGGTGCGGAATCGTTGATTCCCGCCCTCGAGCAGATCGTCAAACGCGGGGGTCAGCTCGGCCTCAGGGACATCGTTGTCGGCATGCCCCATCGCGGGCGGCTGAACGTGCTCGCCAATTTCATGGGCAAACCCTTCGCCGCCATTTTCTCCGAATTCCAGGGCAATCCCAGCCATCCCGAAGACGTCCAGGGATCGGGCGACGTCAAATACCATCTGGGAACGTCGGCCGACCGCGATTTCGACGGCAACACCGTGCACTTGTCGCTCGCGGCCAATCCGTCGCATCTCGAAGCCGTGGACACTGTCGTCATCGGCAAGGTGCGGGCAAAGCAGGCCCAGCGCAAAGACGCCGACGGTAGCCAGGTAATGGGCCTGCTCATGCACGGCGACGCGGCTTTCGCGGGTCAGGGCCTGGTCGCCGAAACCCTCAGCCTGTCGGATCTGAAAGGTTACACAACCGGCGGCACCATTCACTACATCGTCAACAACCAGATCGGCTTTACGACAAGCCCGGCGTATTCGCGGTCCTCTCCCTATCCGTCCGATGTCGCCAAGAGTGTGCAGGCCCCGATTCTGCATTTGAACGGCGACGATCCCGAGGCGGTCGTCCACGCCGCGCGCCTGGCCATCGAGTTCCGGCAGCGCTTCCACAAGGACGTCGTCATCGACATGTTCTGTTATCGGCGCCACGGCCACAACGAGAGCGATGAGCCGGCGTTCACGCAGCCAATCATGTACAAGAGGATCGCCCATCACCCAACCGTGCGTGAAATCTACGCCCAACGCCTGGTCGCGGCCGAGGTTGTGACGCCGGACGAACCGAACCGCATGGTGACCGATTTTCAGGCGCGGCTCGAAGGCGATTTTCAGGCCGCTTCCACCTACCGGCCGAACAAGGCGGATTGGCTCGAGGGCAAATGGGCCGGACTCGAAATCGCCTCGGGCGACGATCGCCGAGGCATCACCGCCGCGCCATCGGAGTTGCTGCGCGAGGTCGGCCGGGCGATCGGCACGCCGCCCGAAAATTTCGCCGTCAATTCAAAGGTCACCCGCCTATTCGAGCAGCGGCGCAAGATGATCGACACCGGCGATGGCCTTGATTGGGCCATGGGTGAAGCTCTTGCGTTCGGGACCTTGCTTGCCGAGGGCACGCCGGTCCGGCTGTCGGGCCAGGATTCCGGCCGCGGCACTTTCTCCCACCGGCACGCGGTTGTCGTCGACCAGAACGACGAACGGCGTTATGTGCCGCTCAACAATATCCGCGCCGGGCAAGCGGTGTTCGAGGTCATCGACAGCCCGCTGTCGGAAGCGGGGGTGCTCGGGTTCGAATACGGGTACAGCCTGGCGGAGCCCCATGCCCTTGTGTTGTGGGAGGCCCAGTTCGGCGATTTCGCCAACGGCGCCCAAGTCATCATCGATCAGTTCATTTCCTCCGGTGAGAGCAAATGGCTGCGCATGTCCGGGTTGGTCATGTTGTTGCCGCACGGCTTTGAGGGGCAGGGTCCGGAACATTCATCGGCGCGGCTCGAGCGTTACCTCCAGCTTTGCGGCGAAGACAACATGCAGGTCGCGGCCTGTACGACGCCGTCCAACTACTTTCACATCCTGCGCCGGCAGATCGGGCGGAATTTCCGCAAGCCGCTCATCATGATGAGCCCGAAATCGCTGCTCCGCCATAAGTCCGCGGTGTCCAAGCTCGCCGAACTCGGGCCCAATACGACCTTCCATCGGCTGTTGTGGGATGATGCGCCCAATCTCGTGCCGGATGAGAAAATCAAACGCGTGGTCATGTGCTCCGGTAAAGTCTATTACGAAATCGCGGAGGAACGGGACAAACGCGGCCTCAAGGATGTCTACATCTTGCGCGTGGAGCAGCTCTATCCGTTTCCCTTCAACGCCGCCGGTATCGAACTCGCCCGCTTCAAGAAAGCGGAAATCGTGTGGTGTCAGGAAGAGCCGCAGAACATGGGCGCGTGGTGGTTCATCGAAGGCCGCATCGAAAACGTGCTCCGCGGAATAGGCATCGCGGCGAAACGGGCTCGTTATGTCGGCCGCCCAGACGCGGCATCACCGGCGACCGGGCAATACAAGCGGCACACGAAAGAACAGGCACAATTGGTCAACGAGGCGCTGACGGTCTGATTTTCCATCGACAGGGCGGAATGAAACGAGGCGTGGATGGCAGTTGAAATCAAGGTGCCCGCGCTGGGCGAATCGGTGAACGAGGCCACCGTGGCCAAGTGGTTCAAGGCCGTGGGCGACAGCGTCGCCATGGACGAGCCGATCGTCGAGCTGGAAACCGACAAGGTGACGCTCGAGGTGCCCGCTGGCGCCGCCGGTACATTGTCGGAAATGCGC
>CAMDDQ010000080.1 GCA_945892765.1 Asaia bogorensis
GATATCGGCGATGCGCAGGGATTCCACGCGTTTTTCGCCGCTGCCATTAACCTTGATCAACGCCAGCTCGCGCTCCACCGACGGGCCGCCCAAGGTCAGGTCGGCGACCTTGTGCACGGGCACGAGCCGCCCAAGCTGGGCCTTGATCTGTTCGATGATCATCGGCGTGCCCGATGTCACCACGGTGATGCGGGACAGGCCGCGTTGTGCGTCTGTCTGGGCGACGGTCAGGCTCTCGATGTTGTAGCCGCGTCCGGAAAACAGCCCGATCACACGCGCCAGCACACCCGGCTCGTTATCCACCAGCACCGCAAATGTATGTCTCTGGACCGTGTCCATCTTCATCTCCCCGCTCCGCCCACCGATATTAAGTGCCGCCGACCTAGACGAGCACCATGCCTTCTTCCGAGACAGGCGCGGATTTCTTCTTGTCGCCGGGACCGAGGATCATGTCGTTGTGGGCGGCGCCGGAAGGGATCATCGGGAAGCAATTTTCCGTCTGATCGACAACCACGTCGACAATCACGGGCCGCTTCACCGCGATCATCTCGCGGATCGTATCGTCCACCTCCGACGGCTTGGTCGCCCGCAGCCCGACGCAGTGAAAGGCCTCGGCGAGCTTCACGAAATCGGGCAGCGAATCCATGTAACTTTCCGAATAACGCCCGCCATGCAGCAGCTCCTGCCACTGCCGCACCATGCCCATGTACTGGTTGTTGAGGATGAAGGTCTTCACCGGCAGCCGGTACTGGCAAATCGTCGACATCTCCTGGATGTTCATCAGGATCGAGGCTTCGCCGGCGACATCGATCACCAGCGATTCGGGATGCGCGATCTGCACGCCCATTGCCGCCGGCAGCCCATAACCCATGGTGCCGAGCCCGCCCGAGGTCATCCAGCGATTGGGTTGCTCGAATTTCAGGAATTGCGCCGCCCACATCTGGTGCTGTCCGACTTCGGTCGTGAAGCGGACATCCATGTCCTTGGTGATCTCCTGGAGGCGCTGCAGGGCGTATTGCGGCTTGATGATCGTGTCGGAGTTTTCATAGGTGAGGCAGTTGCGCCCGCGCCATTGGTCGATCTGTTTCCACCACGCCGCGAGCGCCTTGGCGTCTGGCTTGGCGCCGCTTTGTTTCCAGGCCTCGATCATGTCCTCCAGGACCAGCGTCACGTCACCAACGATAGGGCAATCGACGCGCACGTTTTTGTTGACGGAGGACGGATCGATATCGACGTGAATCTTCTTCGAATGCGGGGCAAAGGCCGAAAGCCTGCCGGTGACGCGGTCGTCGAAACGCGCGCCGATATTGATCATCAGATCGCAATCGTGCATGGCCATGTTCGATTCGTACATGCCGTGCATGCCGACCATGCCGAGGAACCGTTTATCCGACGCCGGCACCGCGCCCAATCCCATCAACGTCAACGTGCAGGGAAAGTCGGTCAGGCGCACGAATTGGGTCAGCAACTCCGAGGCCCGAGGCCCCGAATTGACGACGCCGCCGCCGCAATAGAACAAGGGTTTCTTCGCCGCCGCCATCATGGCCACGGCCTTGCGGATTTGGGCGCCGTCGCCTTTGGTCTCGGGGTTGTAAGTCTTGTGGCCCTGCGCCGGGCGGCCGCGATAGACACCCTTGGCCATCAAGATGTCCTTCGGCAGGTCGATCAGCACGGGACCGGGCCGCCCGCTGCGCGCGACGTGGAACGCCTCGTGGATGACCGTGCCCAAATCCTCGATTCTCCGGACCAGATAATTGTGCTTGGTACAGGGCCGGGTGATGCCGGTCGTGTCGGCCTCCTGGAAGGCGTCGTTGCCGATCAGGTGCGTGGGCACCTGCCCGGTCAGGCAGATCAAGGGCACGCTGTCCATCAACGCATCGGTCAGGCCGGTGACGGCATTGGTCGCGCCGGGACCGGAGGTGACGAGCACGACGCCGACCTTTCCGGTCGAGCGCGCATACCCTTCGGCCGCATGAACCGCGCCGCCTTCCTGGCGAACCAGGATGTGGCGCAGCTGGTTTTGACCGAACATCGCGTCATACAGGGGAAGAACGGCCCCGCCGGGATAACCGAAAATAACTTCGACGCCCTGATCCACCAATGCATTCAGCACGATGTGGGCGCCGGTGGTCAGTTCCGTCGTCATCTCAATCTCCAAGGAAGTCGCCGCTTTGCTGCGGTGCGAAAGCCTGAAACTAGTCTTTTGGCGACGAATCGGTCAACAAAAACTGACAAATAAATGAAAAGATTTTTGCGTCCAATCTTTCCGAATATTGCTCATTTATGACCAGACCCCGGTCACCCACGAGCGCCGGAGAGCGATGTCGAAACCAAGTAAGCTGGCGCTTGGCATAGTTTCGGGTGGCCTGTTGGGCCAGGGCCACCGCGCGATCCAGCGAAATTTCACCGTTCAGATGTGCGATCAACTCCTTCAAACCCAGAGCCTTCATCGCCGGCGGGACTAGGCCAAGGGCAAGGCCGCGTATACCGCGCGCCTCCTCAAGCGCCCCCCGCTCCATCATCGCCACAAAACGAGCATCGGCCGCGGCATAGAGGTCTGCGCGCGGCGGCATGAGCTGGATGGTGATTGCCGAGAGGTCGGGGGCGGGCGCCGTTAGCTGGAAATCGGCGAGGGAACGTCCGGTCGCCTCCAGCACTTCCCAGGCCCGCGCCAACCGCTGACGGTCATTGGTCGAAATACTGGCCGCCCCAATAGGATCGCGCGCCGCCAGCCGCTGATGCAGTGCCGGCGCGCCGATTTCGTCGATCAGACCCCGCGCCCGGTCCCTGATGTCCTGCGGAATCTCCGGCACCGGCGCGATGCCCTTGAGCAGCGCATCAAGATACATCCCGGTACCGCCGGTGACGATGGCGAGCCTGCCGGCCTTTTGCAGCGACGCGATTTCGGCCATGGCCATGTCGCGCCAGCGCGCGACGGAGCATGTCTCGGCAACCGCCAAGACGCCGTAGAGATGATGCGGCGCGCGGGCGAGCAAGACCGACCCCGGCCGCGCCGTCAGGATCGCCAATTCGCGATAGACCTGGAGGCTGTCGGCGTTGACCACGGCGCCGCCGAAGCGTTCGGCGAGCGCGACCGCCAGCCCGGACTTGCCGGAGGCCGTCGGCCCGGCGACGACCAGCACCGGCCGAGGCAAAGGCGGCGCGCGGTCGGGCTTGTCAGTGGGCCGGCCCGCGCCCATCATGCCGGCCCCTTCCTCGATTTCACGAATGTTCATGCGCTACGTCGCCACGCTGATCGCCAATCCCGCCAAAGCCAAACTCGACAATACCATCCTGACCGCGGCGCGCGGCACGCTGGCGGCGGCGGGCGCCAACCCCGGCATGCCGGCGATTCTGGCGCCGGGCATCGCCGCCGACCTGCCCTTCGAAGGACTCGCGCCCGAGGACGCGGCCAGTTGGCTGCGCGATGGGCTGTCGGGCGAACGCATCGACGTCATAACCCAGGAAGCGGCCACCCGCCGCAGGACGCTGCTCGTCGCCGACATGGAATCGACGATCATCGACAATGAAATGCTGGACGAACTGGCCGAAATGCGCGGGTTGGCCGATCGCGTGGCGCCGATCACGGCGCGGGCGATGAACGGCGAAATCGATTTCCGCCAGGCTTTGGCAGAACGCGTGGGCCTGCTCGCCGGGCTGACGACCGACCAGCTCGACGAGGCCTACGCCAAGGTGCGCGTGAAACCCGGCGCGCGCGCGCTGGTCCGTACGATGCGCGCCAATGGCGGCTATGCCGCGCTGGTGTCTGGGGGCTTTCGCGTCTTTACCGCACGCGTGCGCGAGGTGGTTGGCTTCAACGAAGACGTCGCCAACGATTTAGCGATGAAAGGCAACCAAATGACCGGAAGACTGGCCGATGGCCCGATCATCGACGCCACCGGCAAACGCGAAACGTTGTTCCGCTTGCTGCGGCAGCGGAAACTGCCAAGGGAGGCGAGTCTTGCCGTCGGCGACGGCGCCAACGACATCCCGATGCTGCAATCGGCCGGGCTGGGCGTGGCCTTCCGCGCCAAACCCAAGGTCGCCGCCACGATCCCCCAGCGCCTGGACTACGCCGACCTCACCGCCCTGCTCTATGTGCAGGGTTATGCGGCGAAGGACATCGCGCCGGATAACTGACCACGGCTCCCACAAAAAAACCCGCCCGGCGTGTGGACACCGGGCGGCCCTTGTCGCGAAGCGCGGCGCGGTTCAGGCAGCCTTGTCGAGGCCCACGAATTTCTTCGCCTTGTCGACCAGACCCTCGGGCGCGATGCCAATTTCGATGCGGCGCGGCTTCTTCGCCTCGGGAATTTCGCGGACAAGCTCGATCGACAACACGCCATCGACCACGGTCGCGCCTTCAACGCGCACATGGTCGGCGAGGGTGAAGCGCTGCTCGAAATTGCCCAAACCGATCCCGCGATGGACGAGCTTGCGATCCGTGGTTGCTTCCTTGCGGCCGCTGACGACCAAAAAATCGCCCTTGGTCTCCACGTTCAGCTCGTCGCGGCGGAAGCCCGGAACCGCGACGCTAATCCGGTAGTGATCGTCGTCCAGGTTTTCGATGTCATGGGCAGGGGCGACCGCGGCGTCGATTCCGAGTTGCGCGTCGAACAGATCGAACAGGCGGTCGACGCTGGGAACGGTGCGGAACCGCGGCACGAAATATGAATTCAACATCGGTACATATCCTCCAAATGAAGCAACATGCGTGTGGGCTCTCCATGATCGGACAAGCCCGGATTTTGCAAACCTCGAGGGCGAAAAGCCCCTCGACGCCACCGCATTTGGGATCGGAAAAAAAAGGTTCAAGGTCTTGAAAACGAAAGGGCCGGCGTTACCGCCGGCCCTTGTCGAAACGCGCGACGGCGCGCGGGCGGCTCAGCCCTTGGGATCGATCCGCATGGCGACGAAACGCTGTTCACCCTTGCGATCGAGCAGCACCAACATCGTTTTGCGTCCGGCCTTCGTAGCTTCCTGAACCTTGGCCGCGACCTGGGCCGGCGAGGTCACCTGATCCTGGCCGATTTCGACGATCACATCACCCGCGCGCAGGCCCGTTTCCGCGGCGATGCCGGCTTCGCCAACCCTGGTGACGACGACGCCCTTCACGTCCCGCGCGATTTCAAACCGTTCGCGCAGTTCCGGCGTGATCGGCGACAAGGCCAAGCCGAGCGCATCGACCGGTGATGGCGGCGCAGGCGGCGCGCCCGGCGTACCCGGCCGCGCATTGGGCCGCACCGCGGCGAGCTGCGGCTCGGTCTCGTCGAGTTCGCCGACCTTGGCATCAAGAACCACTTCTCTACCCCTGCGCCACACCGTCACCTTGACTGGTTTGTCGATGGCCGTCTCCGCGACGAGCCGAGGCAGGCGGCGCATATCAGTCACGTCCTTGCCGTCGAATTTGATGACGACGTCGCCGGGCAAGATTTTCGCCTGTTCGGCTGGCCCGTTTTCGGTGACGCGGGCGACGAGGGCGCCGCGCGCCTTGTCGAGGCCCAATCCCTCCGCGATTTCATCGGTGACGCTTTGAATATTGACCCCAAGCCAGCCCCGGCGCGCCTTGCCGAATTTGCCGAGTTGATCGGCCACCGGACGAGCGAGGCTCGATGGAATGGCGAAACCGATGCCGACGCTGCCGCCGGTCTGGGAGAAGATCGCGGTGTTGATGCCGACAACCTCACCTTCCAAATTGAACAGCGGACCACCGGAATTGCCCCGGTTGATCGAGGCGTCGGTCTGGAGGAAATCGTCATAAGGTCCGGCGTTGATGTCGCGAGCGCGGGCGGACAGGATGCCGGCCGTTACCGTGCCCCCAAGCCCGAACGGGTTGCCGATGGCCACGACCCAATCGCCGACGCGGATCGCATCGGAATCGCCCCACTTCACCGCGACCAACGGCTTCACCGGTTTCACCCTAAGCAAGGCGAGGTCGGTCTTGACGTCTTTCCCGACAAGCTGCGCCGCCATGCTGGTGCCGTCCTGAAGAATGACGGAAATTCCCTCGGCATCGGCGATGACGTGATTATTGGTCACGACCAGCCCGGCCGCATCAATGACGAAGCCGGAACCGAGCGAGGTGGCTCGGCGCTGCGTTTCCTGTTGGGGCTGCTGCGGGCGTTGTTGATCCTGGCCCTGCCGCCCCTGCCCCTGGCCAGGAGGCTGGCGATCGAAGAAATCGCGGAAGAAATCCTCGAACGGCGAGCCGGGCGGCAATTGCGGCTGATCACCGCCGCCGGTCCGCCCGGTCGTGCGCACGACTTGCGTGGTCGAGACATTGACGACCGAAGGAAGCAGTTTTTCGGCCAGATCGGCAAAACTCCGGGGCGCGTCAAGCGCCAAGGCCGGCTGCGTCGCCAGACCAAAGGCGAGGAGCGATGCAAAGCCAAACGCTCTGGCGGGAAAGGGCCCGGCCGAGCGCAACGCAGCAGCGAAGTGGTTCACGGCGGGTTCTCCATCTCCATCGGCCGGTCGCCCGTTAGGGGCTTTGGCGGTCGGAAGTCCGCACAAATCTAATTGGCTCGGGCCCGGTGTTCAAGGCCGACCGCTTCGATTGGGTTCACAGCTTTGTGGGTGACCTTGGCGAAAGTACGACGAACCGCACCGGGCGGACTGCCTCCGGCCTCAGTCGAGGCGCCACGCCGGCACCGGCTCCGCATACCCCTTCACCGCCACCGAACCGATCAAGACGGCCGGCCCCAGGCCGGGACCCAAGGCCCGGGCCACGGCGATTGGTGATGATGATGTCGGCCGTCGCCACCGGCGCGACATTGCCCTCGAAATTCGTGATCGTCAGGTCGAACGCAGCGGAAGCCATCGCGCTGTCGCCGTTGGACTGCTCGGTCGCCGCGCCCGTGACCGTGATGGCGTAGACGGCATCGGCGTCCACCGCCGGCAACGTGACGGTCAGACCATCCAGCTCCGCCGGTGTCAGCGTCCACGATCCGCCGTTGTCCATCCCCGCCGACAGCATCGCGCCCGCAGGGAGGCCGTTGATGACAACATCGTCGAGCGTCTCGGAGCCATCGATGTCGGCGAGCATCGCGACGATCGCCAAGGGGATCGTTGCGCCCTCGATGCCCCCGGCGGCGGCGGCTCCGATGATCGGGGCGTCGGCAACAGCGGCCACGTCGACCATGACCGTCGCGGTGGCGAAGCCGCCATGCCCGTCGGCGACGGTGTAGGTGAAGCCAGCGATCCCGCTGAAATTCGCGGCGGCGGTGAAGACGATTTCGTCGGCGACCAACGCGACGGTGCCGTTGACCGCGCCGCTGACGGCAACCACCGAGAGCGTGTCGCTGGTGTCGGCATCGTCGTCATTGGCCAACAACGTTGCCGCGGAGAGGGTCAGTGTCGTGTCTTCGCCGGCCGTCACCCCATCGTTCGTGGCCACCGGATTGTCGTTGGCGCCGGTGACGGATACCGTGACCGTCGCGGTGTCGAAGCCGCCATGCCCGTCGCTGACGGTGTAGGTGAAGCTGTCGGTCGCGGTCTCGCCCGCCGCCAGATAATTGAAGGCGCCATTGGTCGCGTATGTGACGGTGCCGTTGGCGTTGATCGACACCAGGCCCAGCGTCCCGGCGGTATCAATCGCGTTGACGCTCAGCACATCGCTGGCGTCGGCGTCGCTGTCATTGGCCAACACGGCGACCGCGATGACCCCGTCCTCCCCGACGCTGGCCGCATCGGCGGCGGCATCGGGCGCATGGTTGGCCGGACCGATCACACGGACGTCCAGCGCCTCGAAATTGCGCAAATTCAGGCCGAAGCTGGTGGTGAAGCTAGGGCCGTTGTGATGGGGATTGGCGTGATCGGCGATCCAATCGGCGAGCGCGTCAAGTTCCGCCCGGTGCACGGCGTATTCAGCGGCGGTCAGGTTGATTTGGAGCGTGTCGAAACCCTTGCCGCCATCGTAGCGGTCGCGCGACCCGGCATTCTCAGCGAGCGTATAGACCGCGCGGTCATTGCCTTCACCGCCATCGACCACATCGTTACCGGCGCCGCCGTCGAGCACGTCATCGCCCTTGCCGCCATCAAGTGAATCGTTGCCGGAGCCGCCGTCCAGCCAATCGTTGCCCTTGCCGCCCAGAACCCGGTCGTTTCCGGCACCGCCCAGAGCTATGTCGCTGCCCTTTCCGCCATTGAGCTTGTCGTTGCCGGCGGCGCCATCGATGACATCGTTGCCGCGCTTACCGTTGATGGTGTCGCGCCCGGCGGTGCCAACGATCACATCGTCGCGGCCGGTGCCATTCCGAGTCGTCTTGGAGTTGGATGCCGACATGTTTCGCCCCGCCTCTGAACCCTCGACGCGCCGATGCCCGGCGCGGATGAGTGCTTTGAAATAAGGGAAACCATGGCTTTACGCAGTGATGGCGGCCACTGGGCCGCGGATTTCCTGGACAATGAGGGTTTGCGGTGCAAAAAAAACAGCCTGCGATTGGCCTTGCGGCCTTCGCGCATCAACGGGTGCGCATTTGTTCGCAGGCTCGGGTGGCCGTTTGTTCTACCTCGCCGGCCACGGGTTCGAGGCGCTCAGCGGTCGCCGCGTCCTGTCTGGCCTTGTAGCTTCGCAGGAATTTTGCCTGGATCGCATAGGCTTCCTGCTCCCAGGCACAGCGATCGCGCGCGCGCCGGGTAACGCATTGCCCATGATGGACAAGCTCGTGGATCAGGAGAGACGCGCCGAAGAGATTGCCGACATTAAAATCCGTCCGATAGTAGATCGCGTTTTCGGAGCAGACATAAAAGGCAGTGACGTTGCGGTCCAACACTTTGGCCGCCATGTCGTCCGGCGACAGACTGACCCAAAAACGCGGCGCGGTCAGCTCGGAATAAGGCGAATTGGCTTGGAGCCAGGCAATCGCGTTCTTGACCGACGCCGACCAGGCATCGTCCTGTGTCTGCGGCAACGCCGGCCGAATACCGAACGCGGCGCAAAAGAAAAGGCCGAGCGCCCATGCGGTGAGCGCCCGGCCCCTCGAGACCATCGCGGAATTCGCTTCCGTCCGGCGAGCGTTCGGAACCGAACCTAACGGTTGCCGTTACCGCCCCAAGGTTCGCGGAAATAGCGCAGGAATTCGCTGTCAGGCGACAACACGACGGTGGCGTTGCCATCGCCGAGCACCACGCGATAGGCCTGAAGCGAGCGGTAGAAATTGAAGAATTCGGGATCGCGGTTGACCGCATCGGCCAAAATCCTGACCGAATCGCCGTCGCCTTCGCCGCGCAGGATCTGCGCCTTTTTCTGCGCCTCGGCGAGCAAGATGGTGCGGTCGCGTTCGGCCTCCGAGCGAATCCGCTGCGCGTCCTCCGCGCCCTCCGCGCGATGTTGGCGAGCTTCGCGTTCGCGTTCGCTCTGCATGCGCGCGAAAATCGCCTGGCTGTTTTCGGTCGGCAGATCGGCTCGGCGAATCCGCAGATCGACGACATTGATGCCAAAGGGCAGGGATTCTTTCTGCACGAGGCCACGGATGGTCTGCATCAACTCGCCGCGCCGGTCGGTGAGGACGGTTGAAAACACGACACCGCCCAAGACGTTGCGCAGGTTGGAGTTGACGATAGCGCCCAGCCGTTGGCGCACGATGGCCTCGGTGCCGACGGTCTTGTAGAATTCAAGCGGGTCGACGATGCGGTAACGCACGAAGGCATCGACGATCATGCGCTTTTGATCCAGCGCGATGACTTCCGAGGCTTCGGCGTCGAAATCGAGCAGGCGCCGATCGTAGTAGACGACGTTCTGAACGAACGGCAGCTTGAATTTGAGCCCGGCCGTGTTTTCCACCTTCACCGGACGCCCGAATTGAAGGACCAGCGCCTGCTGGCCTTCATAAACCGTGAACACCGAACTCAGGCCCAAGAGGACCACGCCGGCGAGGATAACGCCGGTGACGGTCAGGATCGTACGGTTCATGGCTTCGCTCCCAAGGCGGACGGCGCCGCCGAACCAGGCGCGGGCAACGGCGCCGCGCGCCGCTGAATTTCGGGCAGG
>CAMDDQ010000081.1 GCA_945892765.1 Asaia bogorensis
ACCTCATAGGCTTCCTCGATTGTATAGGGCGCGATCGACGCGAAATCCTGTTTACGATCCCACGGGCAGCCACGGAGTGGGTCGCGCAGCCGGATCATGATTTCGAGCAGCCGGGTAACGGCCAGGGATTGTGGGAAGACGGGCATCATTTATTGCATAATATATATTATGAGAAATATAATATTATCCAATAATATAAACGTGTTAACTAACATCTATTGTCATTCCGTCGTAGGCTGGCTCTACCCCGCTCGGCAACTGCGCTGCCAGCTCGTCGTAATCCAGTTTCTCCGTCATGTGGGTCAGGATCGCACGTCGGGGCTTTACCTTATCGATCATAGCCAGCGCCCGCTCCACATTGGCATGGGTCGGATGGCTTTCATAGCGCACGCAATCGACGATCCAGGTATCGATATTTTTTATTATTTCCAATGAACTGTCAGGAATATCCAATGCATCGGTTGAGTATGCGATTCCACCCAATCTGAAACCCAAGGTGCGGCCGGCCATCCCGTGATCTTGATCAAAAGGAACGACCCTCAAACCATTGATTTCAAAAGGCCCGTCTATTTCGACGCCGGTCAGCACCGGACGGTGGAAGAAACGGTTCGCCGCCAGCGGGTCGAAGGCATAACCGAAACGTTCCCGGATTTGGGCCAAGGCCTCGGCGCTGCCATAGGCCAACACCGGCCGCCGGATGATGCGGTTGACGCAGCGTAGATCGTCGATGCCGTGCACATGGTCGGCATGGGCGTGGGTGTAGAGGACAGCGTCCAGGGCGCCGACCCCTGCCGCCAGGAGCTGCTCCCGCAGATCCGGCGAAGTGTCGATCAAAACCGTTGCCCGGTCGGTCTGAGCGAGTATGGACGCCCGCAGCCTTCGGTTCTTCGGATTGGCCGGATTGCACGCGCCCCAATCGCCGCCGATCACCGGCACACCGCCGGAGCCGCCACAGCCCAGGATGGTTACGCGGATGCGGCCCAAGGCAGGCTCACCTTGTCGAACAGGCGCAGAAAATTGGCCGTCGTCGCCCGTGCCGCCTCGTCCTTGGATACACACTTCAGTTCGGCCAACAAACCGGCGGTATGAACGATGAAAGCTGGCTCGTTACGCTTTCCGCGTAGTGGCACGGGAGACAAATAGGGCGCATCGGTTTCGACCAACAGACGATCCAGTGGCAACACCCGAACGGTCTCCCGCAGGTCGTTGGCGCCCTTAAATGTCAAAATCCCCGACAGCGAAATATAGAATCCGATCTCGACCGCCTGCTCGGCCAGTTCCTTAGACGAGCTAAAGCAATGCAGGACGCCCTTCAGCGCCCCCCGCTTTCGGCCCTCGCGCAGCATGGCGATGGTGTCGGCGTCGGCGTCTCGGCTATGCACGATCAACGGGAGGTCGCTCTGGATCGCGGCCGCGATGTGGGCGTCGAAATTGGCCTGCTGAAGCGTCCGCGGCGCGCTGTCATAGTAGTAGTCGAGTCCGGTTTCACCGATGCCGACAACTTTGGCGTGATTCGCCAGACCCAACAGGTCTTCACACCGAACCGACTCGGCCTCCGCCTCATGGGGATGCACGCCCACGGAGCAGAAAACGTCGTCATGCGCCTCCGCGATCGCGCGCACGCCGGCGAATTGCGACAGCTTTGTACCGATTGTCACCATGGCCCCGACTCCCGCGGCGCGGGCGCGGTCTTTGACCGCGCCCAGTTCGCCCGCAAAATCGGGGAAATCGAGGTGACAATGAGTGTCGACGAGCATCACCGCCCCTCCACGGCCTCGACGTAACGCGGAAACGCGCCTTCCGGCTTGGGCAGGACGGTGCCCGGCTTCAATGCAAATTTGGCATCGAGGCCGGCAAAGGTGCGTTCATCGGCGGGCACGCCTAGTTGGTTCAACATCTTGTCCATGGTCGCCGGCATGAAGGGCTGGGCCAGGACCGCAATGTGCCGAATGGTTTCGGCCAGAACCCACAACACCGTCTTCATCCGCGCCGGGTCGGTCTTGGCGAGTGTCCACGGCGCCTGGCCGTCGACATAACGATTGGCCTCGCCAACCACTTCCCACAGGGCATCGAGCGCCCTGTGGAAAGACTGGTCGGCCACATGCGGGCGCAGCCGAGCCAACAGAGCGGCGGCCTGTCCGAGCAGGTTGCGGTCGAAAGGCTGGAGGTCGCCAGGCGCGGGCACGGCGCCGCCGCAATTACGGAGGATCAGCGACAGAACCCTTTGCGCGAGATTGCCGAAATCATTGGCGAGATCGCCATTGATGCGGTTGACGATGGCGCGGTGCGAAAAATCGCCATCCCCGCCAAAGGGCATTTCGCGCAGCAGGAAATAACGCACGGGGTCGAGGCCGTATTTCGCGACCAAGGTGAAGGGGTCGATCGCGTTGCCGACCGATTTCGAAATCTTCTGGCCTTCGTTGGTCCACCAGCCATGGGCGAAGACGCGGCGTGGCGGCGCCAGATCGGCGGCCATCAGAAACGCCGGCCAATACACGGCATGGAATCGCAGGATGTCCTTGCCGATCATGTGTAAATCGGCCGGCCAGTAAGTGGAGAATTCGGAGCCATTGACGTCGGGATAACCGGCTGCCGTGATGTAGTTGGTCAAGGCGTCGAGCCAGACATACATGACATGACCGGGCGCGTCGGGCACCGGAATGCCCCATTTGAAGGTCGTGCGCGAGATCGACAAGTCCTGGAGCCCGGATTTGACGAAACTCATCACTTCGTTACGCCGGCTGGTCGGCGCGATGAAATCGGGATTGGCCTCATAAAAGGCAAGCAGCCGGTCCTGCCATGCCGACAGGCGGAAGAAATAGCTGGGCTCCTCCACCCATTCGACCTCGGCGCCGCTGGGCGCGAATTTGCGGCCCCCCGTCCCTTCCTTCAATTCGCCCTCGGCGTAGAAGGCCTCGTCGCGAACCGCGTACCAACCCTTATAGCCGCCGAGATAGATATGGCCGTTGTCGCGCAGCTTTCGCCACAGAGCCTGGCTCGCGGCAAGGTGCCGAGGCTCTGTCGTGCGAATGAAATCGTCGTTGCTGAAATTCATGGCCGCCGTTAGCTCCCGAAAATTGGCGGAGCCGCGATCGACGAAAGGCTGCGGTTCCATTCCCGCGGCGGCGGCGGACTTCTCCACCTTTTGGCCATGTTCGTCGGTGCCTGTCAGGAAGCGGACGCGGCGGCCGTCCAGCCGCATGAACCGCGCCAGCGCGTCGCAGGCAAGCGTCGTATAGGCATGCCCGATATGCGGAACGTCGTTGACGTAATAAATGGGCGTTGTCAGGTAATAGGTCGGTGGCCCGGCCATCCTCGTCGTCTCCGCATCTCTGTGAAGCTCCGGCTCTCTTGGCGCCGGGGCCGATGTATCACGACCGCGCCGCTGCTTCCACGGACAGGAAGACGTTGAGCAACACCTGCCGGGGGTCGAGATTGTGGCTGTCGGCGCGGCGGACAAGAGCGCCGATCTTGTCCCATGTCTCCAACCACGGATCAAGCCGGGCGGAAGACGCCGCGAGCCGATCGGTGACATCGTCGTTCGACATTGCCGCCCTTGCACTTGGGGCGGCGGAGCGCCTCTCTGCCATTCGCCGGATCAGGCGGGCAAGCCATGCCGTGAGCAGGTCGTATAACAGCCGCCGGGAATCGGCAGCGCCAGGGCGGGCAAGGCGATCGGCCACGCCGTGCAGCGCAACCGCATCGAGTCGAGGCAGCGTTTGCAGGAGGCCCATCATCTCGCGATGTAGATCGAGCCCCCCCGCCGACCATAACTCCAGTGCCCTGCCCGGGCTGCCATCGGCTAGAGCCACGAGGTTGGCCAGGTCGGAATCGCCGATATCGCCAAAGTGCCGCCGGATGATCGTCGTGAACTCCTTGGCGGCTAGCGGCGGCAACCCGAGACGACGGCACCGCGATCGGATCGTCGGCAACAACCGTCCGGGCGCATGGCTTATCAGGAGCAGAAGAGACCGCGCCGGTGGCTCCTCCAGGATCTTGAGGATGGCGTTGGCGGCGTTTGGGTTCAGGTCGTCGGCGCTGTCGACAATGACGATGCGCCAGGCCCCGGCCGCCGAAGTCATGTGCAGGAAATGGCTAATGGCCCGCGCTTCTTCAACTCGCAGCTCGCCACGCTGTTCCTTCTTGTCTTCGTCATAGGCGCGTTCGACGACCATCAGGCCGGGATGTGCGCCATTGGCGACCTGCCGCACGACCGGATGGTCAGGGCGCAGCGAAAACCCGCCTTCGCCCTCGCCGCCCGCCAGGACGAACCGTGCGAAACGATAGGCCAGCGTCGCCTTCCCGATTCCGCGCTGACCGGCAATTAGCCAAGCATGGTGAATCTTGCCGCTGCGCCAGGCGCCCAGCAAGGCAGCCTCGGCCGCGCCCTGCCCGATCAGCTCGGAATTAACGCGCGGCGAAACCGCGGCGAGGTCCACGGGCGACGTCATCCAACCGCCACGCCGAGGCGTTCGCGGACCGCTGCAAAGATCGCCGCCGTCGTTTTCACGATGTCGCCCGCGGCATCGATGAGGACGCAACGACCGGGTTCGTCGCGGGCGATTTCAAGAAAGCCTTCGCGCAGGCGGCGATGAAAATCGCGGTCCATGCGCTCATAACGGTCCTCGCCGCCGCGCCGCGCCGCGGCCCGTTCCAAACCGAGGTCGACCGGCAAGTCAAAGATCAACGTCAGATCGGGAACGAAATCGCCCAATGTCAGGCGATGGAGAGATGTGATCGCGGCACGGCCGAGGGCGTGCCCGTGGCCCTGATAGGCCATGGTCGAATCGGCGAAACGATCGGTGATCACCCACAGGCCTTTCGCCAATGCCGGCCGGATTGTCTTGGCCAAATGATCAAGCCTCGCCGCATAGTGCAGCAACGCCTCGCTCATCGCCTCCCACTGGCCGGGATCACCCTGAACGAGAAGGCCACGGATGCGCTCCGCGCCCGGCGAACCGCCCGGCTCGCGGGTGACCAGAGCCTCAATGCCGGCGGCGCCAAGCGCGGCCGCAAGAAGCGGCACCTGAGTGGATTTGCCTGCCCCCTCACCGCCCTCAAGGCTAATGAACCGCCCGCGGGGCATGAAGGAAGCCGCCCCTATTTCACCGAACCCCAAAGCAAGTAGCCCGCTGCATTCCCGACGCGCCCCACGAAACCCAGGCGACCGACTTCGACGCCGGCGACCAACGGATGCTCGATCGGCGCGGGTAGGTTCGGGCCGGAGACGACAAGTCTGGCGACCTCGGTGCCTTTTGCGATCGGCGCCGCAATCGGACCGTCATACACGACGGAGACCTTTATTTGCGGGCGCATGCGGCGCGGCAACGTAACCACGATGTCGGAGGGTGCAGCCAGCGGCACGGTCGCGGCGTTTCCGAGCCAGACGTCGGCTGTCTCGACCGTCGCATCGGCTTTGGCCAGGGAATAGTTGCCGAACTCACGGAATGCCCATTCGAGCAGCTTTTCGGATTCTTCCGATCGCGACCTGATGCTGGGCAAGCCGTTCAAGACCATAATCAACCTGCGGCCGTCACGCACCGCCGAAGCGGTCAGGCCATAGCCGGCGGCGTCGGTATGCCCGGTCTTCAACCCGTCGACGCCAACATTTCTGTAGAGCAGCGGGTTGCGGTTGCCTTGCTTGATGCCGTTATAGGTGAAATCCAACTCGGCATCGTAATGGTAGTATTCGGGGAAATCCTGGATCAGGCGTCGCGCCAACACCGTCAAGTCGCGCGCGGTCATCACGTGATCGGGATCGGGAAGCCCAGAGGCGTTCTTAAAAACGCTGTTCCGCAGCCCGATCTCTCGCCCTTTGCGCGTCAGCAACTCGGCGAACGCCTCTTCCGTTCCCGCGAGTCCCTCGGCGAGAACGACGCTGGCGTCATTTCCGGACTGCACAATCATGCCACGAAGCAAGTCATCGACCTTCACCCGCGCGTTCACCGCGACGAACATTTTCGAGCCGCCGGTTCGCCAGGCGCGTTCGCTGACTAGGAGTGTGTCGGTCAGTGACAGACTCCCGTCCCGGAGCCGGGAAAAAACGACATACGCCGTCATGATCTTGCTCATCGAGGACGGCGGCATGATCTGGTCGGCGTTCTTTTCAAACAGAACCGCGCCGGTGCTCGGATCGAGAATGATCGCCTGTTTGGCGATCGTCTCGATTGTCGGATAGAGCCGGTCGGATGCCGCTGGCGCGGCCGCCGGTTTGGCAGGGGTGGCAGCCGGCGGTCTTGCTGCCGGCCGCGCGGGTGCCTGCTGCCGCTGGGTCTGACCCGCAGCTTCGCTCGCGATCATCGCGACGAGGCCGAGAATGCATAACACGGTCCCGGACAACCGGTTCGAGAAGGAGGCAATCCGCTGCATCGTCAAACTCCGCTCACGAAGGACACAAACGCATTCATGCCAAGGATAACGCCGCTTTTCTTATTCGCCCAGATAACAAGAGATTGCGACGAAAGCGAGGTGAATCGGCCACCATCAACGCGGGTCCACGATGACACGAGCGTCGGGGTAGCCAACGGCACCGATTTTCTCCAAAAGGCTGTCCGCCTCCGCGACCGATGCCACCGGACCGACTCGGACTCGGAAAAGCGCGCGCCCCTCCCCATTCACCTGCGAAATTTCAGTTTTCCCAAAAGGCGTGAGTCGAACCTCAACACGCCGTGCATTTTCGAAATTGGCGAAGGCGCCGGCCTGAATGAAAATCCCCGTGGGCCTTACGGGCTCGATTCTGACCACGGCGGCGGACTCGGCGGTCGCGCTAAACTGCGGCAGTGGTGTCACCGGCGCCGCGCGCGGCAAGGGCTGCGATGGCGGTGGCGGCGGCGCCCCGAAGCCGGGCGGCGGCGGTAGCGCCTCGCTCTGAACCGACACCCGCGGCGCCGCCGCGATCGCGGCACGCTCCTCCGGCGGCGTCTGGTTCCCGAGCGTGGCCAGTTTCAGCGAGCGGCTTTCGTCGGCCATGAGTTCGACCCGCACCTTGGCCGTTCCCTGAATCTCAAAACCCAGAAGCTGCGCCCCGCGGCGCGAGACATCGAGGATGCGGCCCCGCGCGAATGGCCCGCGATCGTTGACCCGCAGCATGATCTGCCGGCCATTCTCCAAATTGGTGACGCGAACAACGCTCGGCATGGGAACCGTCTGATGCGCCGCGGTCAGCGCGTTCATGTCGTAGACTTCGCCATTGGCCGTCGGCTTGGAGTGGAAATCGGCGCCGTACCAGGATGCGATGCCGGTTTCATTGTAGCTGTAGTTCTCCGCCGGGTAGTACCAGACGCCCCCAATCTGGTAGGGATTTCCGATCTTGTAGGTGCCCGAAGGTTTTGCCGCGGTCGGACTTGGGATGCTCTTGACCGCGGTCGCCGCCAACTGCGTTTCGGCGCAGGCTGCGGTCAACAATGCCATCGCCGCCGCGAGAAACGAGAGAATCTGCCCTCGCCTCATGATTTTGTGGGTCCCCGCCCTAACAGTCATAGATATGGTAGGTTAGTCTCCTCCGATACGATCGGCAAGGGTTCCGACGGCGATCGCAAAGAAATTCGACCTGTTCCACTTCAGCAATACACGGAAATTGTTATAAACGAGATACGCGGGACCGCTGAGGCCTTCGGGCAACACGATCGACGAATCGAGTTGTCGGGTTGGCAGGTCGCCGCCATCGGTCCTGCGAATTCCAAGCGCCTGCCACTGGCCGATGGGTTTGACAACCTCCAACCCCGCCAACGCCGGGTCGAACCCGGGAGGCAGCCGCACCTGGCGGCCCCAGGTTTCGTCGGCTCGCCATCCCGATTTCGCCAAGTAATTGGCAGTCGAAGCAAACACGTCGGCCCGCGTTGTCCAGATGTCGCGGCGGCCGTCGCCATCCTGATCGACCGCGAATGTCAGGAAACTCGACGGCATGAACTGGCTTTGCCCCATTGCGCCCGCCCACGAACCGCGCATGGCGCGCAGGGTTATGTCGCCGCGATCGACGATGCGCAGCGCATTAAGCAATTCCTGCCGGAAGAACGCGGCGCGCCGCCCGTCATACGCCAATGTGACCAGGGACTGGACGATCGAAAAATCACCGGTGGCGCGCCCAAAATCGCTTTCGACCCCCCACAACGCCACAATGAAGCGCGGCTGCACCCGATAGTGCTTGGCGATGTCGTCGAGCAGCGCCTGACTTTCCCGAAGCCTCTCGCGCCCTCGCTCAACCCGCGCCCCCGGAACCACCCGTGCCAGGTATTGAGTGAAGGTCAAAGTGAGTTCCGGCTGCCTTCGGTCAAGCTCAAGCACGCGCGGAAGCAGCTCGATCCCGGTCAGCGCCGCTTGCAGCGTCGCGTTGGAAATGCCGCGTTGGGCGGCCTCCTGCCGCAATTCATCGAGCCAGGCGGCGAAGGGTTTGTCCGCCGCGAGAGCGGCATTTGCGGTCATCAGCAGACCGGCAACCGCCACCACCCACAAACGGCGCCGTGGCTCGGCCGCCTTCATGGCGATTGGCCTGGCAGGAACTGATCCGTGCGATCCATCATTCTATATGCGGCGAGCCCGACCCATTCTTTGAGCGCAGCGGCAAATTCGTCGAATCCGCGAAAGTTGAAACGCGGCAACAGTTCGTAAGGGCCTTCGGTTCGAAAATCCACCGGAAAAGGTATAACCGGCCAGCCCGCCTTGCGAAAGGTACCGACCGCACGTGGCATGTGCTTGGCGGAGGTGACGAGCAGCCACGCCTCGCCCGGTTGGGGATCGGCGACTTCCTTGCCGAAGATGGCGTTTTCATAAGTATTGCGGGCCTGGTCTTCGAATTCAAAGCGGCTTGTATCCAAACCCATGCCGGCGAAGACCTTGCGGGCGTAGTCCGCCTCCTTGACGTCCGGACGGCCGACCGTCCCGGAGCCGCCGCTGAAAACGACCCGGGCCCGCGGATAGAGCTTTACGAGATCCGCAATCGCGAGCAACCGTGTCGCCGCGCCGCCCAGCGCGACCTGGCCGCGCGACTTGCTGATGAATTGATCGAGCGTTCCGCCAAGAACGATGATTCCGTCCACATTTTCCGGCATGGGCCGGGGAACCGGAAAGCGATTTTCCAGTGTCACATTCAGCCATTGGCCCGCGGGAACGACCGCGAAGCCAAGCTGCAGAACAATCGTGCCGGAAATGAGGATTTTTCCGATCCTCGCCCAGCCTGTCCACAACAGCGCTGTGCCGCCGCATAACGCCAGAAAGGCGACATGGGCCGGGTCGGCCAAATCCCAAAGGAATTTAGAAAATTCGAAACTCATCGCGCGAGCAACACCGATCCGGGATTTTTCGTCAAGCCCCCGCCCCGCCGGCCCGTTGCGACGCTGCGACCGCCAATTCGGCCTTTGTCCCCGGGATCGATTGGGTTAAGTAGCTGAAATAGGGCGCGGGATGGGTGGCCGAGCGGTTTAAGGCACCGGTCTTGAAAACCGGCAGGGGTGCAAGCTCCTCGTGGGTTCAAATCCCACCCCATCCGCCATTTCATAAAAAAAGGCATTGTCACGTTGTCGATTGAAGAACGCGAGAAGTCTGCGTCCTGCATTTTGTTAAGCGGCCGCAACCGCCGTCCGCCACGTGTCCATCGCCGCAGCTCGAAAGTGTCGGTGCGTCGATGCGGATGTCAGGTGGCGTTGGACGTT
>CAMDDQ010000082.1 GCA_945892765.1 Asaia bogorensis
GAACGCAACCGAATCAAACGACAGACCATCCAGCAGCGCCGCTTGATCCATCGCGATCAAGCGGCATAAGATCAACCCACCAGATGAGCCGCAGCCTCCGTTAACTCAGCACGCCCGTTGTCTCAAATCCATTGACGACGGACAGCCGCCTTCAACGGCCGCGGCGCGCCGCGCGACAATGTCCAGGCCTATGTGTGGTACACGCTGGCCGCGAGGAACTTTCCGACCGAGGCCGAACGCGCCGTCGCCATCAAGGACCGCGACACCGTCGCCAAGCTGATGTCGCCCGAACAGGTCCAGCGGGCCCAGCTGATCGCCCGCGATTGGAAACCCAAGCCGCAGTGAGACCGACTGCCGGTAGCCCGGCCCGCCCGACAACACCGACAACAGGGGAAGAGAGAATGAAAGCGCACATAAAATGGGTTGAGAACCGTGTGTTCGTCGGCGAATCCGGCAGCGGCCATGCCATCGTCTGTGGCACCTCGCACGAAGGCAGCCCCCAAATCTGCGCGAGCCCGATGGAGGTGTTGTTGATCGGCGTCGGCGCCTGCACCGCCTATGACGTGGTGCACATCCTGGAAAAATCGCGCGAGCAGATTTCCGACTGTTCGGTTGAGCTGGACGCCGAGCGCGCCACCGAAGACCCGAAAGTCTTCACCAAGCTGCACATCCATTTCGTGGTCAAGGGCAAGGGCCTGAGCCCGGCCAAGGTGGAACGCGCGGTGAAGCTGTCGGCCGAGAAATACTGCTCGGCCTCGGCCATGATCGCCAAGACCGCGACTATCACCCATGATTTCGTGGTCGTCGGCGATACCGCCTGATCGCGGCCGGCGCCGATGATCGCCAATCTCGCGCTCGCCACCGCCATGGTCTGTGCCACCGTCGGCATCCATTTCGGCGGCCTGCTCATCTTGATGCGTATCCTGCGGTTTCGCGGGCACCGCTTCCGGGCACACGAAAGCGTCGTCGGACAGGGGGCGCTCATCGTCAGTGTCGTGCTCGGTATCGTTGCCATCCACACCGTGGAAATCTGGCTCTATGCGCTGGTTTACCTCGCGATCGGAGCGATCCCCGATTTCGAGACGGCGCTGTATTTTTCGACCGTGACCTTCGCCTCGCTCGGTTACGGCGACATCACGCTGTCGCCGGATTGGCGGCTGTTCGGGTCGATCGAGGCGGCCAACGGATTGATCCTCTTCGCCTGGTCGACCGCGTTTTTGCTGTCGGTCACGAGCCGGCTGCGCACGCTCGAACACGATTGGTTGGAGCGAGACAAACCGGATTAGGAGCCGCCGGGCACGGCACAGTAGAGGCGGGGCGGGACCTAGCGGTAGCCTGCGGCCTGAAGCTCGAACAATTCGGCGTAGCGCCCGCCGGCGGCCACCAGGTCTTCGTGCGCGCCGGCCTCGATGACCTTGCCGCTGTCCAGGACCAGGATGCGATCGGCCATCCGCACCGTGGAAAAACGATGCGAAATGATGACCGCCGTCTTGCCCCGGCTAAGGTCGCGAAAGCGTTTGAACACTTCGTATTCGGAGCGGGCGTCGAGCGCGGCCGTCGGTTCATCAAGGATCAACACGTCGGCATCGCGCATATAGGCGCGGGCGATGGCGATTTTCTGCCACTCGCCGCCGGAAAGCTCGATCCCCTCGTCAAAACGTTTGCCGAGGGGCTGGCCATAACCCTTGGGCAGGCGCGCGACCACCAGATCGGCGAGGCTGCGTTGGGCCGCGATTCTGACGCGCTCCTGGTCGTCGGCGGCGAGGATGCGGCCCATGGCGATGTTCTCGCCGGCTGTGAAGTTGAAGCGGACGAAATCCTGGAAAATGACGCCGATATGGCTGCGGAGCTGCGCCAAATCGTATTCTCGCAAATCGTGCCCATCGAGCAGAATGCGCCCTTCGGTGGGGTCATAGAGCCGGGCGAGCAGCTTGACGATGGTGGTCTTGCCGGCGCCGTTCTCGCCGACCAACGCCAACACCTCGCCGGCCTTCAGCGTGAAGGCCACGTCGCGCACGACCCAGCGATCGGAATCCGGGTAACGGAAGCTGACATTATCGAACACGATCCCGGTTCCGATCGGGCTGGGGAATGGCCTCGGGTTGGCGATGGATTTGATGTTCGGCTTGGCATCGAAGAACGCGAACAGATCCCCCAGATACATGGTCTGCGCCGCGATCTGCGACAGCCCCAGGAGCAGGCTCTGCATCAACCCGCGCAGCCGGAGAAACGATCCGGCCAGGAAGCTCATGTCGCCGATGCTGAATTGCCCATCGACCGTGCGCCAGACGATCGCCGCATAAGCGAAGTAATAGGCAAAGGAGCCCAGCGCGGCGAAAACCCCGCCCCATGCCGCCCGCCGGATCGCGAGCCGACGGTTGTCGCGGTAAATCTTGTCGGCGAACAGCCTGAAGCGTTCGATGAGAAAGGCGTTGAGCCCGAACAGCTTGATTTCCTTGATGGTGTCCACGCTCGACCCGAGATAGCGGACGTAATCGAGCTGGCGGCGCTCCGGCGTGCGGGCGAAGTTGAGCCGGTAGGCCTGGGCGTTGAAATGGGTCTCGCCGAGGAAGGCCGGAACCAACGTGAACAACAACAGCGCGAGCAGCCACGGCGCATAAGCGAACAGGCCGGCGGCGAAGGACACAACGGTCAGCGCATCCTGCATCTGTCCGAAGACTTGCGTCAGCAAGGTCGTGCGGCTGATGACCTGGCGCCGCGCCCGCTCCAACCCATCCTGCTGATCGCTGCGCTCGAATTGCTCGAGATCGAGGATCGCGGCGTGTTCCATGAGCAGCACGCTGGCGTGGTTGCTGTACAACTCCGACAGTAGGCCATCGACCAGCGAACTCGCCCGCGCCAGCACGTCGGACAGAATGGCCAAGGCGAATTCGAGGCCGAGCAGCCACGCCACGCCCAAAAGACGGCCGCTTTCATACCAATCGCCGATCGTGTCGCCCGGCGGGGGCAGTTGGATTTGGGCGACGACCTCGTCGATGATGAGTTTGCCGACATAAAGCATCGCCACCGGCAGGGTCGCCCGCGCCAGCCGCAGGCCGAAGCTACCGACGGTGAGCGCCGGGCTCGCCTGCCACACCAGGGCGAACAACGCCGGTAGATGGCGGAACGCCCCGACGCGTTCGTTCAATAGCCAAGTCTTTCTCGTTTTTTTATCGGCCATGGGCTGGCACGATAGGGTGCTGTCGATTCAACGTCCACGATGTTGGCGGCGGAGGCGCGCAAGTGGAGAATTGGGACGTCGTTGTCATCGGCGCGGGCGCGGCGGGCATGATGTGCGCGGCGCAGGCGGGAGCGCGCGGCCGTTCGGTGCTCGTCCTTGATCACGCAGCCGCGCCCGGCGAGAAAATCCGCATCTCCGGCGGCGGGCGGTGCAATTTCACTAATCGCCTTTGCACGCCCGAACATTTCCTGTCACAGAACCCGCATTTCTGCATATCCGCGCTGACCCGCTACACCGCCGCCGATTTCATCACCCTGGTCGAACACCACGGCATCGCCTATCACGAAAAGACCCTGGGCCAGCTTTTCTGCGACCGCTCGGCGCAACAGATCATCGACCTTCTGTTGGCGGAGATGGACCGGGTGAAGGCGGCACTGCGCCTGGCAACCGCCGTCACCCAAGTTGAAAAGACCGAATCGGGTTTTATGCTTACCCTGTCTGCAGGCGGCGAGCCGGTACGATGCCAGTCGCTGGTCGTGGCGAGCGGCGGCAAATCCATCCCCAAGATGGGCGCCAGCGATTTCGGCTACCGCCTCGCCGCGCGTTTCGGCGTGCCCGTCACCGAGACGCGGCCGGCCCTGGTGCCGCTGGTCTTCGACACCACGACCCTGGCGCGGCTGAAGCCGCTGGCAGGCATCGGAGTCGCGGCACGCGTGCGATGCGGCGCTACGGCGTTCGAGGAGGCGATTCTGTTCACCCATCGCGGCTTGAGCGGGCCGGCCATTCTCCAGATTTCGTCCTATTGGCGCGAAGGCGAGGACACCGTCATCGACATGTCGCCAGGGGTCGAAGCCTTCGAGTTTCTCCGCGATGCCCGCCGAACCAACGCACGGCAAACGCTGGCCACCTGCCTCGCGGAATTTCTGCCCAAGCGATTGGCCCGCGCGATCGTCGAGGAACTGAGCATCGCCGGCACTATGGCCGATCTTTCCGATGCGAGGCTGCGCGCGATCGGCGAAAGGGTGAAGGCCTGGCGCCTGAAGCCATCGGGAAGCGAAGGCTACCGCACCGCCGAGGTCACCCTCGGCGGCATCGATACGCGGGCGCTCGATTCCAAGACGATGGCGGTCAAGGCGGTGCCGGGGCTGTATTTCATCGGCGAGGTCGTGGACGTAACCGGCTGGCTCGGCGGCTACAATTTCCAATGGGCGTGGTCGTCGGGCTGGTGCGCCGGTCAGGCGGCGTGACACACGAGGCCGGTTGCCGGGGCTTGGCGGCCCTGATAGCTTTTCCCACGCCCGCCTCGCTGGACGAAGGTATCGCCCATGACGAACCGGCAGTTCGCCGTTGCAACACTGGCCTTTCTCGCGGCCGGTCTGGTCTCGGTCTGGGTTATCGACCAGCCCCTAGCCTATTTCGTCGATCGAAATCTGCGCGGCGTTGAATTCGCCTTCGCCGCGCTGACGGAATATGCCGAAATCGCATCGGGTTACCGCCTGTCGCGCTGGCTGCCGGGTTTTCTCCTGCTGGGCGCTGGCGGTGTCCTCTATCTCGTCCGCTGGAATATCCCGGTTGCCAAGATATTGGGCTTCGCCGGCACGGCGTTCCTGCTGACCCGCCTGACCGCCGGCGTCCTCAAGACGGTATTCGAGCGTACGCGGCCCTTCGACCTTGTGAAGTCCAACGACTACGTGCAGACATTTTTCATAGACGGCGGGAGTTCTTTCCCGTCGGGACATGCGGCTCATTTCTGGGGCCTGTTCCTGCCGCTGATATTTCTGTTTCCGAAGTACCGCGCCGCGCTCTTCATCGTGCCGGCCTTCATCTTTGTTGCGCGGGTGGCGGTCAACGATCACTACCTCAGCGACGTTCTGGCTTCGACGTACATTGCCCTGTTCTTCACGTTTTTCCTGGCGAAAACGATGAAGATGGCACCGGCGCGCATGGCCTGATTGAGCGCCCGCGTTCCATCTACGCCGCCATGACCCCGTCGCGTACTTCACCATCTTTCTTGCCATCGGCGCCATCGGCGGCATCGGTTTCCGCCTCTTGTTCGACCCGGCGAACCAGCGCGGCTTGGAACATTTCGCGCAGAGCGCGACGCAAGGGCTGCTGCTGGCAGCGGCGCTGTGGGCGGTGGACGCCGCGGTCGGCGCGGCCGAGGCGCGGCTCAAGACGCGCCCGCCGCTGCCCGTCAGCCTCGTTGTCCGTTCAACCGCGCTCACCGCGGCAGTCGTGGTGTCGCTGATCGCGAGCGAGGCGCTGTTCATAGGCGCCGTCCCGTCCTGGGTGTGGTTCGCCAAGACGATCCCCCTCGCCCTGGCGTTGGCGCTGCCGATAAGTTTCCTGTTTCAGGCCGCGGTCAGCGTCGCCAGCTTGGTCGGCGTCGAGGAAATCCTGAGCTTCCTACTCGGTCGCTACCGGCGCCCGATCACGGAAGATCGCATCGTGCTGTTCGCCGACGTAATCGGCTCGACACGGATCGCCGAGAGGCTTGGCGAAACCCGGACCCAAAACCTTCTCGCCGAGTTGTTTCGGTGCATCGACCCGGTGTTCCGCGAGCGCGGTGGCCGGATCGTGACTTATGTCGGCGACGAGGTCGTCGTCACCTGGCCGGGAACGGCGGGGAACGCCGATCTATGCCTTGATTGCGGGCGCGCCGTGGCCGGGTGGGCCGGCGCAGCCCCATAAACCTGCTGACTCTTTGGGCCGGCGGCCTTATGGTGTCGGCCGACGGCCCGCGCGCCCCTGGGAATGCCGTCGCCAGGACCTCTCCCGACATCACAGCAACTCGACATCGCGAACTGACGCGATGACGCCCTTCGTTTGGAGCCACGCCGCCATGTTGAGCATCGACAACCTGACGATCCGCATCGCCGGCCGCGAGATCATCGGCGGCGCCACGGCCAATCTTCCTGCCGGCCGGCGCATCGGATTGGTTGGCCGTAACGGCGCCGGAAAGTCCACGCTGCTAAAAGCGATCCTGGGACAGCTCGCCGCCGACGGAGGCAATGTCTCATGGCCGCGCGACTGGAGAATTGGCGAGGTGGCGCAAGAAGCGCCGGGCGGCGATATCAGCCTGCTCGACACGGTGCTGGCCGCCGATCGTGAACGCAGTGCGCTGCTACTCGCGGCGGAAACCGAGACCGAGCCGGATGCGCTCGGCGACATCTACACGCGCCTGACCGCGATTGATGCCTATTCCGCGCCATCGCGCGCCGCCGCCATCCTCGCGGGCCTCGGTTTTTCGGCGGAGGAACAATTGCGTCCGTGTTCGGAATTTTCCGGCGGCTGGCGCATGCGCGTGGCCTTGGCCGCCATTCTGTTCTCCGTCCCCGATCTGCTGCTGCTCGACGAACCGACAAACTATCTCGATCTCGAAGGCGTCTTGTGGCTCCAGGATTTTCTGCGCCGTTGCCGCGGTACGGTGTTGATCGTCAGCCACGACCGCGATCTGTTGAACACCGCCGCGGAATTCATCCTTCACCTCGAACACGGCAAGCTCACGCTCTACACCGGCAACTACGACACCTTCGTCGCGACACGGACGGCCCGGCGCGCCCTCGATGCCGCCTCGGCCAAGAAGCAGGAGGCCGCGCGCGCGCATTTGCAATCCTTTGTCGACCGCTTCAAGGCCAAGGCGTCTAAGGCGCGCCAGGCCCAGAGCCGCATGAAAATGCTGGCCAAGATGCAGGCTATCGAGATGCCGGTCGACGAACATGTCGCGCCCATCCGCATCCCCAAGCCGGTCGAGGCCAGCCCACCGCTCATCGCCATGACCGACGCGGCCGTGGGCTATGAGACCGGCAAACCGATCCTCACCCATATGTCGGCGCGTTTTGATCCCGACGACCGCATCGCTCTGCTGGGCAAGAACGGCAACGGCAAATCGACCCTGGCGAAATTGCTCGCCAATAAGATCCCGCTCATGGGCGGCGAGTTGGTACGGGCGCGCAAATGGGTGCCGGGTTATTTTGCCCAGCACCAGTTGGAGGAACTCGACGGGGCGCTCACGCCTATCCAAACGCTGTCGCATCTGCGACCCAAACTGGCCTTGGAGCAGGTGCGCGCGCAATTGGGCGGCTTCGGCTTTTCGTCCAATAAGGCGATGACGAAGGTCGCCAGCCTGTCGGGCGGCGAACGGGCACGGCTGATGCTGGCGCTTGCCACGTTGGACAAACCCAACATGCTGATCCTGGACGAGCCCACCAACCATCTCGATATCGACGCCCGCGCCGAATTGCTGAAGGCCCTGAACGATTTCGACGGCGCCGTGATCTTGGTCAGCCACGACCGGCGTCTACTGGAGACGACCGCCGATCGCTTCCTGCTCATCGCCAATGGCCGGGTCGAGCCGTTCGACGGCGACCTCGACGACTACCGCCGCTTCCTGCTGTCGGGCGACAACACGCCAACCCGGCGCGACGCCAAATCCGCCCGCGCCGCGTAGAACGCCCAAAATTGGGGAATTCGCGGCCGATGATCGATTGGCGCGTGTACCCGCGGCAGGCGGTGCGATAGGCTTCCTAGAAGCGGACCTCGTAACGCCGGTCGCGAGGAGAAGCCCACGATAGCCGGTGATCGGCCGACGCGATCAATTCAATTCGGTGCCCAATCCGATGGACACGCCAAGACCCAGCGAGAGCCTCGAAACGGACGCGCCGCTTCGCCAAGACATTCGGTTTCTCGGCCGCATCCTCGGCGAGACCATTCGCGCCCAACAGGGCGATCATGTCTTCGACCTCGTCGAGACCATACGCAAGACAGCGGTGCGCTTCCATCGCGCCGCCGACAAGGCCGATCGGCAGCAGCTTCAGGCGATTACGAGCGGCCTTCCGACCGATCAGGCCACTAGCATCATCCGCGCCTTCAGCTATTTTTCCCACCTCTCGAACATCGCAGAGGACCAGCACCATCTGCGCCGCCGCAGGGCCCAGGCCATCGCCGGCGGAGTGGCGCTTGAAGGCTCAATCGCTTATGCGCTGAACCGCGCCAAAGAGGCGGGAATCTCGCGCCAGCAATTGCAGGCTTTCTTCGACCGAGCCCTGTGTGCTCCCGTCCTGACGGCGCATCCAACCGAGGTTCGGCGCAAAAGTTCGATCGACCGCGAGTTGGACATCGCCGACCTCTTGGATCGGCGCGACCGCGTGGCGATGACGCCCGAGGAATCGACGGCCAACCGCAGGGCTCTCCGCCGCGCGATCCTCACTTTGTGGCAGACCAGCATCTTGCGTGAATCGCGACTGCGGGTGATCGATGAGGTCACGAACGGCCTCGCGTACTACGAACGCACGTTCCTTCGCGAACTGCCGCGCCTGTATGCACAGATGGAAGACCAACTTGGGTCGATCGATCCGGCGTGGCAAGGCATGGGCGTTCGCTCATTTCTGCGTTTGGGAAGCTGGATTGGTGGCGACCGCGACGGCAATCCTTACGTCACGGCCGAGGTCCTGCGTCAAACGCTGCGGATGCAGGGTGGGATGGGATTCCGCTTCTATCTCGAGGAAATCCACCTCCTGGGCTCCGAACTGCCGCTCGACGGGCGAATCGTGCAGGTTACGGACTCTTTGGGCCGCCTTGCGGACGCCTCACCCGACCGCTCACCCCGGCGCCAGGACGAGCCATACCGCCGCGCCATCACCGGAATCTACGCGCGACTGGCGGCAACGGCGTGGGCCGTCGATCGGATTGAAGCCCCCTACCAAGCCGTCGGCGAGGCACCGGCCTATTCCAGCGCGGCGGAGCTCAATGCCGAACTTGCCGTCATCGATCAATCGCTTACCGCCAACGGCTCCGCCGCACTTGCCCGCGGCCGCCTGCGCGAACTCCGCCGCGCGATAGACGTTTTCGGATTCCACCTGGCCACGGTCGATCTGCGGCAGAATTCGGACGTGCATGAACGTGTCGCCGGCGAGTTGCTGGAAACCGTCGGCGTGACTGTGGCGTATGGCGCGTCAAGCGAGGATGCCCGAATCGCCCTCCTGCTTGGCGAGTTGCGCAGCGCCCGGCCGCTGGTGTCGCCCCACGTTTCTTACTCCGACGAGACGACCAGCGAACTCGCGATCCTTCGCACCGCGGCTGAAGCGCAAGTGCGGTATGGAAAGGACGCGATCGGAAATTACATCATCTCCAAGACCGATGGCGTGTCGGACATTCTCGAGGGCATTGTCACGTCGTTTTGCGACTTGCAGTTCCTTTGGCGGCCCGGTAGCCAAGGCGATGAAGAAAATCAGCTACAGCGGCTACCGATTTCCACCCGTGATCATTCAACAGGCGATCTGGCT
>CAMDDQ010000083.1 GCA_945892765.1 Asaia bogorensis
TCCTCGCCGCGCAACCCGTCCAGCACGATCCGGATCTTGTCTTCGGCGGAATAATGCCGGCGCGTAGCACGGCGTATATCTCTCACCGTCCGCTCGGACGGCGACTTCGGGCTCAAGGATTTCTGGCTCACGAGCCCTGACGGCGGACATTCGGCGCGGAAGACGAGTCGCTTTCGACGATCCATGCGCGCGTCCAAACCGGCAGCACGATCTACGCGGACGAAGCGCCTGGTTGGGATGGCCTGCACGCCCGCTATGCAGCGAAGCGTGTCAACCACTCGGTCGCGTTCATGGACGATGGCGTTTGCACCAATCAGGCGGAAAGCTATTTCTCGCGCCTGCGCCGCATGGAGATCGGCACGCACCACCATATCAGCGGCCGGTATCTGCAAGCCTACGCGAACGAAGCGGCATGGCGGGAAGACCATCGTCGGCAGGCCAACGGCACGCAATACGCGCTAATCGCCAAGGCGGCTCTTGCCCATCCCGTTTCGCAAGCCTGGAAGGGCTACTGGCAGCGGGCGACGGCATGAAGCGCGGGGGCCAATACAAACCGGCGCTCTATGCGCTGATCCGCCTGCACGCGGATATTGGCGGGAGGCAGAAGACCGCGCAGCATGAAGCCGACAAGCTGTCGGTGGATTTGATGCATGTCGAGGCGGTCCTAAAGCTGATCCAGCCGGGATTCGACGTTCGGCTAATCGCCCATCGGCGGCGCTACAACACCAATCAGTTCTTCGAGCGTGGCGACTGCATCCGGGTAGCTCTGGACGTTCTACGCACGGCGGATAGGCCGCTTACGACGCGCGAGATAGCTGTGCGGATGCTGGAAGGCAAAGGCGTCTACACGCCGCCCGCCAAGCTTCGCCGCGACACGTCGCAAGCAATCCATCGCTCACTGGTTAGCCACGACGGCACGACGGTTAAGTCGGACGGCGGCAAGCCCGTCCGCTGGACGGTTCACTTTGAAAAAATCTGAAACCCTTTTCGGAGGAAGCATGGAAGGTGCGCTTGCTACCAAATGCCGGTCTCGCGCATCTATTGTCGATTTCCGGCCTGCATTTCGGGATCGTGACCGCCTTTATGTTTTTTGTCGTCAGGCAGGGTTTGGCATTGATCCCGTTTGTCGCCCTGCGATTTCCGATAAAAAAATGGGCGGCGGTTTCGGCTTTTGCCGGAGCCTGTTTTTATTTGGTGTTTTCTGGCGCCAGCATTCCCGCGCAGCGATCCTTTGTCATGATTGCTATCGTTCTACTGGCGGTCTTGCTCGATCGCACGGCTCTTTCGATGCGGCTGGTTGCCTGGGCGGCTGTGGCCGTGCTGGCGATTTCGCCGGAAAGCCTCTTGGGGCCAAGCTTCCAGATGTCCTTTGCCGCGGTGGTTGAGCTCATCGCGGTCCACGAGACAACGGAGCGACGCTTCCAGGTTTGGCGTGGGGGCGCGGGCTGGCTGCGGCGCGGCGGCCTTCATCTGGCGCAGATCGCCCTGACGACTCTGGTGGCTGGCTTGGCCACGGCGCCGTTTGCCCTCTACCACTTTAACCGCTTCACCGCCTACGCGCTCGCCGCGAACCTTTTGGCCATTCCGCTCACCAGTTTTTGGATCATGCCCTGGGCAGTGGTGGCGACGGCTCTGATGCCGTTCGGCCTGGAACCCTGGTGGTTGCACCCCATGGCTTGGGGCATCGAAGGTGTTGTGCTCGTTGCGCGCGAAGTGGCGGCATGGGACGGCGCGGTGTCGCTGTTGCCCGCCATGCCAGCCTGGGGATTGGCCGCGATCAGCATTGGTGGGCTCTGGTTGTGTTTGTGGACGCGGCGCTGGCGTCTTGCCGGGTTGCCCGTCATCGCCGCGGGACTTGCCAGCATCGCTTTGTCCAAGCCGCCGGACATTCTGGTTTCCGGGGATGGCAGGCTGATGGCCGTGCGATCGGGTTCGGGTGAGTTGATGGTGTCCTCCGGACGCACTCTGCGACTTGTTCGTGATTAGTGGCTGCGCCGCGATGGCCAAGAGGGTGCCGTCGTTTGGCCGAAATCCGGGTCGAGCCCGGATGGCTCTGTCGTGTGCGACCCGCTCGGTTGCATCTATCGATTGGACGGCAGAACCGTGGCGCTGGTGCGGGATGTCGCGGCGCTGGCGGAAGACTGCCGGGCGGCCGCGGTCGTGATCAGCCTCGTGCCCACGCGGGGAAAATGCTCCGGTCCGTCGGCCGTCATCGACCGGTTCGATTTATGGCGCGGCGGGGCCCACGCCCTGTGGCTCGAATCCGATGGCTGGCGTGTGGAAAATGTACGGGGAGCGCGTGGCGCTCGACCCTGGGCGCCGCCTCTACGGACAGGCGGGGCGCGAAGGGTTAGAACCGCCGGATAAGGCCGACGACGCGACCCTGCACCTTTACCCGATCCGGGCCGAAGATGCGTGTTTCATAGGCCTTGTTGGCCGGTTCCAGTGCGATGGACGCACCCCGGCGCCGCAGCCGCTTGAGCGTCACTTCATTGTCATCGATCAGCGCAACAACGATGGCGCCATTTTCTGCCGTGTCGCTCCGGTTCACGACGACAACGTCGCCATCGTGAATTCCAGCCTCGATCATGGAATCGCCAGCAACCTCCAGCGCGAAATGTTCGCCGATCCCGAGCATCGATGGCGGCACGTCGATATTCGATGAGTTGTCGCTCATGGCCTCAATCGGCTGCCCGGCGGCGATTCTGCCATAGAGTGGCAAGGATACTGGCTGGGCCGGGATCGCGACGGTCGTGCCGGGCAGGGCGGATTTGAAATCGCCGCGAATTACGTTGGGTGTGAATCCAGCCTGCGGCGATGTCCGCCGAGCCTCTCCAACTGAAACATTTTCGGGAAGACGGACGACTTCGAGGGCGCGGGCGCGGTGCGGCAAACGGCGAATGAACCCGCGCTCCGCCAGTCCCGTGATGAGGCGGTGGATGCCGGATTTGGACTTAAGTCCAAGGGCTTCCTTCATTTCATCGAAAGAGGGCGCCACTCCCGATTCGCCAAGGCGTTTTTCGATGAAGACCAACAATTCGTGTTGCTTGCGCGTTAGCATTCATCCCCCGCTTGACAGGAACCATATCTAGAACAAAGGCAAAACATCCCCTCATGTTCTAGTTTGGTTCCCCGGAAACGTCAAGCTTGGGGATAACCCTAAGTCAAATATTTGCGAGGTGGCCGTCGAAAGGGAGGATCTCGACCAAATTTCCCGCCTTCAGCGGCGGAGCGTGGGGCGCCCGGATCACCAGGCAGTCAGCCCGCGCGAGCCGAGTAATCATGGAACTGTCCTGGACTGGAAAGGGCACGGCTACAAGCCGTCCATCGGCCTCGCGCTTCAGTTCGGATCGCAGGTAATCTTCGCGTTTGTCATTGGCCGGCAGATCGACGCCAAGAGTGGCCATCACCGGCGGCTTCTGGACGAACGGAATACCCTGCATGGCTTCCACGGCCGGCCGCAGAAAGAGGATCGCACAAACCATCGCCGAAACCGGATTTCCCGGCAGCCCGATGACCCGGGTCCCGCCCATCCGACCGAACATCAGCGGTTTTCCCGGGCGTACGGCGATCTGCCAGAAATCGATGTCCAAACCGGTCTTGGCGAGGGCAGATCGGATCAGGTCGTGTTCACCAACCGACGCGCCGCCGGTGGTGACTAACAAGTCCGCGCCGGTGGCCGCGTTGCCTGCAGCTTGCACGGCCTCGGGTGTATCGGCGGCGATGCCGAGGCTATAGGGCAGACCGCCGGTGGCACTGACCAGCGCCGCCAAAGCCAGGCCATTGGCGCTGACGAATTGATTGCGGCCGATCGGATCGCCGGGCATGACGATTTCATCGCCCGAGGACAATATGGCGACCCGCGGCCGGCGGTGGACCATGATCCAGGGAACGTTCATCACACCGATCAGGCCGACATCGCGCGCGGTCAGGCGTCGTCCCGCCTTGATGCCGGGTTCGCCTTCCTTGAAGTCCAGGCCCGCCGGTCGAACATAACGCCGTTCCGGCGTGTTTTCCTTGACGGTTATCCACTCGCCACTGGCATCGACGTTTTCCTGAACCACGATGGTGTCGGTGCCGGGTGGCATTGGGCCGCCTGTGAAAATGCGGACGCACTCCCCGGCGCCGACCTCGCGATCATGAGACTTACCGGCCTGGACATATCCGACCTGGCGCAGACGCACGGGAGTCTTTTGGACATCGCCGGCGCGGACGGCGTAACCGTCCATGGCCGAGACCGCCATTGGCGGTTTGGTCACCCGTGCAATAACGTCCTCGGCCAGCACTCTTCCAAGAGCGTCGGCGACGCTGATCTGCTCAGCGCCGAGCGGTGCGAAGCCCTCGAGGATTCTTTTGCGAGCGTCTTCAACTGGTAACATCAACGCGCCTCGTATGTACCTGATTTACCACCAGATTTATAGGCAAGTCGAATATCGGTAATGGACATGCTCTTGTCCGCGGCCTTACACATGTCGTAGACGGTCAGGGCGGCAACCGAGACCGCTGTCAACGCCTCCATCTCGACACCGGTGCGCCCCGTGATCTTGCAGGTCGCCGCGATATCGACGGCATTGCGCTCGGGGTCGCAGGACAATTCCACGGACACGGATGTCAGCCCTAGCGGGTGACAGAGAGGTATCAGGTCCGGCGTGCGTTTGGCTCCCATGATGCCGGCAAGCTGGGCCACGGAAAGCACGTCGCCCTTCTTGACGCCACGATCCATGATCAGCCGCAGCGTTTCAGGCCTCATTCGGACACTGCCTTTGGCTGTGGCCACGCGCTCGGTCTCGCTTTTCGGCGAAACGTCGACCATCACCGCGTTTCCGCGGGGATCGAAATGCGTCAATTCGCTCATGTTATCTTCCTGCTGCTTCTAGGGCGGGGGTGGTTGACAGGAGCGCCCTTACCGCCAGGGTCACATCCGGTTGTCTCATCAGGGACTCGCCGACGAGGAAGGCGCGGGCCCCGGATTTCGCCAAACGCCGCAGGTCGTTGGCGGTTTTCAGTCCGCTTTCTGCGACCGCGAGGCGCTCAATGGGAACCTGCGGCGCAAGCCTTTCCGTTGTTGCAAGATCGACTGATAAAGTACTGAGATTTCTATTATTTATTCCAACAAGCTCGGACTTTATCCGCAGGGCCCGGGTGAGTTCCACTTGGTCGTGAACTTCAATCAGCACATCCATGGCCAAGGCGTGCGCCGCCGACGCCAGCTCCTCCGCCTGCGTGTTCCCGAGCGCAGCCATGATCAGGAGGATGCAATCCGCGCCGAGGGCACGCGCCTCGACGACCTGATAGGGGTCGAGCATAAAGTCCTTGCGCAGAACCGGCAAATTTCCCGCCGCCCGGGCCTGAGCGAGATCGTCGTCCTTGCCCTGGAAATAGGGCTCGTCCGTGAGCACGGACAGACAAGACGCGCCGCCCCTTTCGTAGGCTCGGGCGAGGGTCGGGGCATCGAAGTCGGCCCGGATCAGGCCATGACTCGGCGACGCCTTCTTGATTTCGGCGATAAGCGCATAACCGCCCTCACTGACGGTGGCGCGCAATTTGCGGGCGAAACCACGGACTGCGGGCGCGTGGCGTGCCGCGGCTTCGACCTTTGCCAGCGGCTGGGCGGCCTTGCGGCGCTCGATGTCCTTCAACTTGTCGGCGCAAATGCGCGCCAGGATGTCGGTCATGACGCCGTCCACTCAAACGGATTTTCGGTTGGTAATTTCGATCAGCCGGTCGAGGGCGGAGCGCGCGCGGCCGCTGTCGATCGACGAACCTGCCAGCGCCACACCCTCCTTCAAGTCGCGCACGCGGTCCGCGACGATCAAGGCCGCGGCGGCATTGTACAGGACCACATCGCGGATGGGTCCCGGCCGACCGTTCAACACTTCGCGCAGCATGGCCGCGTTGGTTTGCGGGTCCCCGCCCTTGAGTTGGTCCAGACTGGCGCGCGGCAGTCCGGCCGCTTCCGGCGTCACCTCGAAGGTGTCGATTCGGCCGTCCTTCAACTCGGCGACGAAGGTTGGACCGGTGGTCGTCAATTCATCCATGCCGTCGGCGCCATGGACGACCCAAGCATGAACCGAACCGAGATTCGCCAAGACATTGGCGACCGGCTCAACCCAGCGCTTGGCGAAAACTCCAACGAGTTGACGCACGACGAAGGCGGGATTGGAGAGCGGCCCAATCAGGTTGAAAATCGTCCTTATTCCGAGTTCGACGCGGGTGGGGCCGACATGCCGCATGGCGCTGTGGTGGCGCGGCGCCATCATGAAGCCGACCCCGGCGTCGCGGATTGCCAACGCCACGACGTTGGGGTCCACATCCACATTCACGCCCAGGGCCGTCAGAACATCGGCCGAACCCGATTTGGATGAAAACGCCCGATTGCCGTGTTTGGCGACGGGCACGCCGCACCCGGCGACGACGATCGCCGTCGCGGTCGAAATATTGAAACTACCCAAGGCGTCGCCCCCGGTGCCGACCGCGTCGATGGCGTCCGGCGGGGCTTCGACGCGGAGGGCCTTCGCGCGCATGATGCGGGCGGCCGCGGTGATCTCCTCGACCGTTTCGCCGCGTACGCGCAAGGCCATGAGGAACGCCCCGATTTGCGCCGGGGTGGCGTTGCCGGTCATCATGATGTCAAAGGCGGTCTCGGCCTGTTGCCGCGTCAGCGTCTTGCCGTCGGCAACCAGAGCCAACAGCGTTTTCAGCTGCCCCATGTCGGCGGTCATCGCGTCTCCCGAGGCCGGGAATCTGCGCGATTCCGTTTGTAGAGCATGGCCATACCGGCGGTTCCTATGGGAAAGGCTTATAACAGGTCCATTCCGGGGGAAAAAGCGGCGCGACCCGTCCGCGGTCGGCAAAACGCCGCCTTGACCTTCCCATGACTGGAAGCCACATAGTTAAACCATGGGAGTCGCCAACCTAGCGCCCGCAGCCGCCACGAGGGCACGCCCGAGCGGAACGACGGTGTCGCTTCCGATCGAGGGAATGACCTGCGCCTCGTGCGTGGCCAGGGTGGAACGAGCGCTGCTGCGCGTGGCCGGCGTCGGGAAAGCTTCCGTCAATCTTGCCAGCGAGCGCGCGGATATCGAATTCGAGGGTTCGGTGACTGGGCCGACGGCGCTGGCCGCGGCGATCGAAGCCGCGGGCTACACCGTTCCCAGGCGCTCTATCGACCTGAAGATCGAGGGCATGACGTGCGCGTCTTGCGTCGGCCGGGTCGAACGTGCGCTCCAACGTGTGCCCGGAGTTTTCGCGGCCGAGGTCAATCTCGCCAACGAGCGGGCGCGCATCACACTGCCTCAATTCGGCGTGGCGCCGGCCGATCTGATCAAGGCGGTCGAAGCCGCGGGTTTTGGCGCCTCGCCGGCGGCCGAGGGTGTCGCCCAGAGCGAGGCTGATGAGGAAATCGAGGCGCAACGCCAGGCCCGCCGCGAATTCATTCGCCTCGACATCGCCGCAGCGCTGACCCTGCCGTTGGTCTTCGAGATGGTCCTGCACCTCATCGACCGGCCGCTCGGATTGCCGGGCTGGCTCCAATTGGCGCTGGCTACGCCGGTGCAGTTTTGGATCGGCGGTCGCTTCTATGTCTCGGCCTGGAAGGCCCTAAAAGCCGGCGCCGGCAACATGGATTTGCTCGTGGCGCTCGGCACTTCGGCGGCCTATGGCTTGAGCGCCTATTTAGTCGCAGCCGTCGCCGATCATCATTCCTCGCTCTACTTCGAGGCCTCGGCCGTTGTTATTACGCTTGTCCTGCTCGGCAAATATCTGGAAGGGCGGGCCAAACGTGGCACCACGGCCGCGATCCGGGCGCTGATGAAGCTGCGCCCCGACACCGCGCGCATCGAGCGTGATGGAATCGAGCGAGACGTCGCCATCGATGACGTTCGCTTGGGGGACATCGCCGTCATCCGGCCCGGGGAGCGAATTCCCGTGGACGGCACGGTGATCGAAGGCGAAAGCAACGTCGATGAATCGCTGATTACCGGGGAAAGCCTGCCCGTGGCAAAGGCTCCCGGACACGCCGTGACCGGCGGTGCCATCAATGGCGAAGGCCGGCTTCGGATCACCACGACGGCCGTTGGCGTCGCCTCGACTTTGTCCCGCATCATTAGGCTGGTCGAAGGAGCGCAAGCGAGCAAAGCACCGGTCCAGAGACTCGTCGACCGCATCAGCGCGGTCTTCGTACCGATCGTGGTGGTTCTTGCCGCTGTGACCTTTCTGGCGTGGTGGTTTTTCACGGCCGATCTCGAGGCGGGCATGATCGCGGCGGTATCGGTGCTGGTCATCGCCTGTCCCTGCGCGATGGGCCTGGCCACGCCGACGGCGATCATGGTGGGCACCGGGGCATCCGCCCGCGCCGGAATCTTGATCAAGGACGCCGAGGCATTGGAGCGGGCGTACCGCACGTCGATTGTCGTCTTCGACAAGACTGGCACGCTGACCGAAGGCCGGCCGGCCGTGACCGAAATCATCGCGGCCGCGGCGGACTCCGCACAGGTCCTGACGCTGGCTGCGTCCGCCCAACAGGGCAGCGAACATCCCTTGGCGAGCGCCATCCTGGCCAAGGCCCGCGATGCCGGCCTGGCTTTGTCGCCGGTCGCCGATTTCCGAAGCTTGCCGGGCCGGGGGATCGCCGCCCGCGTTTCGGGGCGCGATTTGCGCATGGGCAATCGCCGGTTGATGACCGAAATTGGGGTCGATCTCGGTTCATTCGAGACCGCGGCCGCGGCTCAGGAAGAGCAGGGGCGCACCGTGATGTGGCTAGCCGAGGCGACGCCGCCCCGATTGCTCGGCCTGATCGCCGCCGGCGACCCACCGAAGGCAACAGCCGCCGCGGCGGTTCGCGCCCTGCAGCGTCTTGGCGTCCAGGTTGTGATGTTGACCGGCGACAATCGGCGCACGGCCAACGTCATCGCCGGCAAGATTGGCGTCGATCGCGTCATCGCCGAAGTCCTGCCCGAGGGCAAAGCTGAGGAAGTCGCGCGCCTGCGCGCCTCCGGCGCCGTGGTGGCCATGGTCGGCGATGGCATCAACGATGCGCCCGCCCTGGCCGCCGCCGATGTCGGCATCGCGATGGGCACGGGAACCGATGTTGCAATGCATGCCGCCGGCATTACCATCATGCGCGGCGATCCGGCGCTCGTCGCCGACGCGCTTGACATCTCGCGCGCGACCTACCGAAAAATCGTTCAGAATTTGTTTTGGGCGTTCATCTACAACGTCATCGGAATTCCGCTGGCGATCCTTGGCCTACTCAGTCCCGTGGTCGCGGGTGCGGCGATGGCGTTCAGCAGTGTCAGCGTGGTTACGAACTCCCTGGCTCTCTCCCGCTGGCGCGCCCGTTCGTGAATGGGGCTTGGCAATGAATATCGGCACGATTGCGGCGAAATCGGGAGTTCCCGCCAAGACCATCCGTTACTACGAGAGTATCGGTCTGATTCCCTC
>CAMDDQ010000084.1 GCA_945892765.1 Asaia bogorensis
GAACGCAACCGAATCAAACGACAGACCATCCAGCAGCGCCGCTTGATCCATCGCGATCAAGCGGCATAAGATCAACCCACCAGATGAGCCGCAGCCTCCGTTAACTCAGCACGCCCGTTGTCTCAAATCCATTGACGACGGACAGCCGCGTCGGGGAGTCGGGCGGAGTTGGTTCGTGCCGCGCGGCAAATTCCGCAGCGCCGGGAGAATAAACAACAACCGAGAACCATAATCTCTGTAAGTAATTTCCAAGTCTAATGAGTATACGATCAGGCATTGCGATCGTTAATTCTTTTGTTTTAGGCAGCGGCGGATGGTGCCGCGGCTATCGTCTGGTGGAGGCCAACGGCCAGCGGCGTATCTGCGGCCACAGCTAGCCCGGCGATCGCGCGCCGCGGGTCGCCGAGCGAGGCGCGGATGTCGCCTTGTCGTTCCGGCTCGAAGCGAAATTTCTCCGGCAAGCCGAGGACTCCGGCCATTGTCTTGGCCAGGCTCAGCACGGAAATTGCCCTTCCGGTGCAGACATTGTAGACCGGAGCCGCGGTCGAGGCGCGCGCCATGCCGGCGATCAGGTGCCGGACGGTGTCTGCGACATACACGAAATCGCGCGTTTGTCCGCCGTCGCCATAGATCAAAGGGGACTCGCCGCGCGCCAATTTCCTGGCAAAAATCGAAATCACGCCGGAATACGGCGAGGCCGGATCCTGGCGTGGCCCGTATATGTTGAAAAACCGCAGGCCGAGCATCGGAACCTGGTGGACACGGCCCGCGACGGCCGCATGCAGCTCGCAGCCCAGCTTATCGGCGCCATAGGCCGAAAGCGGTCGCGGCGCCGCTGACTCGTTTAGCGGCAGATCCGGATTGTCGCCATAAATGGCGGCGGAAGACGCATAAACCACCGGAATGGTGTGTGTGGTCCTCGCCTTGTGGGCGGCGTCGAACACGGCAATCGTGCCACTCAAATTGATGCGGTGCGCGCCGGTCCAATCCTCGGTGGAGCGCACGACCGATGCGATCGCGGCGAGGTGAAAGCAACCATCCACATCTGACATGGCGCCACGCACCGCGCCGGGTCGCGAAACATCGTCGATCAGAAGCTCGGCCTCGCGCGGCGCGTTCTCCAGCCTGCCCGTCGAAAGATCATCGAGAATGCGTACACGATGACCCGCCGCGATCAAGGCATCGGCCAAGTGCGAGCCGATGAATCCGCAGCCGCCGGTGATGAGGTAGGTCGCCACGATTCGCTCCCAGCCGGCCGTCGCGGCCGCATAACTTGGAAACCTGATTATTCTTTGATTCCAGTCTATTAGACGGCTCGGTCCTGCAGGTCAATCCCGCCTTCCGGTGAGTCCGCCGCTCCTTTGCCCTGGCACTCAGGAAGCGCGGGCGGCGTTGCCGTCCTGGCGCTGACCGGCCACTCGCCGAATATGGCCGCTGAGACTGGCGTTTTCCCCGAGCAGCCACCGAAAATCGCGGGCGCGAAGCTCCAGGAGTTTGCAATAACCCAACGCCCGAACGCTTGCGCTTCGCGGTTTGTTGGTCAAAAGGGCGATTTCGCCAAAGAAATCGCCATTGCCCAGTCGCACGGGGTTGGGGCGGACGATGACTTCGACCGCTCCCGACGAAATGAAATACATGGCATCGCCCGGTTCGCCCGCGGTCACGATTGTTTCCCCAGGCACGGCGATGCGTGGCCGGAGCATGGTGGCAATCTCGGCGCACCGGGTGGTTTCGAGACCGGCAAACAGGGGCACACGCGCGATCAAGGCGACCGTATCGATGCCAAGATCGAGGCGCGGCCGCCGATCGAAGACCTGCCGGCGGGTCAGGACGGCTTGTTCGAGGTCGTTGAAGACATCCTGGCTGATGACCGAATCCGACAACATCTGCCGGTACCCGGGCTCCTCGAGACTCAGCGCGGCCCGCCCAAGATAGCCGGATTCCAGCGTTCGGGCATAATCGGGGTATTGCAACCTAAGTGCCTCCAGGGCCTGGTTCGTCGACTCAAGGCGGCGCGACAGAACCTCGTGCAGCTGGTCCGCGGTTGCACGATCGAGAAGCGCCGTGACCTTGTTGTCATTGTGAGCGAGGTCCTCGCGAACCACCCATCGAATCACCAACAGGATCTCGAAACGATCGGCGAGCTGTTCTGCCAGCATTCCGGTTAAGCCAAGCCGCCGCTGGACCTCCAGCGCCAAGCGGAACCCGGGGGAAAAGGCGAGAATCAGGTTGGAAGCGGATTCGTATCCCTCGCGCCCCCCAGCCTTGACGCCGTCGAGGAGCCTTCCCGTCTGCGCCACGAGGCTGCGGACGACGCGGCGAGAAATCGTGCCTTCGCGGAAATGGCGGAGATAAAGCTCCTCCTCATGGGACGCCAGCATGGAGAGCCCGATATAGAGGCGGTCGGCTTTCGGCATTTGGGCGCAGCCCTGAAGCATGGCCTCGGCGTCGTTGAGCCGGGTGCGATAGTGCGACGCCACCTCCATGGCGGCCGAAGGATCGAGCCGATAATTGCGGGCGGTCGACGCGACACGGTCATTGATCGACGCCAGCGACAACACCAGGACGCGGTCGCGCAGGGCCCGGTCGGCGGGGGAGAGCCGGTCGACGCCGAGGACACGGATGAGGAGGCGCAGAGTCGTGCCGTTGACGACCAGCGTGAAAAGGACGAAACCCGTCGTCAGTAACGCGACGGCGTGCCGAATCTCCGGTTGCATCATCGGCGTATCGATCGCCGCCAACGCGATGGTCAGGGAAATCGTGCCGCGCAGACCGCCCCACAGGATAACCGCCTTATAGGGGCCGCTCACCTTCTGCGCGAGGCCCAATCCGCTCAACGCCGGCAACAATCCGTAAAGAACCACGGCCCGCGCGGCGAGCGCGGCGACAATGACAGCGCCGAGAAGATAGAGGTCGATTGCGTTGACGCCGAAATCGAATACCAAGCGGGGAATCAACATCGCCGCGAGAAGAAAGATGAGGGAATTGGCCCAATAACCCATCTGGTGCCACGTCTCGACCAGACTATCCCAGGTATTGGGAGAGATCTGAGTGCGGCCGCATGAACCCACGACCAGAGCCGCGCTGACCACGGCGACGACACCGGAGACGTGGAGGTAGCGTTCGGCGAGGACGAAAGCCAGATAGGCCAGCGCCACCGTCAGGTTGATTTCGGCCACCCGCGATCCGCGCAGGACGGGAACCAGGGCGCAGGCGGCGCGGCCCAAGGCATACCCGACGGCGGCGCCGCCGCCGAACGCCGTGAGGAAATCCCATGTCGCGGTGGCGAGATCGGGCTGCAGGCCCTCGCGCAGCAAGGCAAGGAGGAGGCCGACGATGACGAGCGCGGCGGCATCGTTGAACCGGCTCTCGCCTTCGACCAGGATACGCAGGCGGCGGGGCGCGCCGATGTCGCGGAAAATCCCGACGACGCTGCCGGCATCCGTCGGCGAGACGATGGCGCCGATCAAGAGGCAGACGACCAGACCGAGGCCGGAGACGGCGGCGAGCGCAAATCCGACCGCAGCCGTGCAGATAACGACGGCGACAACCGCGAGCAAAAGGATGGGGACGACGTCATCCATCAACCGCCGGATGTCGATGGTCACCGCGGCCTCGAACAGCAAGGTCGGCAGGAAAACGTAGAGCAGGACCTCGGCGCTGAAGCCGAAATTGCCAATTGCGCGCATGAAATCGGGCAGCAGACCGACCGGGACGATTTGCGGATTGAGCACGGAAATCGCGCCCAGCGCGCAGCCCATCGCGGCGAGCAGCACGGTATAGGGGAGGTTCAATCGTTCCGCGAGCGGCGACAACAGGCTGCCGACGATCAACAGGCCAGTGAAGCCAAGGACGGTAAGTTCGATGTCGATCATCGCCGGGGGCCTGGGCCCTGGGTCAATCGCCTATGATTTCCCAGCCGGCGCGCCGCGCCGTGCTGGCCAGCAACCGATCCGGCCACACCGCGATCGGCTTGCCCACCGCCCTCAACAAGGGCAGATCGTGGGAAGAATCGGCATAAGCGACACAATCGCCCAAGCTCACCCCGATGGACGCGCACAGCTCCTGGGCGCGCGATACTTTTTCTTCCGCGAAGGGATGGCTGAGGGGCGCGCCGTCGGTAAACCGGCCGGATTCACTGGCGCACCGGGTCGCACTCCATGCCGTCGCGCCGATGCGGCGGGCGAGCGGCTCGGCGAGCACGTCCAGAGTGCCGGTCAGCAGCGCGATCGGTTCACGCCGGCGCCGGTGCGCCTCCAGCCGGCGGAGAACCGATGGGCGCATCCGCTGCACTACTTCCTCGCCGATGAAGGTTTCGGCGTGGGCGACGACAGCGCCGATCGGGAGCCCGGCGAGATAGGCCTTGTTGCGCCGCATATCAACACGGCCGTCCCGTGAGGCTTGCGCGAGCGCAAAGCGCAAGGCCGAGGCGATCTGCCCTGCCCCGATTAGACGCCGGCGGGCGAGATAGGCGAAAAACAACCGCTCGCAGCTCGGTACGCCCACCAAGGTGCCATCGACATCGACCAAGGCGCAGGACACCTACGGCCGCGCCGATTTCGGCCTAGGAACGATGCCGTGGGCGCCCAGGCATTCGACGACAACCGGAACGCCGCGAGCGACGCAGAGAACGACAGAGGCGAAGACGAGCAGATCGGCCACGATCGTCGCGGGTGCCGACCATTGCTCCCACAACGCCGGGAAAACCTCCGGCATTGGTTGCAGCAGGAACAGCCAGGCAAACGTCGCCGCCTTGATCGCACCATAAGCGCCGCGCATGAAACGGCCCGAAACCAGTATTCGGCCCCAGCGCGAGCGCATCATGCCGAACACCGTCTCACCCTCGGCGACGGCGTGATAACGGATCGAATCGACGACCACGCCGCGGGTCACGAACAAGAGCGCGACCCAGAGCGGCACGAGGCCGAGAAAAGCGAGGACCATCCACAGGACGTTCTCCACGATGCGGTCGACAACGATGTCGAAGATCGACCCGAACGTGGATTCTTCACCGCGCAACCGCGCGACGAATCCATCGAGTCCATCCAAAGCGATGATGAGGATCAACAGGGGAGCGTCGATCAGTTGCCACGCCGGCGGCGCCCGCAATGCGAGCGCAACCAGGACGAACAGAAGCAGAAAGCGCGCCAGGGTGATGAGGTTGGCCATGACCGATCCGGAACTCGCCCCCGGCATTATGACCGCGCCGCGCCACTGCGGCAACTGAGCGGCAAAGCGAGTTCCGCGCCGGGATTGGCGGCGCGTCGGCCGGCGCTGGCCACCGCATTCGCCAGAACCCGAAAAGCCCGGGCAAGCCGGCGTGGCTGCCCGGCTATTCCGCGGCGGCGGCGTGCCTCGCCACGGATGACGGTTGCTCGGACTCCATGGCGCTGAGCCGCTGGGCGATGGCGTTGATCGGTCGGGTGAAGCGGGCGAGCATCAGGTAAAGCGACGGAATGATAAACAAGGTCAACACGGTCGACAGAGTGATGCCGCCAATGATGACGGTGGCGATGGCTTTGCGGCTCTCGGCGCCGGCGCCGGCCCCCATCGCCAGCGGCAAGGCGCCGAAGACGGTGGCGATGCTCGTCATCAGAATCGGGCGCAGCCGTGCCGCCGCGGCGTTGACGACGGCCGATCGGATATCGTGCCCCTGGTCGCGCAGCTGGTTGGCGAATTCGACAATTAGAATGCCGTTCTTGGCCATGAGGCCGATCAACAGAATCATGCCGATCTGGCTGTAGACGTTAAGGCTCATGCCGGCAAAATACAGGCCGGCCAGCCCACCCGTGACCGCGAGCGGCACGGCCAACATGATGATCAGCGGGTGGATGAAACTTTCAAACTGGGCGGCGAGCACCAGAAAGACGACCAGCAACGCCAAGCCAAAGGTGATGTAGAGGCTGTTGGTTGTTTCCTTGAATGTGCGGGATTGTCCCGTATACCGCGTGCGCGCTTCGGCGGGCAACTCCTCGGCGATGATCTTGTCCATATAGTCGAGCGCCTCGCCAAGCGAGTAGTCGGGGGCGATGGACGCCGACACCGTGATCGAGCGCATGCGGTCGAAGCGGTTCAGCTCTTGCGGGCCCGCGGCTTCCTGGAGCATGACGAGGTTGCTCAAGGGGATCAGTTGATTGGTTGTCGTCGAGCGCACGAAGACGTTGGTCAGGTCGTTGGGCGAAGCGCGGTCGGGCGCCACCGCCTGGGCGATGATGGAATATTCCTCCCCGCGATCGACGAAGGCGCTCATCGATTCGGCGCCGAAAAGTACCTTTAGCGTGCGGCCGATCTGGTCAATCGAGACGCCGAGGTCGGAGGATTTGAGCCTATCGATGGTGACGCGCAATTCCGGCTTGTTTTCGCGGAAATTCGAATCGAGGTTCACGATTTTCGGGTTCTCGGAGGCGCGCAGGATCAGGCGGTCGCGCCATTCCTTGAGCGTATCGTAATCGGGCCCGCCAAGTGCGATCTGCACGCCCGCGCCGAAACCGCGATTGCCGAGGCTGGGCGGATTGGTCGCGGAAACGCGCACGCCGGGAACGGCCTGTAGCTTCGGCACGATTTCCCGAACAATGTCCTGTTGCGAGCGCGTGCGCTCGTTCCATGGCTTCAGCCGCACGATGAGGAAGGCCGAATTGACCTGCCCGCCCTGTCCGCCGAGGGTGCCGTAGACCATGTTGGCGACGCCCTGATCGACGAGCGGCTGGACGATCTTCTCGACCTCGATCACCGCTTCGCGGGTATAGGCCAGGCTCGATCCCTCCGGCGCGTTGATCGGCATGACGAACTGTCCCCGGTCTTCCGTTGGCGCGAATTCCCGGGGAATGACGGAGAACAACTGAAAGGCGAGGAGCGAGGTGCCCAGGCCGATGGCGAGCACGATCAGGTTGGCGTTCAGCGCCTTGCCAAGCATCCAGCGATAGCCGTTGATCATGCCGTCGAAGACAGGCTGGGTCAGCCGCACAAGCGTGCTTTCATGGCTATGGTCGGTCAGGAATTTCGAACACATCATGGGTGTCAACGTCAGCGACACCAGGCACGAGAACACCACCGAAGCCGCCAGCGATAGGCCGAATTCGCTGAACAGGCGGCCGGTGCTCCCCTCCATGAACGAGATCGGCACGAACACGGAGACCAGAACGAGCGTCGTGGCGATGACCGCGAAGGTGATCTGTCGCGCCCCGCGAACGGCGGCGAGCAGCGGCGGTTCGCCTTCCTCGATGCGTCGGTGGATGTTTTCCAGCACGACGATCGCGTCGTCGACGACGATGCCGATGGCCAATACCAGCGCCAACATGGTCAGCACGTTGACGGAATAGCCGAGCGACGCAGTGACGATGAACGAGGCGATCACCGAAACCGGGATCGCCACGGTTGGGATCATCGTGGCGCGAACCGAGCGTAAGAAAATGAAAATGATGCCGGTAACCATCACCAGGCCGATGGCCAGGGCCTCATAGACCTGGTTCATCGACTCACGGATGAACACTGATTCGTCATAGCCGATATCGACAGCGATGCCGGGCGGCAACGAGGCCTTGAGTTTCTCCATCTCTTCCTTGGCCGCGTCGGCCACTTCGAGCGTGTTGGCGGTGGCCTGGCGGCTGACGCCGACGCTGATCGATGGCTTGCCGTTGGCGCGGGCCTCGCTGCGGTTGTCCTCGGGGCCGATCTCAACGTTGGCGATCTCTCCCAGCCGGACTTGGTAACCGCCGCGGTTGGCGACCACGATATTGGAGAGCTGGTCGGGCGTTCGCAGCCGCGTGTCCGCGCGGATCGAAAACTCGCGCGCCTTGGATTCGATACGGCCCGCCGGCATTTCCATGTTCTGGCGCCGGATCGACGTCGCCACGTCGTCGACGGTGATGGCGCGTGCCGCCATGGCATTGCGGTCGAGCCAGATCCGCATGGCTTGGCGGCGTTGGCCGAAGATGTTCACCTGGGCGACGCCGGGCAGGATGGAAAGCTGATCGACGAGCTGGCGCCCGACGATGTCGGACAATTCGATATGGCTGAAACGGTCGCTGGTGAAGGTAAAGGCGACGATCGCCTGGGCATCGGCGTCCTGTTTGCGGACCACCGGTGCTTCGGCGCCGTCGGGCAGCCGGCCAACCGCGCGCGAGACCTTGTCGCGCACGTCGTTGGCCGCCGATTCCATATTGCGGCTCAATTCGAATTCGATGTTGACGTTGGATCTTTCCTCACGGCTCGACGACGTGACGGTCTTGATTCCCTCGATGCCGGCGACCGCCGATTCGACGACCTGCGTCACCTGGGATTCGACGACCTCGCCGGAAGCACCGCGATAGATGGTCTGGATCGATACGAAGGGCGGATCGACGTTGGGATATTCGCGTACGGCCATGCGCGTATAGGCAGCGCTGCCAAGCACGATCAACATGAGGCTGATGACCGTGGCGAAGACCGGCCGCCGTATCGAAATGTCCGACAACACCATGGAAGGGACTCCTAGGCGTTAGGGCGAGGGCCACGGGGGGCGCCGCCATTGGGATTGCCGCTGCCCGGGCTGCGGGCGTTCGGGGGTTCCGTCGCTGCGCCGCGCACGCTGACGGCCTGCCCGTCGCGGATTTTCTGGATGCCGCGCGTGACCACCACATCGCCCGCGACGAGCCCGCTGGCGATCTCAATTTCGCCGGGCAGGCGCCGGCCGAGATGAACCTCGGTCTTGATCGCGCGCCCGTCGCGAACGGCAAACACATATTGCTTGATGCCTTCGGGCAGCAGCGCCTCCTCGGGGATCAACACGGCATTTGCGCGCCGGCCCAGGGACAGTTCGACGGTCATGAACATGCCGGGCTTTAGCGCTTCGTCGGTGTTGTCAAAGACGGCGTTGGTGCGCACCGACCGGGTCACCGTATCCACCCGGGTGTCGACTGTGGTCACCGTGCCGGTGAAGGTTCGGGCGCCATGGGCGGCCGTGCGGGCGACGACGGCGAGCCCAGGCTTGAGCGCGGCCAGCACTATCTCGGGCACGGAAAATTCGATCTTGATCTTGGAAACGTCGTCGAGCGTGGTTATGGCGGTGCCCGGTTGAACCAACGCCCCAGGGCTGACCTGGCGCATGCCGACGCGGCCGTCAAACGGTGCTGTCAGGCGAATATCGCCCAGGCGTGCTTCAGAGGCCTTC
>CAMDDQ010000085.1 GCA_945892765.1 Asaia bogorensis
AATAACGATGGCTGGCCCGGTGCCATCGCCGAAACTACGAGCGCGGGCATCGGCGCCGATGACGGTCAGCTGCCCTTTTTGGACAACCTTGTGCAACAGACGCGCAAACAGCATCGCCGCTACCGGTCCGCAATCGAATCGGTGCCTATTGAGCCACAGCTCACAGACACCCCCGACACCTCGCAATACTAGAAAAAGTGTCGGCGAATTGCAAAATCCGGAGGGAAGGGCTCCGCGGAGCGCCTTAGTCGGCCGAAGGCTCCGTCGGTGGGACTTCAGCCGGTGATTCCGGTGTGGTGGAGATTTCGCTGGCGGCACGGCGTTCCGCCTCTTCTTGCGATTGGGCAATCGTCGCGTTCACGGTGACCATGACTTCCGGATGCAGCGCCACGCGCACCTTGTGCAGACCAATGGTCTTGATTGGCTGGTCGATTAGAACCTGCTTGCGATCGATGGTGAAGCCGCCTGCGGTCACGGCATCGGCGATATCGCGGCCGGAAACGGAGCCGTATAGCTGGCCGCTTTCGCCGGCTTGGCGAATAAGCGCCACGTTGAGGCCGTTGAGTTTTCCGGCGACCACCTCGGCATCCTGACGCCGCTTAAGGTTCATAGCTTCAAGCTGTGCCCGTTGCTTCTCGAAATGGGCCTTGTTCTCGGAAGTGGCCCGCATCGCTTTTTTCTGCGGCAGCAGATAGTTGCGGGCGTAGCCAGGCTTGACCTTGACGACATCGCCCATCTGGCCAAGTTTTTCAACGCGTTCGAGCAGGATTACGTCCATCGTACTTACCTCACCGTGCCCGCGCCTATTGGAGGAGGTAGGGCAGAAGGCCCAAAAAGCGCGCGCGTTTAATAGCGGTCGTCAATTCGCGCTGTTTCTTGGCCGAAACCGCCGTGATGCGGCTTGGAACGATCTTGCCGCGCTCGGAGATGAACCGCTGGAGCAGTTTCACGTCCTTGTAATCGATCTTTGGCGCGTTTGTGCCGGAAAACGGGCAGGATTTGCGCCGCCGGAAAAAGGGACGGCGCGCGCCAGTGCGGGGAGGGCCGCCATTGTTCATGATACATCTCCCTTTTCCGCCGCCATTTCGGCTTCGACGCGATTCTCGCCGCTCTCCGTGTCGCGCCGACGCGGCCGATCTTCACGGGGCCCGCGATCGTCGCGAAAGCCACGGTCGTCCCGCGGCCCGCGGTCGTCGCGGCTGCTCTTGCTCTGCATCATCGCCGAAGGGCCTTCTTCAAGCGTTTCGACCCGTACGGTCAAATAACGCAGCACGTCTTCGTTGATGCGCATGTTGCGCTCCATCTCGAGGACGGCCGCCGACGGCGCCTCGAGATTGAGAAGAACATAGTGGCCCTTGCGGTTTTTGCGGATTCTGTAGGTCAGGGTCCGCAACCCCCAATATTCCTTTTTCTTCACGCTGCCGCCGTTGGCGGCAATGATCGCGGTGAACGCGTCGGCCAAGGCATCAACCTGGGTCGCCGAAACGTCCTGACGCACGATAAACACGTTCTCGTAGAACGCCATGAATGCTCCTTATGGCTGTTTGCGGATCGGCGCTTGATCGACAATCGACCACAGCCGCCCGACCCTAGCCGGCAATGCCGGCAAGGAGGCGAAAGAACGAAGGACTATACACAAACCGGCGCCTACCGCAAGCGGCCCAATCGAGCGAGGCCCGACGAAATCCAACAGCGGCAGAAGAGGCGCCGACCGGGCCGGGCTTGACACCCATGTCGCCGCGGCTATCACTGGGCGCGCCATGAGTCGCGCCTTAATCTTTCCCGGGCAGGGTTCCCAGGCGGTCGGAATGGGCCGCGAACTAGCCGCGGCCTATCCCTCCGCTCGCGAGGTTTTCGAGGAAGTCGACGAGGCGCTCAAACAAAAACTCTCACGCCTGATCTTTGAGGGTCCGGAAGCGGAGCTCCTCCTCACCGAGAACGCTCAGCCGGCGCTGATGGCCGTGAGCATGGCCGCGATCCGAGCGCTGGAGCGTGAGGTCGGCTTCGATATTCGTGGCGGGGCTGTTCTGGCGGCGGGACATTCCCTGGGGGAGTATTCCGCTCTCTGCGCGACACGGGCTTTCTCGATCGCCGACGCCGCTCGGCTTTTGCGGCGGCGGGGGCTCGCGATGCAGGATGCCGTTCCTGTCGGGCAAGGGGCGATGGCTGCCCTTCTGGGTCTCGACCTTGCCGCGGCCAACGCGGTCGCGGCGGATGCGGCGCAAGGCGAGATTTGCTCTGCGGCCAACGACAATGCGCCCGGACAAGTGGTTGTAAGCGGGCATCGATCCGCCGTGGAGCGGGCGGTGAAACTCGCGGCGGAGCGCGGCGCTCGCCGCAGCGTTATTCTCGCCGTCAGTGCGCCTTTTCATTGCGCCTTGATGAAGCCGGCGGCTGTGGAGATGGCCAAGGCATTGAGCGCCGGTGTTGTCGGTTCTCCGATTCTGCCCGTCGTCAGCAATGTTACCGCCACGGCCGTTGCCGATCCTGAAATCATCCGTCGCCTGCTCGTTGAGCAAGTGACGTCGATGGTTCGTTGGCGGGAAAGCATGATGTTCATGAAGGGGCATGGCGTCGACACGTTGATCGAAGTTGGCGCCGGACGGGTGTTGAGCGGGCTCGCGCGGCGAATCGATCCGGAGTTTGTCTCGGTCTCCATTCAATCGCCGGCCGATCTGGACGCTTTTGCCAAGACCATGTGAGTGGGGATCAATGTTCGACCTCAAGGACAAAACGGCCCTTGTTACCGGCGCGTCGGGCGGCATCGGCGCTGCGATCGCGCAGGCGCTCCACGCCCGCGGCGCCACGGTCGGTCTTTCGGGAACACGCGTCGAGGCGCTTGAATCGCTGCGGGCGAGCTTTGGCGAACGCGCCATCGTTGTCGCCGCCGATCTTGGCGATCCGGCCGCCGCCGACAGGTTGATTCAAGAGACCGAGGCCAAACTCGGCAAACTCGACATTCTGGTCAACAACGCGGGTCTTACGCGCGACGGTTTGGCCGTGCGGATGAAAGACGAAGACTGGCAGCGGGTCATCGACATCGACCTGACCGCCGGGTTTCGTTTGGCACGCGGGGCCCTGCGCGGGATGATGAAGCGGCGTTGGGGACGAATCGTCGGCATTGCCTCGGTAGTCGGAGTTACGGGAAATGCCGGTCAGGCCAATTACGCGGCGGCGAAGGCGGGAATGATCGGCCTGTCAAAATCGCTGGCGGCTGAGGTGGCTTCGCGCGGTATTACAGTCAATTGTGTCGCGCCGGGTTTCATCACGACGGCGATGACCGAGAAGTTGAACGAAGAGCAGAAAAGCCGACTGCTCGGCGCCATTCCCGCGGCGCGGTTCGGAACCCCGGCCGATGTCGCCGCGAGCGTCGTTTATCTGGCAAGCGACGAGGCCGCCTATGTCACCGGTCAGACCTTGCACGTCAATGGCGGAATGGCAATGATATGAGCTCAAAATTTTCCTTTCAACGGCCGCGCTGGCCTGTCTCGCTGAACTGTGATAAACGGCGGCTCCATGGATTTGCAGCACTTCCGCGCACCGCCTGGCGGTTAGTGAAGTGGTCGTCCTTCGACCGGCGGAATCGTTCGATGGTTCATTAAGTTAAGCAGGGGTATCGGAAATGAGCGATGTTGCCGAGCGCGTAAAGAAGATTGTCGTGGAGCATCTTGGGGTTGACGCTATCAAGGTCACCGAGAACGCGAGCTTCGTCGATGATCTCGGCGCCGACAGCCTCGACACGGTCGAACTGGTCATGGCGTTCGAAGAGGAATTCGGTTGTGAAATTCCCGACGATGCGGCCGAAAAGATCACGACCGTCAAGGACGCCATCGCCTTCATCGAGAAGAAGTCCTAGAGCGGGGCCGATGGCGAACCGGTCGGCCGGATCGGGATCCGTTTCAATAGACTTTCTCGTCCCTAAGCCATGAAGCGTGTCGTCGTTACGGGCATAGGCTTAGTGACACCGCTTGCCTGCGGTGCCACGGAGACTTGGCGTCGCCTCATCGCAGGCGAATCGGGCATTCGGGCTATTCAATCCTTCGACGTGTCCGATATGCCGGCAAAGATCGCCGGGCAGGTGCCGCGCGGCGTTGGGCCCCATCTTTTCAATCCTGATGATTGGGTGCCGCCGAAGGACCAGCGCAAGATCGACGATTTTATCCTCTTCGCGATCACGGCCGCCGTTCAGGCCATCGAAGATTCGGGCTGGAAGCCACAAGCCGAGGAAGACCGGGAAAGAACCGGCGTCATGATCGGGTCTGGTATTGGCGGATTGCCGAGCATCTTCGCCGGTTCGATTACCCTCCACGAAAAAGGCCCGCGCCGGATCAGTCCGTTCTTCATACCGTCGAGCCTGATCAATCTTGCATCGGGGCAGGTGTCTATACGATACGGGTTCAAGGGTCCGAACCATGCCGTGGTAACGGCTTGTTCGACTGGCGCCCATGCCATCGGTGACGCCGCGCGGATGATTCAGTTCGACGACGCCGACGTGATGGTCGCCGGCGGTACTGAGGCGGCCGTTTGCCGTATCGGCATGGCGGGCTTCGCCGCGGCCAGGGCTTTGTCCACGAATTTCAACGACACACCCGAAAGGGCCTCACGGCCTTGGGACAAGGACCGCGACGGTTTCGTGATGGGTGAAGGCTCCGGGATCGTCGTTCTCGAGGATCTGGACCACGCCCGCCGTCGGGGCGCGAAGATTTACGGCGAGATCGTTGGCTATGGGATGTCCGGCGATGCTCATCACATCACCGCGCCGGCCGAAGATGGCAATGGCGGGTTTCGGTCGATGCGCGGCGCCCTGAAGCGCGCGCAGCTCAACCCCGACGACATCGACTATATCAACGCGCACGGTACCTCGACGCCACTAGGGGACGAAATCGAACTTGGCGCCGTGAAGCGTCTTTTTGGGCAACACGCGTACAAATTGTCGATGTCGTCGACGAAATCGGCAATCGGCCATTTGCTTGGGGCGGCTGGCAGCGTGGAGGCGATTTTCTCATTGTTGGCCATGTTGGAAGGCGTGGTGCCGCCAACACTCAATCTCGAAAATCCGTCGGCTGGCTGCGACATCGATTTGGTGCCGAAGGTCGCCAAGCAGCGCAAAGTGCGTTATGCCTTGTCGAACTCCTTCGGGTTCGGCGGCACCAACGCCTCTCTTGTCCTTGGGCCGCCTCCCTGAGGGCTCGGAACCTCAACGAGGCGTTTGTGTAACGCCGTGCCCCGTGCCCTTCGTCCCCTCCTTTTCGCCGCTGTCGGCGCAAGCCTTGTCATCATCGGTCTGGCCTGGGGTATCGCACGCCTCTATGCGTCAGGACCGACGGATTCCGCGCAGACTCTGATATTGCCGCGCGGGGCGGGCGCAGCGCGATTTGCGAACCTGCTTGAAGACGCCGGGATCATCGGCGAACCGTGGCTGTTTCTCGCGGTCGCGCATTTTCTTGGTGATGCTCGGCGTTTGAAGGCCGGTGAATACGCCTTTCCCGCGCGGATCAGCGCGATGGCTGCGCTGGAGGCCATCGTCGCCGGCAACACCGTCGTCCGCCGCCTGACAGTCCCGGAGGGCCAAACCGTCGCTCAGGTCCTTGCGTTTCTGGCAGCCACCGCCGGTCTCGACGGAGACGCTGGACCGGCGCCCGCGGAAGGAGAGTTGCTGCCCGAGACCTATCATTTCTCCTACGCCGATTTGCGTCGACAAGTCCTCGATCGCATGCGCCAAGCAATGGCGGCGGCATTGGTTCGGCAATGGGAAGGTCGTGCGGCCGGACTGCCGTTGCCGTCGCCCGCCGCCGCCGTCATCCTGGCGTCGATCGTCGAAAAAGAGACCGCACGCGACGACGAACGCGCCCGCATCGCCGCGGTGTTCTACAACCGGATTCGCCGCGGCATGCGGCTGCAATCCGATCCTACGGTCATCTATGGCCTTACGCGCGGCGAGGGCATTCTCAATCGCCCATTGACGCATGCCGATCTAGAAACGCCGACGCCTTACAACACCTACCTGATCGCCGGATTGCCGCCCGGACCGATAGCCAACCCGGGGCTTGCCTCCCTGTCCGCGGTCATGAATCCGGCGGTGACGGACGAGTTGTATTTTGTCGCCGATGGCACGGGCGGTCACGCCTTCGCGCGCACATTGGCCGAACACAATCGAAACGTCGCGCGCTGGCTACAACTGAACCGGAACTCGGCGCCGCCTTCCGTAGTCAGCCCTTCCGGGGCAGGACTCTTACCAGCGGGTCGGTAATCGAAGGCGGCAATGCCGCCAGAAGCAGCGCGGCGGCATACATCGGCCAAGGAAACGCAATCCTTGAATGATTGCGATCGAGGCCCCTCTGGATTGCGCGGGCGGCACGGTCGACCTCGACGAGAAAAGGCATGGCGAAACGATTGACCGCGGTCATGGGCGTTGCAACGAAACCCGGGCAGATGACACAAACACCGATTCCATCGGCTGCGAGCCAGCCGCGCCAAGCTTCGCCGAGGACGCGAACCGCCGCCTTGCTGGTGCTGTAGCTTGGCGAGCCTGGAAAGCCGCGAAATCCAGCCAGCGAACTCATGACCGCAATCTGTCCCGCGCGGCGGCTCCGCATCGCGGCTATGGCGGGCAAAGCGGTGTTGATGACGCCGTCGACATTCGTCGCCAGGATACGACGGGCCTGATCGCCGCTCTCTTCACCTCCGCCGGTCCCCGCCGAAACGCCGGCATTAGCGATGACAAGGTCAAGCGGCCGATGGCCGTCGGCCCGTTCGACCCAGGCCTTGGTTGCGGCGGAATCGGTGACGTCGACGGCCTCCGGGGTCACCTCGGCGCCTTGGCGGCGGCATTCCTCGGCAATCCGATCCAGCCGTATCCGGTCTCGGCCACCAAGGGCGAGGCTGGTTCCCGGCCGAGCGTAACAACGGGCGAGCGCCGCCCCAATGCCGCTGCTGGCCCCGGTGATGAGTATCGATTTGGGGTTCGTCATGCCCCTCGCCCCAGGGTTGGTTGTGGCTATCGGCATCCATGAATATAGTGGGCGTTACGTCAAGGAACCACAAGGAGTAGGGTCTGTTGGTCGCGAGCATGACAGGTTTTGCACGAGCCACCGGGGGGGCAAGCGGCGTCACCTGGACCTGGGAGGCGCGCAGTGTCAATGGCCGCGGCCTTGAAGTGCGGTGCCGAATGCCCGCCGGGCTTGAAAGCCTTGAGGACGTCGCGCGCACGCGCGCCGGCGGACGATTCGGCCGCGGAAACATCTCCCTTACCCTGACCGTGGTTCGCTCCAGCGGCGGCACGCGTCTGCGAATCAATCAGGCGGTTCTCGATCAGCTCCTGCGCCTCGTCGCCGAACTCGACGGGCGGGTTAAGGCGGCGCCGGCTAGGCTCGACGGGCTCCTCGCCATCCGCGGCGTGGTCGAGGCCGTGGAAGAAGAAGAAACACCGGAAGAGCGCGAGCGGCACGAGGCGATGATGGTCGAAACACTCAGTGCTGCGCTCGGCGATCTCGATGCCGCGCGGCACGCCGAGGGCGCACGCCTTTCACCGATTCTGCTGGAACAGCTCGGTGAAATCGAACGCTTGGCGGTCGCGGCCTCAACGACAGCCGCAACCCAGCCCGAGGCCATTCGCATTCGGCTCAAGGCCCAAGTCGAGGTGCTCATCGGCGCCGACCCCGCTTTGCCGGTCGAACGACTGGCGCAGGAGGCGGCGCTGCTGGCGGCAAGGGTCGACGTGCGGGAGGAGCTTGATCGTCTCAAGGCTCACACCGAAGCCGCGCACGCGCTGATGCGGGAGAGCGGACCCATCGGCCGCCGCTTCGATTTCCTGTGCCAGGAATTCAATCGCGAGGCCAATACTTTGTGTTCGAAATCGGCCGATTCCGATCTCACGCGTATCGGCCTTGCACTAAAGGCGACCATCGATCGCCTCCGCGAGCAGATTCAGAATATTGAATGACGGTTCGGCTCAAACATTGGGGGCGGGTTTTGCCCGCGGGCGAATATGAATAGCGGGCGCAGGGGGCTGATGTTGGTGTTGTCGTCGCCATCGGGGGCCGGAAAGTCCACGATTTCGCGGCGGCTGCTTGCGCTGGATGCCGATGTGACGATGTCGGTATCGGCAACGACTCGCCCCAAGCGGCGCGGCGAAGTCGATGGCGTCGATTACCGGTTCGTCGATCCGACTGAATTCAGTCTGATGATCAACCGGGGCGAATTGCTGGAATACGCAAAGGTCTTCGACAATTACTACGGCACCCCGCGCCAGCCGGTCGAGTGGGCGCTGTCCGCCGGGCGCGACGTCCTTTTCGATATCGACTGGCAGGGGACACAGCAATTGGCGCAGGCGGCGCGCACCGACCTGGTCAGCGTCTTCATCCTCCCGCCATCGACCGAAGAATTGGAACGCCGACTGCGTACACGCGCCCAGGACAGCGACGATGTGGTCGCGCGCCGCATGGCCGATGCCGCGGGCGAAATGAGTCATTGGGCGGAATACGACTACATCATCGTCAATCGCGACCTGGACGAAAGCGTGCGCAATGTCTACGCGATCCTTATCGCAGAGCGCCTTCGCCGCCACCGGCAAGTTGGCTTGACCGATTTCGTGAAGGCTCTGCGTCAGGGTCGGTGATCCTCGCCAACGAGGGCGAGGTAGGCCTCGGTGAGAGCCCCAAAACGGGCGACGTCCAGTTCCTCTGCGCGCGCCGTCGGGTTCTCTCCCGCGCGCTCCAACAGTGCTCCAACATCCACATCGAGGGTTTTGAGGCTGGAGCGCAGCATCTTTCGCCGCTGGCCGAAAGCGGCCGCCGTGACCCGCTCGAGCGCCGCCGCTGGCACCGCGGGTTGGGGCTCCACGATGGGCACCAGTTGCACGACGCTCGAATGCACCTTTGGCGGCGGCGTGAAGGCGCTGGGCGGAATGTCGAACAGCCGGCGGGCGCGGCAACGCCATTGCGTGAACACGCTCAAGCGGCCGTAATCCTTGGTGCCCGGCGTCGCGATCAGCCGAAGGGCGACCTCGCGCTGGAACATCAGCGTCATGTCGACAAACGCGTCGGCCTGCATCAGCCAGCG
>CAMDDQ010000086.1 GCA_945892765.1 Asaia bogorensis
GAAAATTCAATCGTCGGCTCCATCGGCGTGGTCAGCGGCGGCTTCGGGTTGAGCGGCCTGATCCCGCCGCCTGGGGGTCGAGAGGCGCTTGTACACGGCCGGAGAGCGCAAAACGATGCTCGACCCGTTCCTGCCCGAAAAGCCCGAAGACGTGGAGCGGCTGCGCGCGGTGCAGCGCGACATCCACGACAGTTTCAAATCTTGGGTCGGACATCGCCGCGGCGCCAAGCTGAAGGGTTCGGCCGAGGAGCTGTACTCCGGTGAATTCTGGACCGGAAAACGCGCCCTGGATCTGGGGCTGATCGATGGCATCGGCGATCTGCGGGGTGGTTTGCGTGAACGCCACGGCGACAACGTGAAGCTGCGCGTGATCGGGCGGCCGCGGCCCTGGTTCCGCCTTCCGTTCCTGCGATCGGCGATTGAGGAGACCGATCGCGCCGCTGCCTGGACCGGACAGGTGATGGCGGCGGTCGAGGAGCGCACCTTATGGAGCCGCTACGGGCTTTGACCGGCGGGGTCGGCGGCGGTAGGAAGGCATCATGTTCGGCATCACCTTCAGCAAGCTCCTCATCATCGCGACCATCGTTGCGGGTCTGTGGTTTCTCTATCGTTACCTGCAGCGTATAGAGAAACTCAGCAAGATGGCGCTGGACCGCAAGCCGCAGGCGCGCGCGCCAGATCGCGACGGCGTCGTCGCCGAGGAGATGGTGAAATGCCGGGTTTGCGACGCTTACGTCGCGGCGCGCGGGGCTTCGAGCTGCGGGCGCAAGGAGTGCCCGTTCGGCTGACACAATTCGGCCTCGCGACCGCTTGACCCCTGCGCGCGCCACTGTCTATGGTGCAGCGCACACTAACAAATTGCCGGTCTCCCGGGTCAAATGGCGCCCAACGCCCCGACGGTCCTCAGCTTCCAAGGAATGATCGCCAAGCTGCAGGCCTTTTGGGCGCAGCGCGGCTGCGTCATCCTGCAGCCCTATGACATGCCCATGGGCGCGGGCACCTTCCACCCGGCGACGACGCTACGCGCGCTGGGCAAGGCGCCGTGGCGGGCTGCTTATGTCCAGCCGTCGCGGCGACCGGGCGATGGGCGTTATGGCGAAAACCCCAACCGGCTCCAGCACTATTACCAGTTCCAGGCGATCGTGAAGCCGTCTTTGCCCGACAGCCAGGAAGTGTATTTGAAAAGCCTGGAGGAAATCGGGGTGAGCCCCAGGCTCCACGACATACGCTTCGTCGAGGACGATTGGGAAAGCCCGACGCTGGGCGCCTGGGGCCTGGGCTGGGAAGTGTGGTGTGACGGCATGGAGGTCACGCAATTCACCTATTTCCAGCAGGTCGGCGGCATCGAATGCGATCCGGTGGCGGTCGAATTCACCTATGGGCTGGAAAGGCTGGCGATGTTCATCCAGGGCGTGGAGAACGTCTACGACCTCGATTTCAACGGCCAGGGGACCACCTATGGCGACATCTTCCTGCGCGCCGAGCGTGAGTATTCGGCCTACAATTTCGAATTCGCCGACACCACGCTGCTGTTCCGGCATTTCGCCGATGCCGATGCCGAATGCAAGGCGCTGCTTGAAAAGAAGCTACCGCTGCCGGCCTATGACCAATGCATCAACGCCAGCCATCAATTCAACTTGCTCGACGCCCGCGGCGTGATTTCGGTGACCGAGCGCGCCGCATATATCGGCCGCGTGCGGGCTTTGGCGAAGGGCTGCTGCGAAGCCTGGCTCGAAAGCCAGTGACAATCGCAGGCCAGTGAGGCGCCCTTGGCGGAGCTATTGCTTGAACTTTTCTCCGAAGAGATCCCGGCCCGTTTTCAGGCGCGGGCGGCGGAGGATTTGAAAAGACTGGTTACGGAGCGGCTCACCGGGGCCGGGCTTTCCTTCACCGGCGCCGAGGCCTACGTCACGCCGCGGCGGTTGGCGCTGGTGATCGATGGCCTTCCGGACAAACAGCCCGATGTGACCGAGGAAAAAAAGGGGCCCCGGGTCGGTTCGCCGGAGGCGGCGGTCGCGGGTTTCTTGAATTCGGTTGGGCTCACCAGCCTCGATCAATGCGAAAAACGCACGGTCGGGAAGGCGGAGTTCTGGTTCGCAGTCCGCCAGCGGCTTGGCCAGCCGATGGCCGATGTCCTGCCGCCCATCCTGCTGGATGCCATCGTGAAGCTCGACTGGCCGAAATCGATGCGGTGGAGCGGCACGACCTTGCGCTGGGTGCGGCCGCTCAAATCGATCCTGGCGTTATTGGATGGCAAAGCGTTGATCGGTGTTCTTCCGTTGGCGCCTGGCGTGGGCGGAGAGTCCGTCAGCTTCGCCGGTGTCACCTCCGGCCACCGCTTCATGGCGCCGGCCGAAATCCGCGTGCGTGATTTCGCCAACTACAAACACCGGCTGCGCGCCGCCAAGGTCGTTCTGGACGCGGCGGAGCGGCGGACGATCATCGCTACGGACGCCGAAGCGGCGGCCAAACGTGAGGGTCTCAAGCTGCGCGCCGACAAGGGATTGCTCGACGAAGTGGCGGGTCTGGTCGAATGGCCGGTGGTGTTGCTCGGTGGCATCGATGCCCGGTTCATGGACCTGCCCCCGGAAGTTCTGACCACGACGATGCGCCGGCATCAGAAATATTTCGCCCTTGAAGAGGACGATGGAAGGCTGGCGCCGCGCTTCGTCGTCGTCGCCAATATCGAGGCCGAGGACGGCGGCAAGGCCATCGTGCTCGGCAATGAGAGGGTGCTGCGTGCCCGGCTTTCCGATGCGCGCTTTTATTGGGATCAGGATCGCAAGCAGCCTCTGGAATCGCGCCTGCCGGCGCTCGAAAAACTCGTCTTTCACGCAAAGCTGGGTAGCGTCGGAGACAAGGTGCGGCGCCTGGAGCGTCTGGCCGAACACCTGGCGACGTCGATCCCCGGCGCCGATCCCGCCCGCGCCCGCCGCGCCGCGCGATTGAGCAAGGCCGATCTCACCTCGGGCATGGTGGGCGAATTCCCGGAGCTTCAGGGCATCATGGGCCGCTATTACGCGCTGCACGATGGCGCCGAAGCGCCGGTGGCGGAGGCCATCGCCCAGCATTACGGGCCGCTCGGCCCCAATGACCGCTGCCCGACCGCGCCGATCGCGTTGGCGGTGGCGCTCGCCGACAAAATCGACTCGCTCGCCGGTTTTTTCAAGATCGGGGAAAAACCCACGGGATCGAAGGATCCCTTCGCCTTGCGCCGCGCGGCGCAAGGCGTCATCCGGCTGATTCTCGAAAACGGGCTGCGCCTGAAGCTCTCGAGGATCTTCAGCGGGGCCCTGGCACTGCATGGCTCACCCGATACTCAGCAGCGCGCGCGCAGAGCGGAACTCGCCGAGGCGCTAGAAATCGGCGGCGCGCCGGTGAAGGACGTCGCCGGTCTGACGCGGGAGCTGCTCGAATTTCTGGCCGACCGGCTCAAGGTGCATCTGCGCGAACGCGGCGTCCGCCACGACCTGATCGAGGCGATCTTCGGGCTCGGCGGCGAAGACGATCTTGTCCGCCTGCTCGCCCGCGTCGATTCGCTCGCAGCGTTTCTTGCTGGCGAAGATGGGGGCAATCTGCTGATCGCCTATCGCCGCGCGTCCAACATCGTGGCGATCGAGGAAAAGAAGGACGGCGCCGGCCAAACCGGCCCGGTCGATGCGGCGGCCTTCGTCCTTGACGAAGAAAAGCGCCTCTACGCCGCCTTGGCCGATGTGCGCGCTAGCTGCGGATTGGCACTGAGCGAGGAGCGTTTCAACGACGCCATGGCTAATTTTTCCCGGCTTCGCAAGCCGGTCGATGCGTTCTTCGAGAAGGTGACGGTTAATGTCGAGGACCGCGCGTTGCGCGCCAACCGGTTGCGGCTTTTGTCGGAAATTCGGGTGACGCTCGGCACGGTCGGGGATTTTTCGCGTATCGAAGGGTGAGATGAATGGCGAAGTGGATCTATCGTTTCGGCGAAGGCAAGGCCGATGGCACGGGCGCGATGCGCGAACTGCTGGGCAGCAAGGGCGCCGGCCTGGCGGAGATGAGCCGGCTCGGCCTTAACGTTCCTCCCGGCTTCACCATCACCACCGAAGTTTGCACCCATTTTTACAAACTCGGCCGCACCTATCCCGCCGTGCTGAAGTCTCAGGTCGCCGGCGCCGTCGCCCAAGTCGAACGCATCATCGGCCGCGGCTTTGGCGCCGCCAAGCAGCCGCTGCTCGTTTCCGTGCGATCGGGCGGTCGCGCGTCGATGCCGGGGATGATGGACACCGTGCTCAATCTTGGGCTCAACGACGAGACCGTCGCCGGTCTGGCGGCGTTGAGCGGCGATGTGCGGTTTGCCTATGACAGCTATCGCCGCTTCATCCAGATGTATTCCGACGTCGTGCTGGGCGTCGAACATCATCATTTCGAGGAATTGCTGCAACGCCACAAGGACACCCGCGGGGTCGATCTGGACACCGATCTCGGGGCCGATGATTGGCGGGGGCTGGTCGACAGGTACAAAGAGCGGGTGCAGAAGGAACTGGGCCGGCCCTTCCCGCAGGACGTACACGAACAGCTTTGGGGCGCCATCGGCGCCGTGTTCGGAAGCTGGATGAATCAGCGCGCGATCACCTATCGCCGCCTGCACGGCATTCCCGAAAGTTGGGGCACGGCGGTGACCGTCCAGGCCATGGTGTTCGGCAATATGGGCGCCGAATGTGCAACCGGCGTGGCCTTTACCCGCGATCCGTCAACGGGCGCGCGGATTTTTTACGGCGAATACCTTGTGAACGCTCAGGGCGAAGACGTGGTTGCCGGCATCCGCACGCCGCAGCAACTGACCATAGCGGGCAAGGCCGCCAACCATTCGCCCTTGCCCTCGATGGAAGAGGCGATGCCGAAAGTTTTCGGTGAGCTGGCCAAGGTCCGCGAGCGCCTTGAGGCCCATTTCCGCGATATGCAGGACATCGAGTTCACCGTGGAGAAGGGGCGGCTGTACATGTTGCAGACCCGCTCGGGAAAACGTACCGCCCAAGCCGCGATCAAAATCGCCGTCGACATGGTGCGGGAGGGTTTGATTAGCAAGGCCGACGCGGTTCGCCGCATCGAACCCGGCTCGTTCGACCAGCTTTTGCATCCGCGGCTCGATCCCGATGCCGAGCGCGAGGTCATCGGGCGGGGGCTGCCGGCATCGCCGGGCGCGGCGTCGGGCGTCGTCGCCTTCACCGCGGAAGCCGCGGAGGTTCGTGCGGCCAAGGGCGAAAGCGTACTTCTCGTGCGAGTCGAAACCAGCCCGGAGGACATTCACGGCATGCACGCGGCGCGCGGCATCCTGACCACGCGCGGCGGCATGACCAGCCACGCGGCCGTCGTCGCTCGCGGCATGGGCCGTCCTTGTGTCGTTGGCGCCGGCGAACTGCGCATCGATTACGCCGCCGGCACGTTAACGACGCGCCAGGTCACCGTGCGCGAAGGCGAACGGGTCACGATCGACGGCAGCACCGGCGAAATCATGCTGGGCACCGTGCCGACGATTCAGCCCGTGCTTTCCGGCGATTTTGGAACCCTCATGGGGTGGGCCGACGGCTTTCGCCGGCTGCGCGTGCGCGCCAACGCCGAGACCCCCACGGATGCCCGCGCCGCTCGCGAATTCGGTGCCGAGGGCATTGGGCTGTGCCGCACCGAACACATGTTCTTCGACGCCGAGCGTATACTCGCGGTGCGCGAAATGATCATGGCCGATGACGGCGAAGGTCGCCGCCGCGCGCTTGAGAAAATCCTGCCCATGCAGCGCCAGGACTTCGTCGAGTTGTTCCGGATCATGGAGGGTCTGCCCGTCACCATCCGGCTTCTCGACCCGCCCCTGCATGAGTTCCTTCCTCATAGCAACGCCGAAATGGCCGAATTGGCGGCGGCGACCGGCCGCGACGTCGCCACAGTCCGTGCGCGGGCGGAGCGGCTGAAGGAAGTAAACCCCATGCTGGGGCATCGCGGTTGCCGGTTGGGGGTCACCTATCCCGAGATTTACGAGACCCAGGTGCGAGCGATCGCCGAAGCCGCGATCGCCGTCGGGCGCGAAACTGGGAAACCCGTGAAGCCGGAAATCATGATCCCGCTCATTGCCACCAAGGCCGAGATGGACCTGATGAAGGCGCTGGTCGACGGCGTGGCCAAGACGGTGGCGCGGGCCGAAGGCGCCACATTCGAGTATCAGGTCGGCACCATGATCGAGTTGCCGCGCGCGGCGCTGTGCGCTGGCGAAATCGCGTCGGGGGCGGAGTTCTTCAGCTTCGGCACCAACGATCTGACCCAGACGACGTTCGGGTTGTCGCGCGACGATTCCGCGTCCTTCATCGATGCCTATCAGCGCGCGAAGATTCTGGCGGTCGATCCGTTCGTCAGCCTCGACGTCGAAGGTGTTGGCCAACTGATCGCGATGGCGGCCGACCGTGGGCGCAAGGCGCGGCCAAACCTGAAGCTCGGCATTTGCGGCGAACATGGCGGCGATCCGGCATCGATTTATTTCTGTGCCGCGGTCGGGCTGGACTATGTTTCCTGCTCGCCCTACCGGGTGCCGATCGCCCGGCTCGCCGCCGCCCAGGCGGCGTTGGCGACCGCTCCCGGAGGCATCGCGGCGCGAAAACCTTCGGCGGCACATAAGGCCAAGGCGCCCCCGGTCAAGGCTGCCAAGAAGGTCGCAAAACCGGCGGCGCCCAAGCCCGCCACCCGTCGCGCCGCCGTCAAATCGCGCCCGGGCGCGGTCAAGGTCAGACCGATAACCAAGAAGCCGGCCAAACCTGCGGCAAAAAGAGCGCCGGCGCCGCCGCCAAAGGCCAATGCCCGCCGCAAAGGCGGCCCGGCCAAGAGCCGGCCGGGCAGGACGGCTCGCAGGCGTTAGCGCGGGCCTGACAGTCTCGCTGCGGCCATGGATGTTGCGCCGGATGATGGTGGCGGCCGACGGCGGCCGGCGGTTGCCGTCGCCGCGGGCGGGGTCATCGGGATCCTCGGGGGTCTGATCGGATTGGGCGGCGGCGAATTCCGGTTGCCCGTCCTCATGTCCGTGTTCGGATATTCGGCGCGCGCGGCCGTCCCGATGAACCTGATCGTGAGCCTGGTCACGCTTGTTGCCTCGCTTGCGATACGGGCGGGCACGCTGTCGTTCGCTTCCGTGGCGCCGCACACCGTTGAAATTGTCGCTCTGGGCATCGGCGGCATGTTCGGGGCGCGCTGGTCGGCACGGATGCTGACGCGGCTTTCGGATCGCCGTCTCGAAGCCGCCATCGCCGCGCTGCTTGCCGGCATTGGCCTGCTTCTCGTCGCCGAGGCATTTTTTCCGGCCGCCGCGGGGGCTTTGCTCCCACGCGACGGCGCGACGCTGGTGATCAGCGGACTCGGCCTGGGCTTGGTCATCGGCGCCATCGCGGCTCTGCTGGGCGTCGCCGGCGGCGAATTGCTGATCCCGACGCTGCTGTTCGTCTATGGGGCCGACATTCGGACGGCGGGCACGGCAAGCCTGATGATTTCGCTCGTGACCGTGGCGAGCGGACTTTGGCGTTATGGCCGGCTGAACGCGCTTCCCGGCCGGGCCGCGCTGCGAGCCGTCGCGTTGCCCATGGGGCTGGGTTCGATTCTGGGCGCGGCGTTTGGGGGTGTGCTTGTCGGATTGCTGCCGGCGGCAGCGTTAAAAATATTTCTGGGCATCGTGCTTATAGCCGCCGCGATCTTGGGAAGGCTCCGGAGCCACGGGCAGCGGGCCTAAAAACAAACGGGCCGGTTCAAAGAACCGGCCCGCCAAAACCTGAAGGAGATCGCAGCGTCAGGCGCTGATATTAACGTTGCGACCGCGATTGGCGTCGAGGATCGAGTTCGACTGGCCATTGCCGTTCGCCGGACCGTCGTTGGTGCGCTTTTCGGGAAGCTCGCTGCGACCCGTGTCCGGGCGCGCCTCGACGCGTTTGGTGCGTTCAGTGCGTGCGGAGGTCGAAGCGTCGACGGCGCGTTCGGCCGAGGTCTTCGCCTCGTTGCGGCTCGATGATTCGCTGGCCTGGACCTGTTCGGCTTCGCGAGCGCGCACAGTCGCGCGGTTCCCCGCGCGGGCTACATAGGCGTCCGTGGCATTGACTGGCATCTAACGTCTGCCTTTCTTCGGCCTTCTGCCGAGGGAAATGGCCTTAACGGAAAATTATACATTCGTCTTAGTCAAACGATAAGCCCGGGCTCCGACGGCGTCTAAGTCGTCGGACATGGTTAACGGGGGGCCGGGCCTGGATACGGAGCGGGAACAACGGCGGTTTCTCCTGCCTTGAGCGCCAGGTTGGGGTCGCGCGCCGCTTTTTCCACCGCCTCAAGCCGCAGAAGCGCAAGGCCGATCCCGTCGGTGGCCGATCGCATTTCGCCGGCCTCTTCCGGTTTTCCGCCCCCGGCCGCGCATAGGAGGATCGGCGTTCCCGGGGGGGGCACTGGCCCGGCGAGGTGAACCGGAAGCAGCCGTTTTTTCGACAAAGCCCGATACTTCATGCGGGCGGTCACCTCTTGGCCGACGTAACAACCCTTCTGCCAATCCACGCCGTTGAATTCGTCGAAACCATTCTCCAGGATCAGGGCCTTATCCACGATCAAATCGCGGCTGCCCTCGGCCAGCCCCAGGGTGAGCCGGTGGCGTTCATAAGTCGCGATCGGCGCCGGCTTGAAACCCGCCTTTTCGAGTGTCGCGGTCTCATCCTTCGGCAGGATCGCTCGCGCGCCCGCCGCTTCTAGCCGAGGATCGACAAAAACCACGCCGCTGCCCATTGGCTGCGCGCGCCCCGCCTCGTCC
>CAMDDQ010000087.1 GCA_945892765.1 Asaia bogorensis
GAGATGGCGTGGCGGTGACATTGATTCAATGGGCCGGCGACAACCAGCAGATTACGGCGGTGGATTGGATTCGTCTGATCGACGCGAAGACCTGTGAGGAATTTGCTTCGGCGCTCGACCAAATGCCGAGGTTTTTTGCCAACGGTGCCACCTCGATCGCCGGGGCGATTGAGTTTGCCATGGCGTCCTTGGCGCAGAGCGACTATCAAGGCGCCCGACGGGTGATCGACATCTCCGGCGATGGACCCAACAATCAGCAGCGTTCCTTGCAGGAAGCTCGCGACCGAGCCCTCGCGGAGAAGATAACGATCAACGGCTTGGCGATCGTGAACGAGGAACTCGCGCTTGCCCAATATTACGAATCGAACGTTATCGGCGGACCGGGGGCATTCGTCATGACGGCGGTGGATTTCGACGATTTTGCCGAGGCGCTCCGGCAGAAACTCTTACGCGAGATCGTCGGCGTGCCGATTGCAGAATTGCCTCGACCGGCATTGATGGCAGCCGGGGAGCGCCCATGACCCATGCCGATTTTGTTCATCTGCGTGTCCACACGGCGTTTTCACTGTCGGAAGGCGCGATCAAGGTTAAGGATTTGGTGGAACTTTGCCGTCGGCATGAAATGCCGGCGGCGGCAATCACCGACACCGGCAACCTATTCGGCGCGCTTCAGTTTTCCATGGCCTGCATCGAGGCCGGTGTTCAGCCCATTATTGGCTGTCAACTCGCTCTGCGCCGCGAGCAGGACGGACCGCGTGGGATCAGGGCCGCGCCTGAGTTCATTGTTCTCCTGGCCCAGACCGAGACCGGCTACGGCAACCTGATGCGCCTGTCGAGCGCGGCCTATCTCGAAACCGAGCCCGGCGAGACGCCGCAAATCGCGATCGAGCCGCTAGCTGCGATGAGCGATGGGCTGATCGCCATTGCCGGCGGTCCCGGCGGACCGGTCGGCCGGCGCTTGCTCGAACGCCAAAAAGGCGCAGCCGAAGCCATGGCCAGGCGCCTGTCGGAAATTTTCCCCGACCGTTTTTACATCGAATTGATGCGCCATGGGATGGAGGCGGAGTCCGTCATTGAGGCCGACCTTGTGGAGATGGCCTATCGGCTCGACCTCCCGCTGGTCGCCACCAATGAAGTCTTCTTTGCTTCCGCCGACATGTTCGAGGCCCATGACGTTCTTGTGTGTATTGCCGAGGGCCGCCGCGTGTCAGAGGCAGATCGGCGTCGCCTGACCCCGGAGCACAGGTTCAAGTCCGCGGCCGAGATGCGAGCCCTGTTCGCGGATTTGCCGGAGGCCGTGGACAATACGCTGACTATCGCGAAGCGTTGCTCGTTCACGCCCCGGCCGCATAAGCCGATGCTCCCAGTCGTGCCCAAGGCCCGCGACCGCGGCGAGGAGGCAACGTTGCGGGCTCTGGCGACGGAGGGCTTGGATCGCCGCCTCGCCGCCCATCCGCCCGCGGCACCGCTTGCCACCTATACCGAAAGGCTCAACGATGAACTCGATGTCATCGTCAGGACGGGATTCGCGGGTTATTTCCTCATCGTCGCGGATTTCATCCAATGGGCGAAGGAGCGGCGGATTCCGGTGGGACCAGGGCGCGGTTCAGGCGCCGCCTCGGCCGTGGCCTGGTCGCTCGGCATCACCGATCTCGATCCGATTCGCTTCGGGCTCTTGTTCGAGCGCTTTCTCAACGCCGAGCGTGTCTCGATGCCCGATTTCGATATCGATTTCTGCCAGGATCGGCGCGACGAGGTGATCCGTTACGTCCAGCGGGAATATGGCGCCGACCGCGTTGCCCAGATCATTACCTTCGGCAAGCTCCAGGCTCGAGCGGCTTTGCGCGACGTCGGCCGGGTGCTTGACATGCCCTATTCCCAAATTGACCGCATTTGCAAATTGGTGCCCAACAACCCGGCAAAACCGGTGACACTCGCGGAGGCGGTGGCCGGAGAGCCGCTGCTCAAGCAAATGCGCGATTCGGACGAGGCCGTAGCCAAGCTCATCGAGATTGCCCGCAAGCTGGAGGGACTCTACCGCCACGCCTCGACACATGCGGCGGGCGTGGTTGTCGGTGATCGCCCGCTCCAGGAGTTGGTGCCGCTCTATCGAGACCCGCGTTCGGATATGCCCGTGACCCAGTTCAACATGAAGGACGTGGAGATCGCCGGGCTGGTGAAACTGGATATGCTTGGGTTGAAGACGCTCACCGTCCTGTCTCAGGCCGAGGCACTGGTGCGGAGGCAGCGCCCGGATTTCGACGTCAACAACCTTCCCCTTGATGACGCCCCGACCTTCGCGATGTTGTCCCGCGGCGAAACCGTCGGCGTATTTCAAATGGAAGGTTCGGGAATGCGGGACACGATCCGAAGGCTTCGCCCGGATCGTTTCGAGGATTTGATCGCCCTCGTCGCGCTCTATCGGCCGGGTCCGATGGAGAACATTCCCAAATACATCGCCTGCAAACATGGACTGGAACAGCCGGATTATATGCATCCGCTCCTCAAGGGCATTCTCGAGGAAACTTATGGCGTCATTACCTATCAAGAGCAGGTGATGGAAATCGCCCGGGTCTTGTCGGGCTATAGCCTTCGCAGCGCGGATCTCCTGCGCCGCGCCATGGGTAAAAAAATCATGGAGGAGATGGAGGCGCAGCGCCGGATTTTCGTCACCGGTGCGATTGAACGCGGAGTCGATGAGGGGATCGCCGCAGGCATCTTCGAGCAGGCCAGCAAATTCGCCGGTTATGGATTCAACAAGCCGCACGCCGCAGCCTACGCGCTGATCGCCTATCAGACCGCTTGGCTCAAGGCGAATTACCCGGTCGAGTTCCTGGCTGCATCGATGACTCTCGAATTGGCCAATACCGATAAGCTCAACATGTTTCGGCAGGAGGCCGATCGGCTCCGAGTCCGGCTGTTGCCCCCCGATATCAACGCTTCCGCCGCCACCTTCGCGGTCGCTCCGATGAAGGATTCGGGCGAGCGGGGCGGGGGATCGATCCTTTACGCACTGGCGGCCGTGCGCAATGTTGGGCGTCAGGCAATGGAGTCATTGGTGGCGGAGCGCGAGCGCGGTGGTCGCTTTGCCAACCTCAATGACTTTGCCCAGAGACTCGACGCCAAGGCGCTCAACCGTCGGCAACTTGAGGCACTCGCCCGGGCAGGAGCCTTTGACAGCCTAGAACCCAATCGCGCCAGAGTGGTTGCCGCGATTGAGTCGATATTGCGCCACGCCAACGCAGCGGCCAGCGAGCGCGAGAGTAATCAGGCGAATTTGTTCGGCGGCGCCGTCATGCCGGCACGCACGGCTTTGGCGCCGGCGCTCGCCGATTGGCCCGCTCACGAGCGGTTGCGCCATGAATTCGACGCCATCGGTTTTTACCTCTCCGCCCATCCCCTCGACAGCTACGCGGCGGCATTGAAACGACTAAGCACGATGCGGGCGGCGGAGGTGTCGGTCCATCTCGCGGCCGGAGGCAATTCACGCGTCAAGTTGGCCGGTGTCGTCGTCGCTTGTCAGGAACGGAATTCTCAGAAAGGCAGCCGGTTTGCCTTTCTGCAACTCAGCGATGCCGGCGGTGTCTTCGAGGTGACCGTGTTTTCCGATGTTCTCGGCTCGGTTCGGCACCTCCTGGAGCAAGGTGTCCTTTTGCTCGTCACGGTCGACGCGCGTCTGGATGGCGAATCCTTGCGCATGACCGCAAACGCCATCCAGCTCTTGGAAAAGGCTATCGAGCAGTCGGGGGCGGGGATATCGATTCAGCTGGCGGATGGCGGCGCGCTGCCGGAGTTGCGGCGGGCGATGGAGGGCCACCGGAACGGGCGAAGTCGGGTTACGGTCATCATCGACGCGGACGCCGAACACGAGGTCGAAATCACCCTGCCGGGCGCCTATGCCCTTACCACGGAGCTTCGCGGCATCATGCAATCGCTGCCAGGTGTCACTGCGCTGCAAGACACCTAATATACATATTGTCTTTGTATATAGTAAATTACACAGAGAAATAGTGTATTACCTGTTGACGTGGATAGACATCTGTAAAATAATGTCAATTCTGTACAATTTTTGGAATTCAAACCAAGACCTTCATGACGCAAGAATCCAAACGACCGGATCCTGAGGACGTTGCCAAGGATCGCCGGCAGACCAAGTCCGGATTCTTTCCGCAGGCGATGACGGCGAATCGCCTGCGTGACGGCGCCGTTATTTTCCTAAAGGAGGACCACAGCTGGTCCGAGAACCTCGTTGGCGTCGCTGTGGCGAATGACGCCGAACAAGCGGCCACGCTCCAGGCCGCGGCCGATCGTGATGTCGCCGCGGCTCGGGTTGTGGGGGCCTATCTGTTCGAGATCGCGGTGGAAAATGGCGATGTTCTGCCGTTGCGCTACCGCGAGCGAATCCGCACGTTCGGGCCAAGCATACCCTGGGACCGGCCGGTCTCAGCCGATCAATTGTCGAGGTAAGCCATGTATGCCTACGACGAATACGATCAAGCGATCGTCGATCAACGCGTCGCGCAGTTCCGCGATCAGGTGCGGCGGCGCATTGCCGGCGAATTGAGCGAAGACGAATTTCGGCCGTTGCGGCTGCAGAACGGTCTCTACCTCCAACTGCATGCCTACATGCTGCGGATCGCAGTACCTTACGGCACTCTGTCGTCGGCGCAGCTTCGTCAGCTCGGCCACATCGCGCGCCGATATGACAGGAATTACGGGCATTTCACGACGCGCCAGAACATCCAATTCAATTGGATCAAACTGGAGGAAATGCCCGACCTCCTCGCCGACCTCGCCCGCGTCCAGATGCATGGGATCCAGACGAGCGGCAATTGCATCCGCAACATCACCGCAGATCAATATGCGGGAGCAGCAGCCGACGAAATCGAGGATGGGCGCGTGTATTGCGAAATCATGCGGCAATGGTCGACCTTCCATCCGGAATTTTCATTCCTTCCGCGCAAATTCAAGATTGCCCTGACTGGCTCGCCGAACGATCGCGCCGCGGTCCGGGTGCATGACATCGGTCTGCGCATGCACCGCAACGCCGCGGGCGAAATCGGTTTCGAGGTTATGGTCGGCGGCGGTCAAGGCCGCACGCCGATGATCGCCAAGACCATCCGCGAGTTCCTGCCTAAGGAACACTTGCTGTCCTATCTGGAAGCAATTCTGCGGGTCTATAACCAGTTCGGCCGGCGCGACAATTTGTTCAAGGCGCGGATAAAGATCCTCGTCCACGAAATCGGCGTCGAAAAGATGCGCGCGGCGGTCGAGGACGAATGGCGGCAGATCAAGGACGGCCCCTTGGTTCTTCCGCAGGCCACCATCGATGCCATCGCCGCGCATTTCGCGCCGCCGGACTATCGACCGCAGCCGGCAGAGCAGCCCGAAGTCGACGGATTGAGGCGCGGCGATGTGGACTTCGCATTGTGGGAAAAGACGAACCTTTTCCCGCATAAGGTCCCCGGCTACGCCATCGTCAACGCGTCGCTGAAACCCGAAGGCCTGGCGCCCGGCGACGCAACGGCGGAGCAGATGGAGATCGTTGCCGACCTGGCTGATCGCTACAGCTTCTCCGAGGTTCGCGTCACCCATGCCCAAAACCTCGTCCTGCCGCATGTCGCGGTCAAGGACCTGCCGGAAGTCTGGCGGCGGTTGCGGGATATCGGCTTCGCTACGCCGAATCTCGGCCTTATCACCGACATCATCGCTTGTCCCGGCCTCGATTATTGCAGCCTGGCCAACGCCCGCTCGATCCCGGTCGCGCAGCGGCTCACTCACCGTTTCAGCGATCTTGCGCGGGCCCATGACATCGGCGAACTGCAAATCAAGATTTCGGGCTGTATCAATGCTTGTGGCCACCACCACGTCGGGCATATCGGCATTCTTGGCGTCGAAAAAAATGGAGAAGAATTCTACCAGATCACGCTTGGCGGCAGCGCCGATCAGGACGCGTCGATCGGAACCATCTTGGGGCCGGCCCTTTCAAGCAACGCAGTCATCGACGCGGTCGACAATCTGATTGGGACCTATCTAGACATCCGCCAAGGCGGCGAGACATTCCTTCGCACGGTTCGCCGCGTCGGCGTGGCGCCCTTCAAGGAACGGCTATATGCCTCTGCTTAAGAACGGCAAGGCTGTCGAGGATCCCTGGCATTTGGCGGTCGATGGCGACGCCCTGCCGGTGGACGGGCCGGTTATTGTTTTCCTGCCACGGTGGAAGGCGGAGCGGGATGCCTTGCTGCGCCGTAACAGCGGTGTCGGCGTACGCCTTAAGAATACGGACAAGGTCACGGAACTCGCGGAGGACCTCGATCGGCTTGGGGTCGTCGCGCTCGAATTTCCGAAATTTTCCGACGGGCGCGCGTACACACAAGCCCGGTTGCTGCGCGAACGTTACGCCTATCGCGGTGAATTGCGAGCGACCGGCAATGTGTTGCCGGATCAGCTTCTTCTTATGCACCGCTGCGGTTTCGACGCCTTTGAGGCCTCCGATCCCAGAGTCCTCCACAACTGGGACAATGTTCTTGGTGCGTTCAACCTATTCTATCAGCCCACGGGCGACGGTCGCGAACCGGTGAGTAGGCTTCGGCAAACTCGCGTCGCATCGGACAGCAAAGGTTCACGGTGATGACGGCAACCACGATCACCAAGGACAAGACCGACCAAGTGATCCGGCGCCTGCGGGACATCGCGCGCGACCACGCTCCGTCGGCCTTGGCCAGCAGCTTTGGCGTCGAGGACATGGTGCTGACCGATCTTATCGATCGGGAGGAACTCGACATTGGCATCTTTACGCTCGATACCGCGCGTTTGCCGGAAGAGACCTACCGGTTGATGCAGGAGGTCCGGATTCGCTACCGCGTCCGGATCGTGCCGTATTTCCCGCACAACGACGCGGTGGAGGGTTATGTCGCGCTCAATGGCCCGAATGCGTTCTTCGACAGCGTGGCGTTGCGAAAGGCTTGCTGCAACATCCGCAAGGTGGAGCCTTTGCGGCGGGCCTTGGCCGGGAAGACGTCCTGGATCACCGGCCAACGCCGCCAACATTCCCCGACGCGGCGGGACCTGCCCTTCGAGGAGCGCGATGAGGACAACCGTCTGCAAAAGTTCAATCCCCTCGCTGATTGGACGAATGACGAAGTCTGGACCTATGTCAAAGTGCGCGAGGTTCCCTACAACGCGCTGCACGACCGGTTCTATGCCAGCATTGGCTGCGCGCCCTGCACGCGGGCCATCGCCGTGGGCGAGGACATCCGCGCCGGGCGCTGGTGGTGGGAAGATTCGGAAACCAAGGAATGTGGTCTGCATTCCGCGAACCTGACGACACCGAAGTCATGAATTTTGAGACGACCGTGGATCAAAACCACCTGGCCGCGACTGTTGATCGAACGGCTGAACGATCTTGGTCGCATCTGGATACGCTTGAGAGCGAAGCCATCCATGTGCTGCGCGAGACCGCGGCGGAGTTTCGCAATCCGGTCTTGATGTTTTCCGCCGGCAAGGATTCGACCGTCCTGCTGCGCCTGGCCGAAAGAGCTTTTCGGCCCGGGCGGTTTCCGTTTCCCTTGCTGCATGTCGACACCGGAAACAATTTTCCCGAGGTCATCGATTTTCGCGACCGTACGATGGCGCGTCTGGTTGAGCGCCTGATCGTTCGGACGGTTCAGGAGTCGATCGATAAGGGACGGGTGACGCTCAAGAAAGAAAGTCAGAGCCGCAACGCCCTGCAGACCGTCACCCTGCTCGACGCGATCACAGAATTTGGTTTCGATGCTTGCATTGGCGGAGCCCGCCGCGATGAAGAGAAGGCGAGGGCGAAGGAGCGAATTTTTTCCTTTCGCGACGAATTCGGGCAATGGGATCCGCGCCGGCAGCGGCCTGAACTGTGGCATCTGTATAACGGCCGCGTCGATCCCGGGCAGCATATGCGCGTCTTTCCCCTCAGCAATTGGACCGAGCTCGACATCTGGCAATACATCGCGCGCGAGAGCCTAGAAATCCCGACGATCTATTTCGCCCATCACCGTCAGGTCGTGCGCCGCGCCAACCATCTGGTGCCGGTGTGGAAATTTCTTGAGCTGCAGCCGGGCGATGTCATCGAATCTCGGCAGGTGCGGTTCCGCACGGTCGGCGACATTTCATGCACGCTGCCGGTCGAATCGCCGGCCGCGACCGTTGCCGAAATCATCGCCGAAACGGTGGAAGCACGGGTGAGCGAACGGGGCGCCACGCGCATGGACGATCGTACGTCGGAAGCCTCGATGGAACTCCGCAAGATCGCGGGCTATTTCTGATGATCGGGCGACTGCCATGAAATTGGCCCAGGAGACCGAGGCTGGCGCGGGTGGCCTGTTGCGTTTCACGACAGCGGGCAGCGTCGATGATGGCAAAAGCACCCTGATTGGGCGCATTCTGCACGACGCAAAGGCGGTGCCACAGGACCAGATTGAAGCGCTGGAGCGCGCCGCCCGCCGCAGCGGCGACGGCGCCATCGATTTGTCCCTGCTGACCGATGGCCTGACCGCCGAACGCGAACAGGGCATCACGATCGACGTCGCGTATCGTTACTTCGCCACGAGGCGACGGAAATTCATCATCGCCGATACGCCGGGCCATGAGCAGTACACGCGGAACATGGTTACCGGCGCGAGCACGGCGGATTTGGCGATTGTATTGGTCGATGTTCGCAAGGGTCTGACCGATCAGACTCGTCGCCACCTTTTTCTTTCCAACCTGTTGGGTATTCGGCACTTGTTGATCGCG
>CAMDDQ010000088.1 GCA_945892765.1 Asaia bogorensis
TCCGGGTTCGTTTCACGCTCGTTATGCCACGAGGGCTGTCGGGTGGAGGTCCGGGCGTGAGCACGGGCCGGAAGCCGACAGCCGTCCTCGATATACGCCGACCGGCGTCTCGCCGCCATGCGCCGTATGCGGGCGGCGGTGGTTGTAGAGGTCATCCAGTCGCCGATGCCCTGACGTGTAAAATCGCGTCCAACCGTGACCCCACCCCACGTTCACAATAAGCCATCGATGTAGCGACGTGATCGTCATTCTGAGAGGGGTCACGATTGGGCGCGTCATGCGACCCCCTCAATCGCAATCTTTCACAACCAGATCAATGTGTTGGGAAGCATTTGGGGTGGGGGCAGTGTTGGATGCGATTTTACAGGTCGGGGCTTCAATGAGGCCGAGGCGCGAGCGCCTGGGATAAACTGGCCTTCCGGCACGTCGCCCGGCCGCAGGATGTGCTTCTGCGGTTTTTAGGTTGAAGCGGAGCAGAAGGTGTTTCTTTGATCTGTATAAATTCCCATGCTTTCACATCAGTTTGAATCGCACCCGGTCAATGAGCAAATCCAATTGATTTGATGAAGCTTTCCACCGCTGGTTTCCACGCCCGCGGATTCGCGGTAAAACTGCTGTGCCCGTCACGGCCACTCGCCGGCAATTGCACGAACTGCGCATTGCCCCCCTGCTTATGGAACGCCTCGAACCAATTGCGCGGATAGTCTTTGCCCCAATATTTGTCGTTGTCGCTATACAGCCACAACATCGGCGTCTTTGCGGTTTTGCCGTAGTCCGCGTAGGTTCTCGCCAGCGACGCCGGTGAGCACGGATTTTCCGGCCGCGCGGTGGGATTGCCGCCACTACCGCCGGCAAAATTAATCGCCCCCTTCACGCCGTCAAGGTTTTTCGCGGCAAGCGCAACCGACGTGGCGCCACCGAAAGACTGTCCCACCAGTAACCCGCGCGTGATATCGATATATGGCTGACTTTTCGCATAGTCCAGTACCGCCAGCGTTTGCCGGGCTGCCACTTCAAAACCTCTCGGATAGTCTTTGTTGTTGCAAGCGCTGGTGTCCTCAACGTCCGGACCGCCGCTCACGCCATAACCAACACGCGTAGGCACAAGTACGACAAACCCCTGGCTTACAAAGTATTTCGCATTCGCCGCTTCACGGGCGCGGCCCAGTTGCAGACGCCCTTCTGCGGTGCCTGCGCGACCGTGATTCAACACCAGAAACGGGGATTTTTCGCGCGAGCTGTCGCGAAAAATCGTAAGCGTAATACCCTGCTGAAGCACGCGCCGGTGCTCGTCCATCACCTCGACGGGAATCTGCACGATATCTTCGAGCAGCGTCGCGGATGCGGCCAACGGGTACAGGCAACTGCAAACGAGCAATAAGATTTTCACGATTTTTCCTATTCCGGCTGTGCGCCTAAGGCGTTGATGACGTTCGTCCAGCGGGCGTTGAGCGCGGCGAGTTCAGTCGGCGTGGACAGTTGAATCTCCGCGCCCTGTGATGCGAGCTGGCGGCGCGCGGCTGGCGTGGGAAAGTGTTTCACAATCTCCTCATGCAAACGCCGGATGATGCAGTCCGCTTTCTTTTTTGTCTTTGCAGTATAAGCCCCGCCATGCAACACCATAGGCTGCGTGGAACCGGGCTATAGGTCTTAGCCGGGCATCCCTTTCGGCGTCTCGAGCCCGATCTATTCGTAGCGGGTAACCCGCGCCCCTTCGCGAGACGGTAGCCGACGTCGGCTAGGCCGGTCTCCAGCGGCTGGGCGCGCAATGTGCCGGTGACCCAGACCGGGTAGAGCAGACCGCCATCCGCGCGGTAGGCGCCGAAGCCCACGACATAGACGATCTGGTTGGCGGGCGGCGGTGGAACATGAATGCACGCGCCGACAAAAGGCACGAGCAGGAATTCGGTGATCTTGCTGCCCTCGAAGCCCATCGGCGTGACGAAACCGGCGATGTGAGGCCGAGGCGCGAGCGCCTCGGATAAGCGCTGCCCCTGCGAGGATATTCCCGAGACATCAACCAGACTCATGCGCCGTCTAAGGTAGGCGAATATAGATTCCGCACGCCACAAGTATGCTCAATAACAGATTGAGCGAGCGCCAGCTTTTGAATCTTTCGAGCGGCGCTTATCCCAAAAGCAACGGGGCCGCCCCGGCAAGAGCGACCCCGAATCACTTAGACTGCAAAACATGGACAAGCACTCGGCTGGGAAAGCCGAACACGCGAGATATAGCCGCGTGCATCGCGGCTGACAAGCGACGGGGCGCCAGAGACTCGAGAAAAGGGGTTTTGGGGGCGTTTGCTACCCCGCCTGCTACCCCAGGGCACTTTTTAGGGTGCCGCTGGGTGCAGAAAACAACAGGTAACCCATTGTTTTAAAAGGTGGTGGGCGCTGACGGACTCGAACCGTCGACCCGCTGATTAAGAGTCAGCTGCTCTACCGACTGAGCTAAGCGCCCGCGCCAACCGGCGAAGTTGGCTCCGATCCAGAGCCGGCAGCGAGGAGGGCCGTCATAGCAAAGCCCCCCGGCTTTGTCGATAGAAGCGCCGAGAAATCGTCGCCCAACCCCCGCCAACCGGCGAAGCCGGCCGCGCAATTTCCTTATTCTGGCCGCGGCGCCTCAGAAATCGTCGCCCAGCCCCCGCCTGCCGATACGCATGTCACGGTGGACATAGACACCCATCAACAGCCCGAAGCCGATCAGCAGGGCCAGCATCGCCGTGCCGCCATAGGAAACCAGCGGCAACGGCACGCCGACAACGGGGATCAACCCCATCACCATGGCCATGTTGATGAAGGCGTAGAGGAAGAAATTCACGCTCAACCCGATCGCCAGCAGCTTGCCGAAGGAATTGCGGCTGCGGAAGGCGATGGCAAAGCCATGCCCGAGCAGCAGGATGTAAAGCACAATCAGCCCGAGCGCGCCGACGATGCCCAGTTCCTCCGCCAGCATGGTGAAGATGAAATCGGTCTGATGTTCGGGCAGAAATTGCAGATGGGCCTGGGTGCCCTGGAGGAAGCCCTTACCCCAGACGCCGCCGGAGCCCAATGCGATCTTCGACTGGATGATGTGATAACCCGCGCCGAGCGGATCGGTCTCGGGGTCCAGAAAAGTCAGGATGCGCTGGCGTTGATAGTCTCGCAGCATCCGCCAGCCGGTTGGGATCGCAACCATGGCGCCGGCGGCGACCGCGGCGAATTTCCACCAACGCACGCCAGCCATGAAAAAGATCGTGCCGCCGCCGCCGACCAGTAGCACCGCGGTGCCGAGATCGGGCTGGCGCATCACCAGGGCGGCCGGAATCAGCACCATCGCCAGCGGCGGTATCAGATAGGTCGGCCGTCCAATGATGTCGAGACTGGCCCCATGGAAATAACGGGACAACGCCATGATCAGGGCCACTTTCATCAACTCCGACGGTTGGAGTTGCACGATCCCGAGATCGATCCAGCGCTGCGCTCCCATGCCGACCACGCCGGCCACTTCCACGCCGATCAAGAGAACAAGGGCGACCGCATAGAACAGATACGAGGCCTGCAGCCACAGCCGCAGATCGACCAGGGCGACGACGATCAACAGCACGATGCCCACGCCGAAGCGCATCGCCTGTCGTCCGGCCCAAGGCTCCCAGTTTCCCCCCGCCGCTGAATACAACATCGCGAAACCCACGCTGGCGATCGCCCCGATCAACAGCAGCAGGGTCCAATTCATCTGCCGCAGTTTCTCAAACAGGGACAGCCGCGGCGCGGTGATGTCGAGAACCGAGGCCATGGGGATTTAGCGGGCGGTCGTGGGCGCCGGACGGGGCTCGGGCACGGCCTCGGCCACCTTCTGGCGGCCGAGCGCCTTGTCGCGTTTCTGCACCGCGAGCAGTAGGTCGCGCACGATCGGCGCCGCCACCGTGGAGCCGCCGCCGCCATGCTCGATGATCACCGCCGCGGCGTAACGCGGCGTCGATATCGGTGCATAGCCGACGAACAGCGCGTGGTCGCGCTGGTTCCAGGGCAATTCCTCATTCGTACGGATATGCGTGCGGCGTTCGTGCTCCGTGATGCGGCGGACCTGGGCCGTGCCGGTTTTTCCCGCCATCGCCATGTCCTTGTCGACAATGCGCGCCTTGTAGGCGGTGCCGCGCAGATTGTTGACGACTTCGCTCATGCCCTTCTGGACGAAGGCCAGCGCGGCCGGCGAAATGCCGAGCGATGGAAAATTCGGCTCCGGGCGCAGGGCGATGCGGGCACCGGTGAAATCGTCGCGGGTGAGCCGCGGGACGACGGCATAGCCGCCATTGACCAGCCGCGCCGTCATCGTGGCGAGTTGAAGCGGCGTGGTCAGCACGAAACCCTGGCCGATGCCGGCGACCAGCGTTTCGCCCTGCTGCCAGGGAACGCCCGTGGTGGCGAGTTTCCATTCGCGCGAAGGAATCAGACCGGCGCGTTCGCCCGGCATGTCGATGCCCAGCGTCTGACCAAGCCCAAATCGCCGCGACATCGCGGCGATGCGCTCGATCCCGGCACGCTTGGCCAATTCATAGAAATGCACGTCGCACGAATTGCGCAGGCCCTCGACCAGATCGAGCGAACCGTGGCCTTCCTTTTTCCAGCAATGGAATTTGGAGTCGCCCAGCGTCAGATGGCCGGGGCAATAAATACGGGTGTCGGGCATGGAGATGTTGTTTTCGAGGCAGGCCAGCGCCACCATCATCTTGAACGTCGAGCCCGGCGAGTATTGCCCGGCGATGGCCTTGTTGTTCAGCGGCCCCCGCGGATTGGTCAACAGCCCTTGCCACAAGGACTGCGAGATCCCCTTGTTGAAATCGTTCGGATCATAGGCCGGGCTGGACTGCAACACGACGAGATCCCCCGTTTGTACGTCCATGACAACGGCGGCGCCGCTTTCCTCACCCAACCGACTCGCCGCATAGGCCTGCATCTCGACGTCCAATGTCAACGTCACGTCATGGCCGGGCGCGCCTTCCTTGCGTTCCAACTCGCGGATGACGCGGCCGATGGCGTTGACCTCGACCTGGCTTGCCCCCGCGCGGCCGCGAAGGGCGAGATCGTAGCTTCGTTCCACGCCTTGCCGGCCGATGCGAAATTCCGGCAATTCGAGCAATGGATCGCCGGTCAGATCGGCCTCGGCCGGCGGCGCCACGTAACCGATGACATGGGCCACCGCCCGGCCCTGTGGGTAATGCCGCGTCTGGCCGACATCGATTGTGACGCCGGGCAGATCCGGCCCGTTGACGGAAATACGCGAAACCTCGTCCCAGCTCAGATTCTCGCGGAGAACGATGGGTACGAAGCTCCGCTTACGGGTCGCCTCGCGCATGATGCGGCGGCGTTCGCTGTCACTCAGCGCGACAATGCCGGACAGGGCGTTTAGCGTCGCCTCGACGCTCGAGGTCTGTTCCGCCACAACCACCAGCCGGTAATTGAGTTGGTTGATGGCGAGAAGCTCGCCGTTGCGATCCAGAACGCGGCCGCGCGGCGGCGGCAACAACCGAAGGTTGATGCGGTTTTCGTCGGCGAGCATGGTGTAGCGGTCCGACTCGACGACTTGCAGGTAATAGAGCCGCCCCGCCAACACGGAAAATAGGGCGCCCTGGGCGCCGGCCAGCATTGCGGCGCGTCGTCCGAACAGCTTGCTGCGGGCCTTGGCGTCGCGATCGTCGAGCATCCTTAGACCTGCCGCAGAAAGGCGCGCTGCGCGCCGGCGAGCAGCGCGGTCATCGCCGGATACAGCATCACGGTCAACATCCACTGCATCGTCAACGGCCCCAGCGGGGGCAATCCGCCCCGCGCCAAAAGGACCAGGAAGGCGGCGGCGACCTGCGCGATCAGGGCGGTCAGGCAGAAGCCCCACCAGGCGACAATGAACGTCTTGGCGAGAAAGACGCGGCGCTGGGATCGGAGGCCAAAGTGAGCGAGCAGCAGCAGAACAACGTTGAGCCCGGCCGGCCCGCCTCCGAGCAGATCGATGGTCAGCCCGACCGTGAACACCATCGGCATCGTCAGCAGATCGGGCCGGTGAATCGTCCAGTAATACACGGCCATCAACGCGAAGCCCGGCGCCAGGATCGAGTAGTCGGGCAACGGCATGGGCATGACCGCGAACACGGCGAGTATCAACGTGATGCCGAGTGGCGAAGACTGGCGGGCAAGGGTATCTAGCCGCAATGACGCTTCCTGCAGTGTCATCGCCAATCCCGTCTCCCGAACCACCCGGCTTCGCCGGGAGGGCGGGCAAGGGTATCGAGCCGCAATGACGCCGCGCGGAGGTTCATGGCTTGCGTTGGCGCCCGGGGGCGACGCTTTGTTCGATGACACCGCCGAGGCCGTAATCGACGAGCCGCAAATGCTCAAGCCGATGAAAATCGACGAAGGGCAGGACGCGCGGCGGGCCGTCGCCCGCCGAGGCGATGAGTCCGATGGGCAAGCCGGGTGGGAAGACACCGCCGACGCCGGAGGTGACGACGCGCTCTCCCGGCGACGGTCGCGCCGACGAGGCCAGCAGCACCAGCTTCGGCCGCGCCGAATTATCCCCCGAAAGAATGGCCCGTTCGCGCGTGGTTTCGAGCACGACCGGCACCTGCGAATTAAGGTCGGTGATGAGCAACACGCGCGAGGAACGTTCGCCGACTTCGGCGACGCGCCCGATCAGGCCGTAGGAATTGATCGCGGGCTGGCCACGTTTGACGCCCTGCGAGGCGCCGGCATCGACCAGGACGCTGCGCACGAAGGCGCCACCGGAATCGCTGATGACCCGCGCCGACGCATAAGCGAGCGAGGGTTCGGGCGAAACATTAAGCAGCGTGCGTAGCGAGGAATTTTCCGCCTCCAGCCGCCGCGCCGTCATTTGCCAGTTTTGCAGACGATCGACCTGTTCGCGCAGGCGCTGGTTTTCGGCGCGCAGATCGAAGACACCCTGCACGGCCTCGATGGCGTCGGCGGCGGTAGCGAGCGGCCGAGTCGCTGCCGACAGGATGGGTGCAATGGCATCGGCCACGATCATGCGCGTGCGTTCGATGATCGGAGCCTCCGCGCGCGACAAGGCCATCATGCCGACGCCGACGCAGAGCAGGCAAAACAGGGTGAAACGCTCCGCCAGCACGCGCAATGGCACGGCAATGCGCAGGACAGGATCCACGCGCGGCTTCACCGAACCGAACTCCCGAACCCCGATAGCGGCACGTGCCGCACCCCCATGACAAACCTCATTCGATCCCGCGCGCCCCGAGCACGCGGGCCTGGGCTCAATACGCCGTCAGCAACACATTACGCAGGGTCTTCATCTCCTCAAGGCAACGGCCGGTGCCAAGCGCCACGCAAGACAGCGGATCGTCGGCGACCGACACAGGCAATCCCGTGCATTGGCGCAGCACATGGTCGAGATTGGTCAACAGAGCCCCGCCCCCGGTCATGACGATGCCCTTGTCGACGATGTCGGCGGAAAGCTCGGGCGCGGTGTGCTCCAGCGCCACTTTCACCGCCTCGACGATCGCGCTCACTGGCTCGATCAGGCTCTCGGAAATCTGCCGCTCGCTGATGAGAAGCTGCTTGGGCACGCCGTTCATCAGGTCGCGGCCCTTGATCTCCATCAGCCTGCCTTCGCCGTCCTCGGGCGGGCAGGCCGAGCCGATTTCCTTTTTGATGCGTTCGGCGCTGCTTTCGCCGACCAGCAGGTTGTGGGCGCGGCGGATATAGGCGATGACGGCTTCGTCCATCTTGTCGCCGCCCACGCGCACGGATTTGGAATAAACGATGCCGCCCAGCGACAGCACCGCGACCTCGGTCGTGCCGCCGCCGATGTCGACGATCATGGAGCCGGTGGGTTCAGTCACCGGAAGACCGGCGCCGATCGCCGCCGCCATCGGCTCTTCGATCAGGAAAACGCGACGCGCCCCGGCGCTTTCCGCCGATTCCTGAATCGCTCGCCTCTCCACCGCCGTGGACCCCGAAGGCACGCAGACGATGACCTGCGGGCTGGCGAAGCTGCGCCGGTTGTGCACCTTGCGGATGAAATGCTTGATCATTTCTTCCGCCACCTCGAAATCGGCGATGACACCGTCGCGCAAGGGGCGGATGGCGGAAATATTGCCAGGCGTGCGGCCGAGCATCTGTTTGGCTTCGTCGCCCACCGCCAGCACCTGTTTCTTGCCCTTGACCTCGGCGATGGCGACGACCGAAGGCTCGTTGAGGACGATGCCTCGACCCTTGACGTAGACCAGCGTATTGGCGGTCCCCAGGTCGATCGCCATATCGGCGGAAAGCATGCCCAGCAATCGTTGGATCAAATAAACTTACTCCTCGATTTCCGGACGGCGCCGGTGGCGCCGGCGCCGCCCCATCACAAACTATGACCGCCCGGATTCCTCAAGCGGATCTGATTTCCCGCGCCATTTCGTCCGGCGCGGTGCGCTGCCGCTTCAGCAACAGCTTGTTCAATGCGTTGATATAGGCACGACAGGAGGCAACAAGGGTATCGGTATCGGCTCCGACGCCGTTGACCGTCTTGCCGTTTTCCTCGAGGCGCACGGTAACTTCGGCCTGGGCGTCGGTCCCCGCCGTGACCGCGTTCACTTGATAGAGCT
>CAMDDQ010000089.1 GCA_945892765.1 Asaia bogorensis
ATCCCCGATTGGCAGTAACCGCATTGCGGTACGTCAAGCTCGATCCACGCCTTTTGGACCGGGTGGCTGCTATCGGCGGACAGGCCTTCGATGGTGGTGATCTGCGCGCCGACGACCGAACCGGCCGGGGTGACGCAGGAGCGCTTCGCTTGGCCATTGACATGAACCGTGCAGGCGCCGCATTCGGAAATGCCGCAGCCATATTTCGTGCCGGTCATGCCCATGTTGTCGCGCAACGTCCACAACAACGGCGTGTCGGGCGTCACATCGACATTGTAGTTCTTGCCGTTCACATTAAGAGTGATCATGCATATTCCTCCCTATAACTCTAAACTGGGTCAGGCAATTAAGTCTGAGAAGCCCTCTTCTCGTTGTTTGACCCTAACATAAAGCGCGAGCGCAGAACAAATTGCCAATTGGTCCTCTACCCGAACTAACGCCCGGGCGGCCCATCGCTGCTGTTGGAGATCATATAAACAAGGGCCGATTTGATTTCGTCGTCGCTGAGGGTTGAGGCGCCACCGCGTGGCGGCATTTCGGAGCCGCTGGCGCCGATGAAGCCGTTCTTGGTCCGTTCAAGTAGCTTATCGACGCCCGCCGCAAGGCGCGGCGCCCAGGCGCGCCGATCGGTGATCTTGGGCGCCCCGGCAAGGCCGGTGCCGTGGCAATACTGGCAATTGGCCTGCCAAATGTTGCGCCCGAGGCGGAGATCCGGGTCCGCCGGCATTGGCAGCCGGTCCGCCGTCACTTCGCCGGGCAAACCGGAGCTGAGCAGCGGGGGCAGTGGTTCTTGGGCCTTCACCGGTCCCGCGGCAACCAAAACGACCAAAACTAAAGGCGCGATGGCCAAGCGGCGCCAATTCATCGCGATACACCAACGAGGCTCGTATCGATTGTCTACTCGGTCATTTGGATGACTGGACTCGGTGTGCACATTCGGCTCCTTTCGGCGCAGGGCCACCCGCCGGAGGGAGCGCTCTGCCCCCGCCGCGATGACCAAGTTTGTGACGGCTGGACCGATCGCGGTCAAGTCCTGCCGAGACACGCCAGGCGACGACCTTTCTGGGTTCCGGCTGTCATCCCGGCTATTGCTTGATCGCGCCCGGAATCGTCATGATGCCGGAGGCGGGGCGGACTGACGTCGATGACACCGCACCCGGCAGGGACCGATGTCCCAGGGATGTCCATGATGGCGATTTCTCGTAAGGCGTTGGCCTCGGCGATTTCGCGACGCGGTCTCCTGACCGGCGCCAGCGCCACCGCACTCCTCGGTGCCTGGGGTAGCCGGTTCACGGCCGCCAACGAGGTTCGCGAGTATCACCTGAAGGCCACGGCAAGCCTCGCGCCATTGCGCGGAACCGCGGGCCCACCGACTCCGGTTTGGGCTTATAACGGCACGGTGCCCGGGCCGGAGCTTCGGCTGAAACACGGCGAACGCCTGCGCGTTGTCTTCGAGAACGGGCTGCCTGAGGAAGCGACGACCGTCCATTGGCACGGCCTGCGCATTCCCAACGCCATGGACGGCGTGCCCCATATGACGCAACCACCCGTTCGCCCAGGCGAGACTTTCGTTTACGAATTCACGCCGCCCGATGCCGGGACGTTTTGGTACCATCCGCACGAACGCAGCGTGATTCAAGTCGGCCGCGGACTGTTCGGCCCCTTGATCGTGGAGGAGCCCGAGCCGCCCCGCGTCGATCGCGACGTCACCTGGTTGCTGAACGATTGGCGGCTCGACCCGAACGGCTCAATCCGCAACGATTTCCTAAACTTCAACGATCGCTTCAATGAAGGCCGCCTCGGCGACCTCAGCACGATCAATGGCCGGATACCCGCGCCCTTCGCGGTCCGGTCGGGCGAGCGGATAAGGCTACGCCTGATCAACGCCGCCGTCGCCCGCATCTTTGAACTGGAGTTTGAGGATCACCACCCGAAGATCATTGCTTTGGACGGCCAGCCGGTCGCGCCGCACGACCCGGAGGACGAGAAAGTGGTCATCGCGCCGTCGCAGCGTGTCGATCTCATCGTCGATATGACCGGAAAGCCCGGCGAGACGTTCAGGGTCCGCGAAAAATTTTATGAAGGCGCTCAAACCCAAGACCTGCTGTCCATCATCTATCGCGACGATCCACCGCTGCGTACGGCGCCGCCGGGCGATCCGATCGCGATAACCGCCAATGCCTTACCCGAACCCGATCTCGTCCAGGGCGAGCGCCTGGACATCACCTTCGGCGGCGGCGGCATGGCCAATGGCGTCATGTGGGGCGAGATGGCCGGCGGCACCGATTGGAGCATCAACGGCGTGGCGCTCTTTGAACATAGCACCGAGCCGCTGTTCACGCTCCGGCGCGGGCGATCCTATATTTTGAGGATGAACAACAAGACCGGATTTCATCATCCGATCCACCTTCACGGCCATTCCTTCCGGGTCATCGCCCGCGGCGGCAAGCCGACCGAACACCAAGAATGGCGCGATTCGGTCGTGATGGCCCCCGTCGAGCGCGTCGACATCGCCTTCGTCGCCGACAACCCGGGCGACTGGATGTTTCACTGCCACATACTCGACCATCAGGCGTTCGGCATGATGACCATGTTCCGCGTCGCCTAGGCTGCACCGGGCGAAATCCAACTGTTGACACCGGGTTACGCGTTTTGTATTTAACCATATAGTTAAATACAGGACCGACACTCATGAGAGCCGCTGATTCGCTGAGCGTGACCTTTCTCGCCCTGTCCGACCCGACGCGCCGGGCGATTCTGAAACGTTTGGCCGATGGCCCGGCCTCCGTTGGCCAGTTGGCGTCTCCCTTTTCGCTCTCGCTGCCCGCGGTTTCCAAACACCTCAAAGTCCTGGAACGGGCCGGCCTGGTCGCGCGGGAACGGCAGGCGCAGTGGCGCCCCTGTCATCTCCAGCCCGAACCGCTACGGGACGCAGCCGCCTGGATCGACCGGTATCGCCGCTTCTGGGAGGACGGCTTCGAAAAGCTTGAGCGCTACCTGGACGAAATTCAATCACGGAAGGACCCCGACGACGGCACGAACTGAAGCTGTTAGGTCTTCACCGAGTCCGACGAACGATGCGGATCGCACGCTGGTCATCACGCGCCAGTTGAAGGCGCCGCGCGAATTGGTGTTCAAGGCCTGGACCGATCCCGCCCACCTCGTCCGCTGGTGGGGGGCCGCAAGGGTTCACCGTTCCGGAATGCCGCATGGATGCGAAGCCTGGCGGCGCCTGGCGCACGGTGATGCGATCCCCCGACGGGCAGCAACACCGGGTCGGCGGCGTCTTTCGCGAGATCGCGCCGCCGGAAAAACTTGTCCTCACCTGGGCCTGGGAGGACGACAAGGGAAAGCCAGGCCATGAGACGGTGATCACCGTGGAATTTCGCGATCGCAAAGGCTCGACCGAGTTGGTCCTGACCCAGCGCCTATTTGAATCGACGCAAGCGCGCGACCTCCACGGCCAGGGCTGGACCAGCACTTTCGACAAACTCGGTGCCTTCATCGCCGAAACCAAGGGGACATGACATGTCCGAATTCACGGTCTTCGGCGTGCCGCAGAGCACCTACGTGTGGACCGCGCGCATGGCCCTGGATGAAAAAGGCGTACCCTACGAGCTAAGGCCGATCGCGCCTGGCTTGAGCGCCGACGGCGTGAGCCATCCATTCGGCAAGATTCCGATCGTGCGCCACGGCGACTTCACCCTACACGAGACCATCGCCATCACGCGATACATCGACCGAACCTTCGATGGGCCGCGCCTTCAGCCCACGGAGTCGCGAGCGCTCGCCATCATGGACCAGTGGATCAGCGCGATTTCGGACTACGCCTATCAGGCGATGATCAGGGAATTGGTTTTCCCGAGACTGGTGTTTCCGGCGATGGGGCGGCCGACCGACGAGGGTGTTATTGCCGCCGCGCTGCCGAAGATCCGCACCCACCTCTCCCGCTTCGAGGCGGCGCTCAAGCCGGGGCCGTATTTAGTGGGCGAAGCCGTCACCCTCGCCGATTTGTTCCTCGCCCCGATCCTCTATTGGGTCGAGATGACACCGGAGGGCCGATCGCTGCTGGCGGAATTTCCCACGGTTGGGCGCTGGCGCACGGCGATGGGCAAACGCGCGAGTTACGCTAACAACGTTCCGCCCATGCCCCAAAAGGCGGCTTGAACGGGTTCGCCATACGCCACGGTTTGCTCGGGCGAGCCGGTCAGCGGCTCGTCGCTCGAGCGGCGTCGATGACAGCGAGAAAGATGGCGCCGTAACGTTCGAGTTTTGACTTGCCGACACCCGAGACTTGGCCGAATTCGGCCAGATCTTTGGGCAAGATGCGCGTCAATTCTACCAAGGTGCTGTCGTGGAAGATGACATAAGGCGGCACGCCCTGGGTTTGCGCCAATTCTCGCCGCTTGGCCCGCAGGGCCTGGAAAAGCGGGCCGTCTTGCGTTTCGCCGTCGCCCGTTTTGCCGCTGGCGCGGCGGCCGCGAGCGAGCTTCCCGGGTGCGTCGAGTCTGAGTTCAATGCGTCGCGTTCCGCGCAACACCTCGCGGCAATCGGGGCCCAGCCGCAGCCCCCCGAACCCCGCCGTGTCGACCACCAAGAGCCCCATCGCCACCAATTGGCGAAACAGCGTCCCCCACTCCGTGGCGGTGCGTTCCGTGCCGATGCCAAATGTGCTGAGGCGATCGTGTCCGGCGCCGCGAACTCGATCGGTGTCCTTGCCCAGGAGAACATCGATGACGTGACGAGCCCCAAATCGCTCACCGGTCCGGTAGACGCAGGACAGCGCCTTTTGCACCGCGACCGTGCCGTCGATGCTCGTCGCCGGCTCCAGGCAGGTGTCGCAATTGCCGCAGGGCTCGTTCCGTTCCTCACCAAAATAATTGAGCAGGACGCGGCGCCGACATCGCGTTGACTCGCAATATCCGAGCAGGGCGTCGAGCTTCTGCCGCTCGATCCGCTTCTGCTCGTCCGGCGCGGCGGACGCCTCGATAAGGCTTCGGAGTTTGGCGGCGTCGCCCGTGCGGTAGAGCAGCCAGGCCTCGGCGGCAAGACCGTCGCGGCCGGCTCTGCCGGTTTCCTGGTAATAGGCTTCCAGGCTCTTGGGCAAATCCAGGTGGCCGACGAACCGCACATCGGGCTTGTCGATGCCCATGCCGAACGCGACGGTGGCCACGATGACGACCGCGTCTTCCTTGAGAAACCGGTCCTGGTGGCGGGTTCGCACCGCATTGTCGATCCCGGCATGATAGGGCAGCGCGGTTACGCCGTGTTCGGCGAGCCGTGCGGCGACTTCCTCCACCCGTTTGCGCGTCAGGCAATAGAGGATACCGGATTCACCCTTGTGTTCGTCGAGGAGCGCAAGAATCTGATCTTGCGGGCGGTGTTTGGCGACGACACGGTAGCGGATGTTCGGACGATCGAAGCTGGCGACAAAGATCCTGGCCCGGGTCAGATTGAGGCGCTGCAGGATGTCGCGCCGCGTCGGGCCGTCCGCCGTGGCGGTCAGCGCGATCGTGGGGACGGCAGGGAACCGCTCCTTCAGCCGCGCTAGTTGCAAATACTCCGGCCGGAAATCATGCCCCCATTGCGAAACACAATGGGCCTCGTCGATGGCGAACAGGGCCAAGGGGCAGTCATCGAGTTGGTCGAGAAAATCCGGCATCAACAGCCGCTCCGGCGCGACGTAGATGAGGTCGAGATCGCCGGCGCGCATCGCCCGCTGAACCCGCGATGCCTCGCCCGGCGCCAACGCCGAGTTGAGCGCCGCGGCCCGCACGCCCCGCTGCCGGAGCGCCTCGACCTGATTGTGCATGAGAGAGATCAAGGGCGAGACCACAACACCGAGGCCGTTCCGGCAGAGCGCCGGAATCTGGTAACACAGCGACTTTCCGCCGCCGGTCGGCATCAAGACCAGGGCGTCGCCGCCGGCGATAAGGTGGTCGACCACGGCCTCTTGCTCACCCCTAAATTGGGCGAACCCAAAGACATTCAGCAAGATTTGGCGCGCATCGGCCATAGGTGAGACCTGGGTGTATTCACCGGGCAATCGGCATGAAAAAAGGCGGCCGGGTTGCCCCGGCCGCCTCATTTGACGAAAGTAACTCGCCGGTCGCTTAGGACCAGGTGAGGTCGTGGTTCTTGAGCGGCAGCGAACGGACACGTTCGCCCGTCGCGGCGTAGATGGCGTTGGTGATCGCCGGCACCAGGGCAACGAGGCCGGGTTCACCGACGCCGCCCCAGCGGTTGCCGCCGGAGAGCACGGGATACGAATTGACCTTCGGCATCTCGTCAATCCGCAGGATTTGGTAGTCGTCGAAATTGCCTTCGACAACGCGGCCGTTGCGTACGGTGATCTCTTCATACAACGTGCCGCCGACACCCATGGCCGTGGCACCTTCCCACTGGGCCTGAGTATCCGCGAAGTTCACGACATTGCCCATGTCATAGGCGATGTCCACAGTCTTAACCTTCACTTCGCCGCCTTGGCTGACATCGACGGTTGCCACGGTGGCGACAAAGGTGCCGTCATTGGGCGTGAAGTTGGGCCACGCTCCGATCGCGATGCCCTGTCCCTGGCCCTTCGGCAGCTTCTTGCCGAACCCGGACTTGGCGGCGACTTCGGTCAACAGCCGCGCGGCGGAGGGGTCCTTGTAGCCCTGGAGCATCTTGAGGCGATACTCCAGCGGACTCTTGCCCGCCGCGATGGCGAGTTCGTCGACGAAGGATTCGATCTTGAAGGCGTTCTGGTTGGCCGCCGGTCCACGGAACGCACCGCTGGGGATGTGCGTCTGGATCGGCGTGAACTCGATCTGGAAGTTCGGGATCTGATAGGGCGAATCGACCAGAAGACGAAGCTGACCGATATCAACGTTGTCCTTCGGCGGGACCTGCCGTTGGATCGGCGTGGAATGACCGGCATAACGGATGTATATCGCCGTCGGCATGCCGTCCGCGCCCAGGGACGCCTGGAACCGCGCGGCCGCGAAGTTGCGGTAAGTGCCGTGACGCATGGTTTCCTCGCGGCTCCACACGACCTTCACCGGCCTGCCGCCCATGGCCTTCGACACTTCCACCGCTTGGCGAACGTCGTCGCCAATCGTGCGCCGGCCGAAGCCGCCGCCCAAGAAGGTCTGCGAGACATAGACCTGGTCTTCCTTGACCCCGGCCTGCTGCGAAGCCACCAACCGCGCGTTCTGCGGATTCTGGGTGGGAACCCAGACGTCAACGCGGTCAGCACGAACCTGCGCCGTGGCGTTGAACGGCTCCATGGTCGCGTGTTCCAACCAGGGAGTCTCGTAGGTGAAGTCATAGACCTTGCTGGCCGATTTCAGGGCCGCCGGGGCGTCGCCATCCTTGCGTCCGACGCCGCCTTCCTTACCAAGGGCAGCCCTCGCCTGCTTCACATAGTCGTCCGTGCTGGTCTTGGCGAGGTTGCCTTCGTCCCACTCGATCGGCATGGCGTCAAGCGCGGTCTTGGCCTGCCAATAGCTGTTGGCAACGACGACCACAGCTGCTTCGAGGTGGCTGGCGTAGGTCGCTACGGTGTGCTTGGACTGCCCTTCCTTGCCCAATTCGACCACGTCGATGACGCCGGGCATCGCCTTGGCCGCGGCCGCGTCGAACTTCTTCAGCTTGGCGCCGAAGACCGGGGCCATCTTGATCGCACCATGGAGCAACCCGGGGAGCTTGACGTCTATGCCGAAGACGGCGCTGCCATCGACCTTCAGTGGCGTGTCGACCCGCTTGACCGTCGCCTTGCCCATGAAGGTGTATTGGTCGGGCGTCTTAAGGCCTGGCTCTTTCTCGAGTTTGACCAGGGCGGCCCGCGCCGCCACTTCGCCGTAGCGGAGCGTACGGCCGCTCGCCTTATGGGTGAGCTTGCTGTCCTTGGCTTCGACTTCCGTCGCGGGCACGCCCCATTGAGCCGCCGCCGCCGCCTTCAGGCGTTCGCGCGCGCTGGCGCCGGCCTGTTGGAGGTATTCGCGGGAAGACCGCACCGAATTGGAGCCGCCGGTGCCCATCCGCTTGTAGACGTTGTTTTCCTTGGCATCGCGATTGGCGTCGGCATATTCAGCCTTCACCTTGCTCCAATCGCATTGCAACTCTTCGCACACGATCATCGGCATCGAGGTGAAGACGCCCTGGCCCATTTCGGCCTGACCAACGCGGATGAGAATCGTGTCATCCGGAGCAATCAGGATCCAGGCGTTGATTTCGACGCCCGACACGACCGGCGGAGCCTTCCAAGGCTCGGCCATCATGTTGGCGGTCGCCGCCACGCCTTCGCCCACGCCGAGGGCGAGACCGCCGCCAACGGCGGCGGTGGCAACCACGAACTGCCGGCGGTTCATTTCCATATGCTTTTTCATACTGCTGTTCTCCCTTAGGACTTCGTGTTCTTCGCGGCGAGGTGGATCGCGGCGCGGATGCGCTGGTACGTCCCGCAGCGGCAGATGTTGGTGATCGTCTTGTCGATGTCGGCATCCGTCGGCTTCGGCTTGCGGGCCAACAGCGCCGCGGTCGCCATGATCATGCCCGATTGGCAATAGCCGCATTGCGGCACGTCCAGCTCGAT
>CAMDDQ010000090.1 GCA_945892765.1 Asaia bogorensis
TGGGGAGTTGTCGGACCCACGCGATACCTACCTATCGGGAAGACCCGGCGGCAAGGCGGGCAACGCCGCTTCCATTTCCCATTTCGGTCAGCGGGAGGTGATCGCTGCCCGCCGGGAGTTCAGCGGCGACGCGGCCAAAGTTAGGGTTGCGTTCGATACCAGACGCGGGCGGAACCGGGCGGCAGGGCGGCGGGCGGAGGCTGTCCTGACAAAGATCAATCACCCAGGCATCGCGGATGCCCGCGGAAAGCGCGCGCGAGCGCGCCTCCTTCATCTCTTCGCCTTGGAAGGGGCCGGCGAGGAGGCGATAGTAGCTGCGCCCGCCGACGGTCGCCTGGGCCACGATTTCGCGATCGCCTGAGTAGCGAAACGCCAAATTACGCGCGCCAGCCTCGGTGACGAAGGAGCCCAGGACAAGGTAGCGCCCGTCGATTCCGGCAATCGCCGAGGATTTGGGCGGCGCCTGGAGGGCCTTCAAAGGCTCCCGCGACAGGCTTGGGCGCATGCCGGCCTCCGTTCCCCGGACTTCCGCCGAGGCCGCAACCACAATCGGCGCCGAACGGCCTTCGTCGTTGCTGCGGGGGGCGGTCGCGCTGGCCACGACGCCGGGCTCATGGCAGACCGACTCGCCCTTCACCATCCGCCAAACCGCACAATCCTGACCGATGACGTAGGAAATACCGTGATCGCTGACGCTCTTGCCGCTGGCGAGGTAACTGACGCCATCGGCGGCGTAGGAAGCAACCGCGAGCATCGGCGGGATGTTGACGCATCCGGCGAGGAAAAGGATCGGCACCGGCGCGACCCAATAAAACCTCATCGTACCCCGAAGATTCTTGTTGGTTTTTATTGATTCTTTCTTGGATTCATCCTGAATCGGCCGAAAGGAAAAATCAAAGTATTTCTCCGCCTTTCTCCGCAGGCTTCGCTTTGACGGGCAGGTCCAGGCGAATGCGCAACTCCCGCAGCCGGGCCGGGGGCACCGGCGCCGGCGCCTGCATCAGCAGGTCCTGGGCTTGCTGATTCATCGGGAACGCCACGATCTCGCGAATATTCGGCTCGTCGGCCAGCAGCATGACGATCCGATCGATGCCCGGGGCCGAACCGCCATGGGGCGGCGCGCCGTGTTTAAAGGCGTTAAGCAGGCCGCCGAACCGGGCCTCGACATCGTCTCTGTTATAACCGGCGATGGCGAAGGCCTTGTACATGATGTCGGGACGGTGGTTGCGGATCGCGCCCGAGGACAGCTCCACGCCGTTGCAAACGATGTCGTATTGGTAGGCCTTGATCGTCAGGGGGTCTTGAGTCTCGATCGCTTCGAGCCCGCCCTGCGGCATCGAAAACGGGTTGTGACTGAATTCGATCGCCCCGCTGTCCTCGTTGCGCTCATACATTGGAAAATCGACGATCCAGCAGAACCGGAAGGCATCGGCTTCGACCAATCGCAATTCGTCGCCCAGCCGACGCCGTACGACGCCCGAAAATTTCGAGGCTGCCCCAACCTTGTCGCAAGCAAAGAACAATGCGTCGCCGATGCCGGCGCCCGAAGCTTTACGCAAGGCATCCAGCCGCGCCTCATCGAGGAATTTGGCGATCGGTCCCTTCGCACCGTCGGCGGCGAAGACAATGTAGCCGAGCCCACCGGCGCCTTCGGTCCGCGCCCAATCATTCAGCTTGTCGAAAAAGCTGCGCGGCTGCGCGGCCGCTCCCGGCGCGGGGATGCCACGGACGACCGCCCCCTTGTCGATCGCCTTGGCGAACAAGCCGAAGTCCGAGCCCCGGAAAGCCTCGGTGACATCGGCGATAACGATCGGGTTGCGGAGATCCGGCTTGTCCGTCCCGTATTTGAGCTGCGCGTCGTCATAGGTGATGCGCGGAAACGGCGCCGGCGTCAGTTTGCGTCCGCGGCCGAATTCCTGGAAAACGCCGTGCAACACCGGCTCGATCGCGGCGAAAACGTCGTCCTGAGTGACGAAGGACATCTCGAAATCGAGCTGGTAGAACTCGCCCGGCGACCGATCCGCACGGGCGTCTTCGTCCCTGAAACAGGGCGCGATCTGAAAATAACGGTCGAATCCGGCGACCATCAGCAATTGTTTGAATTGCTGCGGCGCCTGGGGCAGCGCGTAGAACATGCCGGGATGAATGCGGCTCGGCACGAGATAGTCGCGCGCGCCTTCGGGCGAGCTTGACGTCAGAATCGGCGTCTGAAATTCCGTGAAGCCGGATTCGATCATCCGCCGCCTGATGCTGGCGATGACATCGCTGCGCAGCATGATGTTGCGATGCACCTTTTCGCGGCGCAGATCGAGGTAGCGGTAACGGAGACGCAAATCCTCCGGCAACTCACCCTCGGCATTAATTTGCAAGGGCAGCGGCTCGGCCGCGGATTGCACCGCGATCTCGCCGATCTGCACTTCCACCGAACCCGTGGCGAGTTTGGTGTTCACGGTTTCCGCGGATCGGGCGACAACCCTGCCGGTCACGGTAATCACGCTTTCCAGGCGCAGCGGCTCGACCTGGGGAAATATCGGGCTGGTCACATCGACGACGCATTGCGTCAAGCCATGATGGTCACGCAAATCGATGAACAGCAGGTTGCCATGGTCGCGCTTGCGATGGACCCAGCCGGATAGGCGCACGACGCGGCCGACCTGTTCGGGGCGCAGTTGACCGCAGCTATGGGTCCGATAGAGGTGCATAACGGAGACTCCAGGGCAGAATGACGCGGGCGGGAGGAGCACATGGAAACGCCAGCCTTGTCAAGGCGCGGCGCGGGGATTCGACTTCGCTATTCGGCCGGATTGGGCACCGGTTGCGGCGCCATGGCGTGGCGTCGCGTTTCATCGGCGGGCAGCATCGCCGCCGCGACCGCCGCAATAATCGCCAGGCCCGCTAGCACCACGAAAATCCAGAAAAATCCTCCGGTCGCATCGTAGACGGTCGCGATCAAGGGCACCGATAAAGCGCTGACGCCGAGGGAAAGCACGAATTTTGCGCCATACGCCGTTGCCCGCCACTTTCCCGGTGTGTACAGGGCGAGAAGACTGTTTTCCGTGGGCAGCGCCCCCGAATTGAGAAACACGATGGCGATCATTGCAACGACCAGCGGTGTGTCGCCAAGCAGCGACGCGGTCACGATCAACGGAACCAGCGCCGCGTAGACACCGACATATAGGGTCTTTAACGCAAACCGATCGGCGAGATAGCCGCCGACAAACTGCGCCAACGCCGCGAACAGATAGACCAGTGTCACCAGACCGCCGATCCCGAAGGCGCCGCCCCCGGCCAATGCCCCCGCGCGGTCGGCGAACAGCTTCGGCAACAGCACCGGGAAGGCTTGGTTGATCATGCCGGCGCAGGTCATGGTGATCGACAAGACAACAAAAGCCCGCATGACGGCGTCGCGCGTCGGGGTTGGCGTCGGCCGGGCCGCGGCGGTGGTCTCTCCCACCAGCCCGAGCCGCCAGCACATCGCGAGGCCAGCGCCCGTTGCCATGGCCGCCATGCCCGGGACGATGAACGCCGCTCTCCATCCCACGAAATCGGTCAAGAACCCGGCTATCGCCGGTCCAGCGGCGACGCCCAGAGCGCCAAACACGCCGTTGAAACCTAGGGCACGGCCGCGGTTGACCGCGCTACGGACCAGCCATGCCAACCCCACGGGATGGTAGATCGACGCAAACAATCCAATCAGTGCCAGACCAAGGCCTATCTCCAGGGGCGTGCGCGCCAATCCGGTGACGATGGCGGCGCCACCGGTGCCGAGGAAGAAAATCACCATCATCCCCAACCCGCTCCACCGGTCGCCCAGCCAACCGGCCGGCAGGGCCGCCAGGCCGAACAGCACCTGCCCGCCGAGCATCAGGATGATGAGATTGCCATATGACAGCCCCCAGCTCACCTCCAGCGACAGAACGACGGTCGGGTAAAGGAAAGTCAGGACATGGGAAAAGCTATGCCCGATATTCGAAAAGGCTTGGCTCAACACTGGCGAATGCGGTCGCATCAATGGGTCATTCCAGGAATGGGACGGTGCCTCGAAACGTGGCCGTCATGATACCGCCCGCGGCGTCGGGCAACCACCCGTGACGTCAGGTCGCCTTCGGTTCCACTGTCTCCTCGGCCACCCAATCGAGATAGGCGGATGCCCGGCGGCAATCGGCCAGGCGACGACGCAGGGACAGGTGTAGCTGTGCAACGACCAGACTTTCGCGATAACCGCATCGAGCAGTTCCGCCAGCGTTTTTGCGATCAGAGCCACCTCGTTATCGGCCTGAACCCTGCCCTCCCACCAATAGATCGATTCGATTCCGGGCAGGATATTGGCGCAGGTGACATAGACCGAGCAAAACGACATCGCTTTCCCTTCCGCGCGCCTGCGGCTCCCAGCCATGGCGCGTCGGGAATCTACCCTAGATGAGGATGACCCGAACCAGGACGGCGAGGATGCCCGTTCCGGGGGCTCAACAGTAATGTATGGCGAGCCACACCGTCGGCGCCGCACCATCGGTCCACTGCACGCGGTGCCGTCGGCCGGCCGCGATGTCGATATAGTCGCCGGGGCCGAGGCGGCGTTCCACCGTTTCGTCTTCAAAGCGAAGCCCGGCGGAACCCGACAGAATCATCACCCACTCGGATCGATCCTGCGCCAGCCAATCGCCCGGCGGCGTCGCCTGTCCCGTGGAGACGATCCGCTCGATGCGTAGATCGGCTGTTTTCAGAATTGTCGTGAAGAACTCTTCGGTCAGCCGCGCCGGAACATCGGCCAGCAAATTGCTCGTCATTTTACAGAACGCTATCGATATCGGTTTTCGAGAAATCATCGCCCACAAAAAGCAGGCGGCAGGCATGTCCTTTCGCCACCTCATAGGCGAAGCAATCGCCGAAATTGAGGGCGGCCGGATCCCTGCCCTTTCCCCATCGCTCATAAGCCTGCGCGATGCGCCTTGCGGCGGCGGGCGTGACGCTCACGACTTCAAAACCAAGCCCGCCGATGATGCTCGCCATTTCCGCGCCGACATTTCGTCGCGCCGCGACGATAAGGGCTTCGGCCACACTGATTTTATAGGAATAGCCACCGCATGTAAGTAAATTTGCAATTTTGTATCACACGAAAAAGCGTCGCTTTCCATAGTAGTTCTACAAACAATAAACTATTGGGCCATAAACAAAACAGCGGAATGAAATCCAATGGGCCTACCGCGTAAGCCCTCGTGCTCTAAATTCCAATATATTTTTCCATTCTCATCCAAAATATATAAGCCTATTACACCAGATGAAAACCAAAATCCTTTACCTAAGCTTTAAAGGGAGAGGCTTCTGGTTAACATATTCCCCCCAATTATTTCATCGAGAACGACTTCTTTGTCGCAATTACAAGTCTTTTATTTTATTATCAAACGATTCGGGGACCTCGCTGAATAGCCGATTAATTCATCGCCTTTAACAACAACAGTATGCGGCCTTATTGATACATTTTTTTCCATACAACCTCCCCTTTGTTATTTAACTTCAATATTAAATCTTTCTGCGAAAGACTTAAATAATAATTATTCATATCTGTTTTTACTGCGCTAGTTGTAGCCGTAAAGCTCTTTGGCTGATTGTCAGCAATTGAATTTGTGTTGGCAAATTTATTTACAAAATCCTTCCCCTTCCATTGAAATAAAACTTTTCCATTCACATCAATTTCGTTTACTTGGGCATCACTCTCCGTATCCCATAAATAGGGAATGACAAAGGTTTTGTCAGCGGTAATTTGCATCTGATGGGATGCTTTAGGAAAATCAATTTTCCTTAAAACATTTCCCGCCATATTAAATTCAGTAAGCCCTACTTGCGGCGACAAGAACCATAGGGTCTTATTTTCTGGATCAAATGAGATTCCTGGACCCCTATTTGTCCAGTCGGAAGAGTAGCGCTCAATAGGAACTTGAAATGAATGTAATAGCTCGCCGGCAAGGTTAGTCATCGTAATTTTCGGCCCTAATTTTCCAGCCGATAAATCTATAAAGGCGACTTTGGAATTTTTAAGCGTCGGCAATGACTCAAGTAATGTCTTATCAAACTCCATTAATTTTAATGGGTTTGTGTGTCCTGTTGATGAATGCAGGACACACAAAAATAAAACCAAAATACGCACGATTGTTGTTCGCATCTTTGTCATTAAATAATTCTCCGCTGCATAGCACAGCTACATAACAACTTTACAAGATAGACGGGATAGTGGGCAATGGTTGTTCTGCCGAAAAACTTTTCTGCGCCTTCGCCACCTTCTGCCGCGCACGCTCAGCTTTCACCGCTTGTGATGCGCGTTGCGCTGAATGACCTTGAATCATTCCCACTCAATCGTCCCCGGCGGTTTCGACGTCACGTCGTAGACCACGCGGTTGATGCCGCGCACTTCGTTGACGATGCGGGTGGCGCAGCCGGTCAGGAATTCATGCGAGAAGGCGAAGGATTCGGCGGTCATGCCGTCGGTCGAGGTGACGGCCCGCAGGGCGCAAACCTGATCGTATGAACGGGCGTCGCCCATGACGCCGACGGTACGCACCGGCAGAAGCACGGCGAAGGCCTGCCAGATCGCGTCGTAGAGTCCGGCTTTGCGGATTTCGTCGATGAAGATCCAATCCGCCCGGCGCAGGATCGCGAGCTTCTCCGCCGACACCTCGCCGGGGATACGGATGGCGAGGCCGGGACCGGGGAAGGGATGGCGGCGGATGAAGGCTACGGGCAAGCCAAGTTCGCGGCCCAGCACCCGCACCTCGTCCTTGAACAGCTCGCGCAAGGGCTCCACGAGCTTCATCCGCATGCGTTCGGGCAAACCCCCGACATTGTGGTGCGATTTGATGGTGACGCTCGGCCCGCCGGTGAAGGAAACCGATTCGATGACGTCGGGATAAAGCGTGCCTTGCGCCAAAAAATCTGCGCCGCCGACCTTGTGCGCCTCCTCCTCGAACAGATCGATAAAGGACGAGCCGATGATCTTGCGTTTCTTTTCCGGGTCGGCGATTCCGGCGAGACGGCCAATGAAAGTCTCGCTCGCATCGCGGTGGATCAGCGGAATGTTGTAGTGGTTGCGAAACAGGGAGACGACTTCTTCCGCCTCGTTTGTCCGCAAGAGGCCGTGATCGATGAACACGCAGGTGAGTTGTTCACCGATGGCTTCGTGGATCAGGACGGCGGTGACCGCCGAATCGACGCCGCCGGAAAGACCGCAGATGACGCGGCCCTTGCCGACCTGCGCCCGCACGCGATCCACGGCGAGGCGGCGGAAAGCCGACATGGTCCAATCCCCAGCGCAACCGGCGACCCCTTTTGTGAAATTGCGGAGCAAGGCCGCGCCGCTCGGGGTATGGACGACCTCCGGGTGGAATTGGACGCCATAGAATCGGCGGCTGTCATCGGCGATGGCGGCGAAGGGGGCGCCGTCACTGACGGCGACAGTCGCAAATCCAACGGGCAAGGCGACCACGCGGTCGCCATGGCTCATCCACACCTGCTGGCGGTCGCCCTTCTTCCAGATGCCCTCGAACAGCCGGCAATCGCCGGTCACATCAATGAAGGCGCGACCGAATTCGCGATGGTCGGAAGGCTCGACCACGCCGCCAAGCTGCGCGCACATCGTCTGCTCGCCGTAACAGATGCCGAGCAACGGCACGCCGAGCTTAAACACAATGTCGGGGGCTCGCGGCGTTCCGGTGGCCGCCACCGAGGCGGGCCCACCCGACAGAATGATCGCTTTCGGAGCGAACTCCACGATGGCCTGCGACGACACATTGTAAGGCCGGATTTCGCAATACACCCCACTTTCCCGGACCCGCCGGGCGATCAACTGCGTGTACTGCGCGCCGAAATCGAGAACGAGAACGCGGTCCGTCACTTGTGTCCGTACCTTTCGCCTTTCATGAAACCGAACAGGGACCGCCGGCGCCGACCGTGCGCGAAAGATCCGCCCAGCCATAGCCGATTTCCGGAAGAGTCGCGCCCCAAAGCAGTTCATGCCGCTCGGCAACGCGATTTCCACCCATCGCCTGGTAGAAAAATTGCGCCGGGTTGGCAGCCAATACCCAAAGCAGAGCGGAGTTCATCCCCTGTTCGATCAAGGATCGGAACAAAGCCGCCAGAAGCCCCTTTCCGGCCCCTTGTCCCTGGTGATCGGTGTCGACGTAGAGAGTGAATACCTCGCCCCGATAGGCCAGTCCGGATCCGGCGCGCATCGAGCCGCAACTGCCGAACCCAATCACGCCGCTCGCTGCTTCGGCGACCAGCACGGTCTGATGGCCCTCGCGCCGGTTCAGCACCCTCGACCAGGAGGAACGCTGGCGGTCGGCCGACATCTTCACAAGGGCCGAATCCGGAAGGATACCGGCATAAGACGCCCGCCAAGTCTCGACATGGACGCGGGCGATGGATGAGGCGTCGTCTACGGTAGCGCGGCGGACGATCGTCATGCCGTCCCTCGCGGCCTGCGAGTACGCGGTCGT
>CAMDDQ010000091.1 GCA_945892765.1 Asaia bogorensis
CGCCCATGTCGGGGATAACCGACATGCCCTTCCGGCGCACGGTCAAACGCCTCGGCGCCGGGCTTGTCGTATCCGAGATGATCGCGAGCCAGGCCATGATCCGGCAGTCGAGGCAATCGGCCAAGATGGCGGAGAACTGCGCGGAAGAAGCGCCGATGGCGGTTCAACTCGCCGGGTGCGAACCCGACGTCATGGCCGAGGCTGCGCGTCTGAACGCCGATCTCGGTGCGGCCATCATCGACATCAATATGGGTTGTCCAGCCAAGAAGGTCGTCAACGGCTATGCCGGGTCGGCGCTGATGCGCGACGAGAGCCACGCGGCGAGGATATTGGAGGCGGTCGTGCGGGCGGTCCGTCTGCCGGTCACGCTCAAGATGCGGTTGGGCTGGGACGACTCCAATCGCAACGCACCCACCTTGGCCCGCATCGCCGAATCATGCGGCATCAAATCACTCGCGATCCACGGCCGAACACGCTGTCAATTCTACGAGGGCCGTGCCGATTGGCAGTTCATCCGCCGCATCAAGGACGTGGTAAAAATTCCGGTGTTCGGCAATGGCGACGTGAACACGGTCGACGATGCCGCCGCCCTGCTTGCCGCTTCCGGCGCCGATGGAGTCATGATCGGCCGCGGGGCTTATGGACGGCCCTGGTTCCTGGCGCAGGTCGCCGAATTTCTCCGCAGCGGCCGGCGCCTGCCCGACCCGACGGAGGCGGAGCGCATGGACATCCTGCTCAACCACTACGAGGACATGCTTCACCATTACGGCACCGAAACCGGCATGCGCACGGCGCGCAAACATATCGGCTGGTACAGCAAGGGCCTGCCCGGAGCGGCCGAGTTTCGGGCCAGGGTCAATCATCTCTCCGACCCCGTCGCGGTTCGCGCCGCGATCCGCGAGGCCTTCTCCGGGGTGGAGAAGGCGGCCGCCGCCTGATGGCCAAATCCGCGGGACCGGCCATTGGCGCCTCCACCCGGTCCATGGGCGCGGTCGCCGACCGGCTTGGGGCCGCTGGAATTCTTGGCGCCTTGCCCGACGCGGTACTGGTCATCGACGAAGCCGACCGCATCGGTTTCGCCAATCCCGCGGCGGAGCAGTTTTTCGACACCAGCCGCGCCCAGCTCTGTAGCCTATCGCTGGGCGATCTGCTGCCGCTCGATAGCGCGGTGTTCACCCTGTTGCGCGAGGTGCGGGCCTCCGGTAACAGCGTCTCCGAGGATGGCGTGACCTTGGAGGCGCGGCGGATTGGCTCGCATTTCGTCACCCTCGGCGCGGCGCCGCTCGGCGATGGCGGTGAGGCCGTCCTGCTTTCCATCCATGAACGCTCGATCGCGCGCAAGATCGACCTCCAACTCGTCCATCGCAACGCCGCGCGTTCGATCGCGGCCATGGCCGCGATTCTCGCCCATGAGGTGAAGAATCCGCTTTCCGGTATCCGCGGTGCCGCCCAACTTCTCGAACAGAACGCCTCGGCCGCCGACCGCGAGCTGGCTCGTCTGATCTGCGACGAAACCGACAGGATTTGCGGGCTGGTCGACCGCATGGAGGTTTTCTCCGATCAACGGCCGATCGATCGCGGTCCGGTCAACATCCATCGCGTTCTGGAACATGTGCGCAAGGTCGCGCAAACCGGTTTCGCCCGGCGCGTCCGGTTCATTGAACAATATGATCCGTCGCTGCCGTCGGTGTTCGGCAATCGGGACCAGCTCGTCCAGGTCTTCCTGAACCTCGTCAAGAACGCGGCCGAGGCAGGCCCAGAGGAAGGCGCCGAAATCGTGCTTTCCACCGCCTATCAACATGGCGTCCGCCTGACCGTCCCGGGCGGCGATCGCCTGACCCATCTGCCGCTTCGTATCAGCGTCCAGGATAACGGCTCGGGTGTCTCCGAGGACGTCCGCGGCCACCTGTTCGACGCCTTCGTCACGACCAAGAACAATGGCACCGGCTTGGGCCTGGCGCTGGTCGCCAAGATTGTTGGCGATCATGGCGGTGTCATCGAATTCGATAGCCAGCAGCGGCGCACGGTGTTCCGCGTCATGCTGCCGATGCATTCAGTCTCCGGGAACGAATAATGGCGTCCACCATCCTCGTCGCCGACGACGACCGCGCGATCCGCACGGTCCTGACGCAGGCGCTCGGCCGCCAGGGCTACGATGTGCGCACGACCGGCAACGCCGCCACGCTTTGGCGCTGGGTAGAGGACGGGGAGGGCGATCTCGTCATCACCGACGTTGTCATGCCCGATGAAAACGGCCTCGACCTCATTCCGCGCATCCGCAAGATACGGCCCGATCTACGTGTGATCGTGATGAGCGCGCAGAACACGTTGCTTACCGCGGTCAAGGCGACGGAGCGCGGGGCGTTCGAATATTTGCCTAAACCCTTCGACCTGAAGGAGCTGATCAGCGTCGTCGAACGTGCGCTCAGTGTGCGCCCCACGCCGGTCGCGAGTGATCCCGTCGAGGGTGAAGAACAGCTTCCGCTCATCGGCCGTTCGCCCGCGATGCAGGAAATCTATCGCGTACTCGCGCGGCTGATGGGCACCGATCTGACCGTGCTGATCGCCGGCGAATCCGGCACCGGCAAGGAACTCGTGGCGCGCGCCTTGCACGATTACGGCAAACGCCGCAATGGCCCCTTCGTCGCCATCAACATGGCCGCGATCCCGCGCGATCTGATTGAAAGCGAGTTGTTCGGCCATGAGAAAGGCGCCTTCACCGGCGCCGCCGCCCGTTATGCCGGCCGCTTCGAGCAGACCGAACGCGGCACATTGTTCCTCGACGAAATCGGCGATATGCCGCTGGAAGCCCAGACCCGGCTGCTGCGGGTCCTGCAGCAGGGGGAATACACGACCGTCGGCGGGCGCACGCCGATCAAGGCCAATGTCCGCATCGTCGCGGCCACCCACAACGATTTGCGCGTCTTGGTGCGCCAGGGGCTGTTCCGCGAGGATTTGTTCTATCGCCTCGCCGTCGTCCCGATCCGCCTGCCACCCTTGAGAGAACGCGCCGAAGACATCCCCGCGCTCGCCCGTCATTTTTTCACGTTGGCATCGGTGCAGGGATTGCCGGTCAAGACGCTCGACGCGGCCGCGATGGAAAGGCTGCGGACACATCGCTGGCCCGGCAATGTGCGCGAATTGGAAAATCTGGTGCGACGGCTAGCCGCGCTTTATTCGCAGGAGGTCATCGAGCTGGACGTGGTGGAGGCTGAATTGGCCGATGCCGCGCCGCCCTCCACCGCCCCAGTCGCGGAGGAATCCTTGAGCGCGGCGGTCGAACGCCAGCTCCGCAATTATTTCGGCGCGCAGGCAGACATGCTGCCCGCCGCCGGTCTCTACGACCGCGTGTTGCGGGAAATCGAACGCCCGCTGATTTCGCTGACTCTGGCCGCCACCCGCGGCAACCAGATCAAGGCCGCCGACGTGCTCGGCATCAATCGCAACACGCTCCGCAAGAAAATCCGGGAACTGGACATCCAGGTGCTCCGCGGCCTCAAATAGCGCGACGCGGACGGCCGCGACCAGCGCGCCTCCGACCGCTCCCCACCGAGCGCCGAGTCCGAGGCCGATGCCCTTTCGCGGGCTCCGCGCGGAGCCCGCGAACCGTGCAAGGCGCTCCTCTCTGGTCCTTAGCGTTCCACGCACTTGCGATAGAGATGCCAGCTCGCATGGCCCAGCATCGGCATCACGAACGCAAGGCCCAGTAGAAACGGGATCGCGCCGATGGCAAGGGCACTGGCGATTATGAATCCCCACAGCCCCACCGTGACCGGATTGCGGATCGTGACCTTGAGCGAGGTCAGGACAGCGATCACCGGCCCGACATTGCGGTCGAGCATCATCGGGAACGAAACAACGGTGATGGCCAGCACGAAGGCGGCGAACAGAAAACCGACAAGGTTGCCCGCGACGATAAGGATCCATCCGGCATCCGTGGTCAGCACCCGCTGCGTGAACTCATCGAACGAGGCCGGCTGCCAAAGGCCGAAATACGCGGCGAAGATCGACTGCGCCGAGTACAGCCAGACAACGAAGATAGCCATCAGCACCACACCAAAAATGGCGATCGACCGCATCGCGGGCGCGTGCAGCACGCTCCATGCGTCCATCCACCCAGCCTTGATGCCTTATTCGCGCCGTCGGCTCAATTCATAGAGCCCGGTGGCGGCCAGCGGGCCGAGCAACGCGAAGCCGGCGGCCAACGGGAAGACGAGTTGCAGGGTGTCGTAGCCCACGGCAAGCCGCGCCAGCAACAGGCCGGCCAGCGGATAGATCAGGCCAAGGAAAACAAGATGGCTCGGCATCGCCCAGAAATCGCCGATGCCGCGCGCTAGAACCTCGCTGAGATCGGACCAGCCGATCTTTCGAACCGCGGGAAGAACCAAGCCGGAATGCTCGCCGTCATGGGCCTGCGGGTCGCCGACGAACCGATTGTTGGGCATAGATGTGGCTCTGTTCTGCAGTGCGCGATTTCTCGCTCAACGGCGACGAGAGGCTCCCCCACACGCACCCGAACACCATTGGCGCTGCCTGAACGCTCGGAATCTATGCCTGCGACGGCGAACTGTCAGGAAGCGAACGGGCGGTGCCGAGCATCTCACGGCTGCTCAAGGCTCAATTGCGCCCGCAATCATCGTCGTCACGAAAGGAAATGGTATAGTGGCGAGGTCCTGAAAAAGTTGCGACAATCGGCGGCCCGACGGATCTTGGTTCTTGCGCCGGGCTTTGGTGCCGTAGAGGTCGAAGAATTCTTGGCTGAGACAATGACGAGCGAGAGCACGGCCGGAAGTCCGCCCCTGTCACGGCGGCTTTGGGCTTGGTCGGATCGGATCGGTCTGCGCCGGAAATTGGCCGTTCTATTGGCCGCAGCGGCGGTGCTCAGCGGCCTCGCCACTTACGCCGCCTTGACCGAATCGCAATTCACCGCCGATCCGAACACGGTCCAGCTTCTGCTCGTGCTCGACCTCGCGCTCATGTTGATGTTGGGTGCCGTCGTTGCCTCGCGGATCGTGCGGCTGTGGAGCGAGCGGCGGCGCGGATCGGCCGGCTCGCGGCTTCATGTGCGGCTGGTCGTGTTGTTCGGCTTTCTGGCCGCGGCGCCGGCGATCGTCGTTGCGGTGTTCTCGGTCCTATTCTTCAACCTCGGCATCGAGGCCTGGTTCAGCGAGAAGGTTCGTACCGCGTTGGACGAATCGCGCGCGGTCGCCGAGGCCTATGTCGAGGAGCACCGCCAGAATATCCGGGCCGACCTGCTTGCCATGGCCAACGACCTCGGCCGTGAAGGGTTCGACGCCATCGCCAATCCACGCCGCTTCGGACAGCTTGTCGTTGCGCAGGCGGCGTTGCGCTCGCTGACCGAAGCCGTCGTGTTTGACGGCCGCGGCCGCGTTCTGGCCCGGGCCGGGCTCACCTGGACGCTTGAATTGGAAGGTGTTCCCGCCGGGGCCGTCGAAAGGGCGGATGCCGGCGAGGTCGTCATCTTCAACCCGGATGCGGACGACACCACGACCGCGCGCAACGATCGCGTGCGCGCCCTGGTACGGCTCGATGACGTGGCCGAGCGCGTCTATCTCCTGGTTGGGCGATTTATCGAGGCGCGCGTGGTCGAACACGCCGATCGCACCCGCCGCGCGGTGGTCGCTTATCAAACCCTCGAAGGGCAGCGTTCGGAATATCAGATCACCTTTGCCTTGATATTCGGCGTGGTCGCCTTCCTGCTTCTGCTTTCCGCGGTCTGGATGGGCCTGGTAATGGCGACGCGCATGGCCCATCCCATCAGCCAATTGATCGCCGCCGCCGAACGCGTCCGCAGCGGCGATCTCGCCGCCCGTGTCGGCGAACCCGCCAGCGACGATGAAATCGGCGCCCTGAGCCGCGCCTTCAACCGCATGACCAGCCAACTCGAACATCAGCGCGAGGAATTGGTCGCCGCTAATCGCCAGATCGACGAACGCCGCCGTTTCATCGAGGCCGTCCTGGCCGGCACCTCGGCCGGCGTCGTTGGGCTCGACCGCAGCGGCCGCATCAATCTGCTCAATCGCGCCGCCTCGCAATTGCTCGCCACCGACCTCGACCGCCGGATCGGCGAGGCCCTGCCGGCGCTGGTCCCGGAGATGGAAGCCTTGGTCGAGGCGGCCGCCGCCGCGCCGACCCGCCTGGCTCAGGGCCAGATCAACATCATGTGCGCCCGCCGCCAGCGGACCTTTCTTGTGCGCGTGGCCGCGGAGCGCGACGAACGCGAAACCGTGGGCTTCGTCGTCACCTTCGACGATGTCAGCGAAATTCTGGCCGTGCAGCGCAAGGCGGCCTGGGCTGATGTTGCCCGGCGCATCGCCCACGAAATCAAGAATCCGCTGACTCCAATTCAGCTTTCCGCCGAACGCCTGAAGCGGCGCTATCTCAGCGAGATCGTCAGCGATCCCGAGACGTTCCGGCAGTGCACCGAAACCATTGTCCGGCAGGTTGCCGATATCGGCCGCATGGTCGATGAATTTTCCGCCTTCGCCAGAATGCCCGCCCCGGTCATGCGCGACGAGGACCTCGTTGACCTATGCCGGCAGGCCATCTTTCTCCAATACCAGGGCAGCCCCGAGATCGAATTCGCCATCGTTGCGCCTCCCCAACCGGTCCTGTTGCCCTGCGACGCCCGTCAGATTCGTCAGGCCTTGACGAATCTGCTGAAGAACGCCATTGAGGCGATCCAAGGGCGCGAGGGCCAGGTAAGCGAGGGTGAAGAACCAGGCAGCCTGCCGCGCGGACGCATCGCCGTCAGCGTCGTCTCCGGCGTGGGCGAGACCCGGATCGATATCGAGGATAACGGCCGAGGCCTGCCCCTCGACGAACGCGATCGCCTCACCGAACCCTATGTCACGACGCGGAGCAAGGGCACGGGTTTGGGCCTGGCCATCGTCAAAAAGATCATGGAGGACCATGGCGGCGAACTGACGCTGGAAGACCGTGAAGGCGGCGGCGCTTGCATTCGCATGATTTTCAGAAGAAATGATACCGACAGCGCCGCCGAGTCCAAGCCGACCGTCTACCGCCTCAAGGCCCTCCATGGTTCATGACATCCTGATCATCGACGACGAAGCCGATATTCGGTCCCAGAGTGGCGGCATCCTCTCCGACGAGGGTTATCAGACGCGCGCGGCCAGCGCGGCGGCCGATGCGCTGGCGTCCTTCAGGTCGCGCCGTCCGAGTCTTGTGCTCCTCGATATTTGGCTGGATGGAAGCGACGTTGATGGCATGGGGGTCCTCGACGCGATCAAGCGTGAGCACCCGGCCACGCCGGTCGTCATGATCAGCGGCCACGGGAACATCGAAACCGCGGTCGCCGCGATTAAGCGCGGCGCCTATGATTTCCTCGAGAAACCTTTCAAGACCGACCGTTTGCTGCTCTTGGTCGAGCGCGCGATCGAGGCCGCGCGGTTGCGGCGGGAAAACGAGGATCTGCGCTCGCGCGCCGGCGGCGATTTGGAGCTGACCGGCGCTTCGGCCGCGATCAACCAGGTGCGTCAGGCCATCGACCGCGTGGCGCCAACCGGCAGCCGCGTCATGATCACCGGGTCTGCCGGAGTCGGCAAGGAGGTCGTCGCCCGCCTGATCCATGCGCGCTCGCGCCGGGCGGCGGGTCCGTTCGTCGCGCTCAACTGCGCGACCATGCGCCCCGACCGCGTCGAACGCGAATTGTTCGGCGGCGGTGATGGAGAAACCGGGCCGCGCAAACCGGGAACGCTAGAACGGGCGCATGAGGGCACGCTGTTCCTAGATGAAGTCGCGGACATGCCGCTCGAAACCCAGGGCAAGATCGTGCGCGTGTTGCAGGAACAGACCTTCGAGCCGGTCGGTGGCAACATGCGGATCGAAGTCGACGTGCGCGTGGTTGCGGCTACCAATCGCGACCTCTCCGCCGAAATCGCGGCCGGCCACTTTCGCGAGGACCTTTTCTACCGCCTGAATGTCGTGCCCATTCGCGTGCCGCCCTTGCGGGAGCGGCGCGAAGATATCCCGCCGCTGACCCGCGCCTTCATGAAGCGCACCGCCGAGGCATCCGGCATTCCGGCGCGACCGATAGCCGACAACGCCATGGCCGCTCTCCAGACCTATGACTGGCCCGGCAATGCGCGCCAGCTGCGCAACGTCGTCGAATGGCTGCTGATCATGGCATCGGGCGAGACCAAGGACCCGGTGGACGCGGAGATGCTGCCGCCGGAATTGCGGAATTCCACCCCAGCCACGTTGCACATGGACAAGAGCAGCAAAATCATGGCTCTGCCGCTGCGCGACGCCCGCGAGCTGTTCGAGCGCCAATATCTGCTCGCTCAGATCACACGCTTCGGCCGCAATATCTCGCGCACCGCGGCCTTTGTCGGCATGGAGCGCTCGGCGCTTCACCGCAAACTCAAGGCACTGGGTGTGCATGGCAGCGACCGGCCGCAGGGATACGAAACGTGAGCGAAGGACCCGCGCGCGCA
>CAMDDQ010000092.1 GCA_945892765.1 Asaia bogorensis
CGCGGCGACTTTCTCATTTGCAGTCACATCGAGCCACGCGGCGTAATCGGCGGGATCGAGGATGACCGGCATCCGGTCATGGATGGGCGCGATCAGCTCGTTGGGCGCGGTGGTGACGATGGCGAACGTGTGGAGGATTTCGCCGTCCCCGTCCCGCTTTTCCTCCCACAGCCCGGCGAAGGCGAACAGATCGCTCTGGGTCAGCCCGATGCGATAGGGCTGCGTACCATTGGGCAGCCTTTGCCATTCATAAAAAAAGCTCGCGGGCACTAGGCAGCGGCGATGGCGGAAGGCATCCCGGAAGCCCGGAAGCGTCGCCACGGTCTCGCCCCGCGCGTTCAAAAGCCGGCGGGCGATGGTGTGATCCTTCGCCCAGGCGGGCATCAGGCCGAACCGCGCCGCCGCGAACCGACGCCCCTGTGCACCGGCAATAACGATGGGCGCGACATCGGTCGGCCGCACCTCGATCGGCCCTCCGGGCGCCACCGACGCCACGGCGCAATCGAACAGGCGCAGCAGCGTCTCCGTGCCGGCCTTGAAATGATAACGCGTACACATCGCTAACCCGCCGCCGGTTCGGCGATACGCACCGGCATGCGCCGTCGGCCCCATTTCCCCGGCGGGCCATCGAAGACTCCGGGGATGGCGGTGCCGCAATCGCGGCAATGTCCGTCATCTCTCAGGTTCCAGCCCAAAATTTCGTACCAGTCGCGGCCGATGGCCTGTTTCCCGCAGCCCGGGCAATAAGTGCCGCCGCCTTCGGGATCGTGGATATTGCCGGTGTAACAATAGTGGATGCCGTTTTTCATCGCGATCGCCCGGGCGCGTTTGAGCGTGGCCGGCGGCGTGTTCGGCTTGTCCTTCATCTTCCAATCGGGGTGGTAAGCGCTGAATTGCAGCGGCACGTCGGGGCCGAGCTTTTCGACCACCCATTGGGTCAACTCCTCGATCTCCACTTCCGAATCGTTTTCGCCGGGGATGAGAAGCGTGGTGATCTCGAACCAGACCTTGGTTTCGTGTTTGAGATAAACCAGCGTGTCGAGCACCGCCTGCAAATGGCCGCCGCAGATGCGGTGGTAGAAACGTTCGGTAAAGGCCTTCAGATCGACATTGGCCGCGTCCATGTGTTTGTAGAATTCGGCGCGCGGTTCCTCGCAGATATAACCGGCGGTCACGGCCACGGATTTGACGCCGGCTTCGCGGCAGGCATCGGCCACGTTCACCGCGTATTCCAGGAAAATTACCGGATCGTTATAGGTGAAGGCGACGCTGCGGCAGCCGAGCCTCTGCGCGGCAGCCGCCAGCGCCTTCGGCGAGGCCGCGCCCGCCAGCGTGTCGACCTCGCGCGATTTGCTGATGTCCCAGTTCTGGCAGAATTTGCACGCGAGGTTGCAGCCCGCCGTGCCAAAGGACAACACCGCCGTGCCCGGCAGGAAATGGTTGAGCGGTTTTTTCTCGATAGGATCGACGCAGAAACCGCTGGAGCGCCCATAGGTGGTCAGGACCAGGGCGCCGCCCTTGCGCCCGCGCACAAAACACAGCCCGCGCTGCCCTTCGTGCAGCCGGCAATAACGGGGGCAGAGGTCGCATTGGATGCGCCCGTCATCCAGTGTGTGCCAGTACCGTCCCGGCACCGAATCGATGATCGCTTCGTCCATCTCTATCGAGGCCTGGCTGAAATCCGCCGCCGGCCGGGCTTTACAACCGATGATCGCGTCGCCAGCATACAATATGGGTAGGGATCGGAGTCATGGCTAGCATCAGATTTCCGGCGGTCGCCGGCATGTTTTATCCGCGCGATCCGCGTCAGCTCCACGCTGCCCTGCGCGGCTATCTGGGCGGCGTGCGGGCCGAGGGCCCGGCGCCCAAGGCGATCATCGTTCCCCATGCGGGTTATGCCTATTCCGGCCCGATCGCGGCGAGCGCCTATGCGCGGCTGGCGCCGGCGCGTGGCATCGTCAACCGCGTCGTGCTGGTCGGCCCCGCCCACAGGGTGTGGCTGCGCGGTCTCGCGGCCACCGCGGCCGACGGGTTCCGTACCCCGCTCGGCGACGTCCCGGTCGATCGCGACACCGTACAGCGCCTGCTGCTGATGCCGCAGGTGAAGCTGCTGGACGAGGCCCATAAGGACGAACACAGCCTGGAGGTCCATCTCCCCTTCCTGCAAGAGGTGCTGGGCAAATTCTCGCTGGTGCCGCTGGTCGCGGGTGAGGCAACCGACGACGAAGTGGCCGACGTACTGGCCGCGTGTTGGGGCGGGCCGGAGACCCTGGTCGTGATTAGCTCCGACCTCAGCCACTACCTCGATTATGAAACCGCGCGGCGCAAGGACGCGGCGACCAGCCGGGCGATCGAGACGCTGGCGCCCGGCGACATCGGCGAAGACCAAGCCTGTGGCCGCATCCCGATCCGCGGGCTGCTGACGCTCGCCCGCCGTTTCGGCCTTGGCGCGGCTACGCTCGATCTGCGTAATTCCGGGGATACGGCCGGACCGCGCGACCGCGTCGTCGGTTATGGCTCCTGGGCCTTCCTGCCGGAGGCGGCGCGCCCCGAATCCCGCGGCCCCGACCGCGCCGACATTATCGCCGACCGGCAGAGCCACGCCTTGCTGCGCGTCGCGGTAGAAGCGATCCGCAGCGGCCTGCGCAAAGGCCGGCCGCCCGAGATCCACGTCATGAGCTTCGCGCCCGAACTACAAGCGATCGGCGCCTGCTTCGTGACGCTGAAGCGCGAAGGCATGTTGCGCGGCTGCATCGGCTCACCGCGCGCCCATCGTCCGCTGGTCACCGACGTGGCGCTCAACGCCTATCAGGCCGCCTTCAAGGACCCGCGTTTTCCGCCGCTCAAGCCGGCGGAGCTACGCGGCCTCGCGGTCTCGATTTTGCTGCTGACCGCGCCCGAACCGATGAGCGTCCTGTCCGAGGCCGACCTGCTGCGGCAACTTCGGGTCGGCGTCGACGGCCTGATCCTGGCCGAAGGCCGCAAGCGGAGCCTGTTTCTTCCCGGCGTCTGGGAATCCCTGCCCGACCCACGCGATTTCGTGAGCCAGCTCAAGAAAAAGGCGGGGTTTGCCACCGAATACTGGTCGCCGCGCATGAGCGCCAGCCGCTTCACCGCTCGCTCCATCGAAACGACGATTCCAGGCGAGGCGGCCGCCGGATCGGCTTAGAGTCCATGGGACAATTCGGGATCGGGCAGAGCGTCAGGCGGGTCGAGGATGCGCGGTTGTTGACCGGCGCCGGACTGTATCTCGACGACATCACCCTGCCCGGCCAGACCTTTGCCGTCTTCCTGCGTTCGCCACACGCCCATGCCCGCATCCGCCGCCTGGGCACGCACGCGGCGGCAGCGATGCCGGGCGTCTTGGGCGTCCTCACCGGAGCGGATTTGGCCGCCGACGGCGTCGGCCACCTGCCCTGTCGGGCGCCGATACGCAACAAGGACGGCTCGCGCATGGCGGCGCCGACGCGGCCGGCGATGCCGGCGGATCGGGTGCGGTTCATGGGCGACATCGTTGCCATGGTTGTCGCGGACACGCCGGATCGGGCCCGCGACGCGGCCGAGCGCATCGCCATCGAATACGAGCCGCTGGAATCGGTGACCGACACCGCCGGCGCGCTTGCCCCCGGCGCGCCGCGAATCTGGGAGCGCGCGAAGGACAATTTGTGTTTCGACTGGGAGACTGGCGATGCCGCCGCGGTCGCCGCGGCCCTCACCAAGGCCGCGCGCATCGTCCGCCGCGATCTAATCAACAACCGCCTCTGCCCCAGCCCACTGGAGCCGCGCGGCGCCATCGCCGACTTCGATCCGGCGGCGAGGCGATTCACGCTTTACGCCTCCAGCCAAGGCGTTCACCAACTACAACGGACGCTCGCCGACATGTTCGGGTTGAAGAAGGGCAACCTGCGCGTGATCACGCCCGATGTCGGTGGCGGGTTCGGCATGAAGATCTTTCCCTATCCCGAATATGCGTTGGCGTTGTGGGCCGCGCGCCGGCTTGGCCGCCCGGTCAAATGGACCGGCGACCGCACCGAAGCTTTTTTGTCCGATACCCATGGCCGCGACCATGTCAGCCAGGCCGAACTTGCGCTCGACGCCGACGGGCATTTCCTAGCGCTCAAGGTTTCGACGATCGCCAATCTCGGCGCGTATCTATCGCTGTTTTCGCCCTATATCGCGGCGATGGCGGGCGCGGCGATGTTGGTCGGGCTGTACACGACGCCGGCCATTCATCTGCGAGTGCGCGGCGTGTTCACCAATACCGCGCCGGTCGATGCCTATCGCGGCGCAGGGCGGCCGGAGGCGAATTACCTGCTCGAACGCATGGTTGATGCGGCGTCGCGCGAAACCGGTCTTGCGCCGGATGAACTCCGCCGCCGCAATTTCATCCCGGCGAGCGCCTTACCCTATGAGACACCGCTTGGCGAGACTTACGACAGCGGCGATTTCGATGGCACCATGCGCGCGGCCATGGCGCGGGCGGATTGGGCGGGCTTCCCGGCGCGGCGGGCCGCGGCGCGGGCGCGCGGGGGGCTGCTCGGGCGCGGCATGGCGACCTATATCGAGACCTGTGGCGGCGGACCGGAAGAGGCCGCCGAAATCCGTCTCGACGACCAGGGCGGCGCCACCCTCTTCATCGGCAGCCAAGACAATGGCCAGGGCCATCGCACCGCCTATGCCCAGCTCGCCGCCGACCGCCTCGGCCTGCCCGTCACATCCATCGCGGTGGTTCAGGGCGACACCGACCGCGTGGCCAGCGGCCACGGCACCGGCGGCTCGCGCGCCCTGGCCGTCGGTGGCGTTGCCGTGGTTCGGGCGAGCGAGACACTGATCGCCAGTACACGCGGCGCGGCGGCGCGGCTTCTCGATGCGCGGGAGGCCGAAATCGATTTCGCCGAAGGTCTGTTCCGGGTGCGCGGCGCCAATCGGAGCTTGAGCCTTGGCGAACTTGCCCGTGCGATCGTCGCGGCCGGGAGTGCACCTCCAAGCGGCGCCGCCGTCTTCGATCCCCCGGCATCGACCTATCCCAATGGCTGCCACATCGCCGAGGTCGAAATTGACCCGGAGACCGGCGCCGTCGCCCTGACCCGTTACACCGTCGTGGACGATTTCGGCACGGTCGTGAACCCGCTTCTGGTCGAAGGCCAGGTCCATGGCGGCATCGCCCAAGGCATCGGCCAGGCCCTACGCGAGGCTTGTGTATACGACCCGGCCTCCGGACGGCTCCTCACCGGTTCCTTCCTCGATTACGCGTTGCCGCGGGCGCGGAACTTGCCGTTCATTTCTTTCGCGACCAACCCGGTGCCGTGCGTGACCAACCCGCTGGGCATCAAAGGTGCGGGTGAGGCCGGCGCCATCGGCGCGCCGCCCGCCGCGATCAACGCCGTCATCGACGCGCTGGCCGAATTCGGCGTGACCCATATCGACATGCCGGCGACGCCAGAGAAAATCTGGCGTGCGCTGCGCGACCGGGCCAGCGCGGCATGAGCGACGCTGCCGATCCCGTCGCGTTGCTGCCCACCGCCGCCCGTCTCGCCCGCGAGGCTGGAATCGTGGTCTTCGGCTATTACCGCGGCGGCTTTCGGGTCCGCCGCAAGGCCGATACCTCACCCGTCACCGAGGCCGACGAGGCCGCGGAGGGTCTGATCCTGGCCGGGCTTGCCGCGTTGACCCCCGGCCTGCCGGCGATATCCGAGGAATCCTTCGCCCATGGGCGATCGCCGGGCATCGGCAAGGGGCGCTTCTGGCTGGTCGATCCGCTCGACGGCACCCGCGAATTCGTCAATCGTACCGATGAATTCAGCATCAACATCGCGTTGATTGAAAATGGCCGGCCGGTGCTGGGTGTCATCCACGCACCGATGACCGAGGAGACTTATGCCGCCGCGGGCGGCGAAGCGACACTGACGGCGCGCGGCGGCAAGCCCCGCCGCATTGGCGCGCGACGTGCTCCGCGCGACGGCATCGATGTCGTCGAAAGCCGCTCGCATGGCGATGCCGCAGCCACCGGTGCGTTTCTCGAAGACTTCGTCGTCCGGTCGCGAAAACGGATGGGAAGTGCGGTGAAATTCGGGCTACTCGCCTCCGGCCTTGCCGATCTCTACCCGCGTTTCGGCCCAACCATGGAATGGGACACCGCCGCCGGCCACGCCATCCTCAACGCCGCCGGCGGCTGCTTGCGCTCCACCGGTGGGATGGAACTCGCTTATGGCAAGCCGGGCTTCGCCAACCCCGATTTCATCGCCCGCGGCCTGCCGGACTAACTCTTGCGGAGCAGTTCCTTGGCCAGATCCGCAATTTCCTCGGCGGCGGCGGATGACGGGGCGTATTCGGTGACGCCGCGGCCATCGACCAGCGCGGCGGCATAAGCGACACGGTTGCCGATCTGGTTTTCGGCGATCTTCACGTCGAATTCCGCGAGTTCTTCATACATGGCGTCGGCGAGATTGGAGCGCGCGGGCACGCGGTTCAGCACCATCACCGCCGGCCGCTTCTCCGCCCGCGCCAGTTCCAGCGTCGGCCGCGTCGCCCACAAATCCATCGGGCTCGGCTGCACCGGCACGATGACGATGCGGGCAGCGCGCACGGCGATGCGGGCCTCGGTCTCGGCGTGCGGCGGGCTGTCGACGATGACGATGTCGTGGTCGCGGGCCAATTTCTCGACCTCGCCGCTGACCCGCCAGCCGGTGCAGGAAACCTGGGTGAGGCCGGTGTCGCCGTCGCCGAAGGTCTTGCGGCGCAGGGCGTACCATTGGCCGAGGCTGCCCTGCGGGTCGATATCGACAAGCGCAACCTTGTGTTTCTTGTCCGCCCAGGCAACAGCGAGATTGACCGCCAACGTCGTCTTGCCCGCCCCGCCCTTTTGCTGGGCGATCGTGAACACTTTCGCGGCCATGGGCGTCTCCCCCGAAACGTAGCCTCACCGACTTACCACCTATATTGCCGACGCCATGCCGCCTGCACAAGCGCGACCGGTGGAGATCGTGGTTTGCCGTGAAGCCGGTGTTCGACGGTTGGCATCGGCATCGCGGTGATGTGACCGCGATCGGAGTGGACGCCCGCGAGCGAAGCCAATATCTATGGCGCGATCAACCGGGGAGGCGGGCGGTGCGGCGAGGGCGTGTCGGGCGGACGATGGCGGTGGCGATGGCCGCGATCGCATGGGTGAACGGCACGGGCGCGGCGACGGTCCCCTGCGAGCCCAAAAGCGGCGAGCCCGAGGTTAGCCTCGCCCGCCATGTCGAGCCGATCCTCGAGGAACATTGCACAGCCTGTCATTCCGGCGGCAATGTGCAGATGGACCTCAATCTGGAATACGGGCTCTCCTGGTATTTTCTGGTCAATCGGCCGGCGATCGAAGCCGATCTGCTGCGGATCCATCCCGGCGAGCCGGAAAAGAGCTACGTCATCCACAAATTGCGCGGTACACATATTGATGTAGGCGGCGCCGGCGACCGCATGCCTCTCGAGAAGGAACCCCTGACCGACGCGCAGATCACCTTGATCGCGGGCTGGATCAAGGGCTGCGCGCTCCGCAACTAGAGGCATCGCGATCCCCGTCCTTCGCCCGAACGCCGCCGCCCTCGCGAAGGCCGCGCGCGCCCTGCGCCGCGGTGAACTTGTGGCCTTCCCCACCGAAACCGTCTACGGCCTGGGCGCCGACGCCACCTCCGACCGCGCCGTCGCCGGGATTTACGCGGCCAAACGCCGGCCGCGCTTCAACCCGATCATCGTCCACGTTCCCAACCGCAAGGCGGCGGAGGCGCTGGTGGTGTTCGACAGCCGGGCGCTTGCGCTCGCGCGCCGTTTCTGGCCCGGACCGTTGACCTTGGTGCTGAAGCGCCGCGCCGATTGCCCGGTGTCGTTGTTGACCGGCGCCGGGCTCGACAGCCTTGGCGTGCGGGTGCCCGATCATCCCGTCGCGCTCGCATTGCTGCGCGCCACGGGGCGGCCGCTCGCCGCGCCCAGCGCCAATCCCGCCGGACGGTTGAGCCCGACGAGCGCCGCCTCCGTGGCGACCGGATTGGGGAAACGGGTCGGGATCGTCCTCGATGGCGGGCCGTGCGCGGTCGGCGTCGAATCGACGGTTGTAGATCTCACGACAAAACGCGCGGTGTTGCTCCGGCCCGGCGGCGTGCCGCGCGAGGCCATCGCCGCCGTTGTCGGGCCGGTGGCCGATGCCGGAACGCATGACAGCGCGCCGTGTTCGCCAGGAAGGCTCGCCAGCCATTACGCACCACGCCGCCCGCTGCGCCTCAAGGCGCGCCGGGCGCTTCCCGGCGAGGCCCTGCTCGCCTTCGGCCAGCCGCCCGCCGGCGTCCACCCCGACCTCAATCTCAGCCCTGGCGGCGATGTCATCGAGGCGGCGGCGAACCTTTTCGCCATGCTGCGCGCCCTCGATCAGCCTAAATACCGAGGCATCGCCGTGATGCCGATTCCCAAACACGGTTTGGGCGAGGCGATC
>CAMDDQ010000093.1 GCA_945892765.1 Asaia bogorensis
TCGTTAGCTGGAGGACCAACATGAACCGTCGAAAATTTCTCATTGGGTGCGCTTGGTCGGGAATGAGCGCAACTTTGGCCGATGCAGTCCTGGCCCAGCCTGCCGACCCGTGGACGAACGAATTTGCTCAGGCGCTCGTCGCCGACCCAAGCCTCGAAGGGTACGCCGGTATCGCCTTTAACACGACTTTTTCGGCCAAAGTTGCCTTTGCGGGCAAACCGCCGGCCAGCCTGGCCGGGACGCTGTATCGCAATGGCCCAGCACTGCACGAGTTCGGAGGACTTCGCTATCACCATTGGTTCGACGGCGATGGTATGGCGCACGCGTTCCAAATCGCTGACGGCAATCTCACTCATACGGGCCGGCTCGTACTCACCGAAAAACTGGCGGCTGAGACAAAAGCCGGACGGCGGCTGCGCGCGGGATTCGGCGCGGCATTGGCGAATGGCGAACGACCATCGAGCCGTGACAGTCTGAACACCGCCAACACCAACATTCTACTCTTCGCCGGCGAGTTGTTGGCGCTGTGGGAGGGTGGCTCGGCGACCAGGCTCGACCCCGGCACGCTTGCTACCTACGGCCCGAAAATCTGGCGCGCCGATCTCAAAGGTATGCCGTTTTCCGCGCATCCCAAACTCGATCGACGCGGGACGATGTGGAACTTCGGTCTCGACTCCTTGAGCGGCCTACTGGTCCTGTATGAGATTGGACCTGATGGCGTACCTGCCCGTGTCGAGGCGATGCAACTCCCGGATATGTCGATGATCCACGATTTCGCCGCCACCGCTCGGCACCTGGTGTTTCTGCTGCCACCCCTGCGCTTCCTGCGTGAAAGCTTTGAGTCGGGTCTAAGCTTCTTGGATAGCCACGAAGAAATCGCCGACGCCCCGATGCGGGTTCTGGTGGTCGACAAGTCGGACCTCGCGGCGCACCGCGTGTACAAACTTGAGCACGGTTTTGCATTCCATCTCGGAAACGCGTGGGAAGACGAATCCGGAGTCATCCGTTTCGACTACGTGCGTGCCGACGACGCGTCACGGATGTTGGTGGGATTTAAGGAGATCATGCGCGGCACGACGAAGGCGTCCAAGCCGAGCCAATCGACCCATGTAACACTGGACACGCGCGCTGGCCGCTGCGCACAGCAAACAATCGTTGGCGGTGTCGAGTTTCCGCGGGTCGATGAGCGCGTCACTGGCGAGCGCTATCGTTACCTCTACCAGGCGTCCCAAATAGGTGAGGGAGCTATTGGAAGGGGCTTTGACGGGGTTCGCCGACTTGACGTCGATTCCGGGGCTATCGATCAGTATTTCTACGGCTCCGAATTTCTGGCTGAAGAACACATCTTCGTTTCAGAGTCGGCGCACTCTGCCGAGGGCGCTGGCTTTCTCCTCGGAACCGTTCTCGATCTACGGCGAAAGCGCACTCTGCTTTCGGTGTTTGATGCAATGAACCTCGCTGGCGGTCCGATCGCCCAAGCGGTTTTGCCCCATGCCCTACCGCTAGGGCTGCATGGAAACTTTCAGGCGACGTAGTCGACGGGCCATGCCCGGCCTTCGCCGAGAGCCTCAGCGGAATGTTCTCGGCGACGCGCCCACGACATGCCGCCCGAACCGCCCCTCACCGTATTGAGGTTACGGGCCTATTTTTTGAGTCATTTCTCCAACCAGCGGGCGGCGGCTTTGTCGTCCCGCGCTTCGGCCGCAACCCATTTGGCGCCCTTCTCCGTGTCCTCGAGTTTCCAGAACGGCGCCTTGGTCTTAAGGTAGTCGATCAGAAAATGACACGCCTCGAATGAGGCCTCACGATGCGCCGACGCGGCGGCGCACATCACGATGCGGTCGCCCGGATCAAGGCGCCCGTAGCGGTGAATGATGAGCGTCGCATCAATGGGCCAGCGCCGCCGCGCCTCAGCCTCGATCTCCATGAGCTGCTTTTCCGTCATCCCCGGGTAGTGCTCAAGCGTCATCGACCCGATATGGGATCCGCCGGCCATGTCGCGCACGACGCCCACGAAACAGGTGACCCCGCCGATCTGGGTGTTGCCGGCGGAAAGCTTCTGAAGCTCGGCGCCGGTGTCGAAGTCTTCCCGCTGTACCCGGATCATGCCGTTGCTCCCTTTTCAACTTGCCTGCACAACGCTCTGGCCCACAAAATTTAGCCGCCGGTGACGGGCGGGAACAGGGCAATCTCGTCCCCGGCCTTCAATGGATGGTCGAGCTGAACATGCTCCTGATTCACGGCCGTCCGCACTACCGTGAGATCGGCCAGCGCCTCTTTGTGTCCGAGGCTGCGTTGTTTCAGCCACTCGAGCAGGGCGCCGACGTTGGTGACATCGGCGGGAGGGCTGACCTCCTCCTGCGCACATCCGGTGCGGGCCCGCAGCCACGCGAAATACAATATCTTCATGGGCGCACCTCGTTGAAGGGCGGAATCCCCGCCACGCGACTGTTCATAAGATGGGTGATTTCTTCGGCCAACTCAACGAGCGCGGGGAAATTATTCGACCCCCAGGGTTTCCGATACTCAGCCGAGCGGCCTTAGGGGTCTAGCGGCGCCGTCCACAACGCCGCGCGGCTCCGCCAACCGCAAATGGACAAAAGCGGCACGCGCATATTCGCAGCCGGTGACGATCGTCAGCGCGGCGGCGGTCCACAGGCCGGCATCGCCGATCGAGTCCAGTGGCAAAAGAGGAGGCATGTCACCGGCCACGATCAACAGGCCGATGGCCGTCATCTGGACACCCGTTTTCCACTTCGCCCAGCGGCTCACCGGCACACTGATCCGCAACCCCGCGAGATATTCGCGCATGCCGGAAATGAGGATCTCTCGGCACAGAATCACCAGCGCCGGGAGGACGTCATATCCGGTGATGCGATTGACAGCGACGAGCATCACGATCGCGGCGGAGACCAAGAGCTTGTCGGCAATCGGGTCAAGGATACGCCCAATCGTCGATTGCTGGCGCCAAGCCCGCGCCAGATAGCCATCAAAGAAATCGGTCAACGCCGCGCCAACAAAAACCGCGCACGCTGCGAAACGCGCCCATCCGGCTGGGACAAAAAACAGCCAAACGAACACGGGGATCGCGACGATCCTGGACAACGTCAAAAGATTGGGCAGACCGGTCAGCATCGATCGATTTGAATATTATCCGTCGCCAAGGAAATGATCATATATTTTTTTTGCCACCGACCGGTTGATCCCTGCAACGCGCTCAAGATCGGAAAGCCCCGCCCGGGCGACATTGCGGGCGGAGCCAAAATGAAGCAAGAGAGCCCGTTTTCGGCGCGCCCCAATCCCCGCTATTTCATCAAGGGGTGAACTTACCATCGCCTTTGCCCGCTTGGCCCGATGAAAGCCGATAGCAAAGCGGTGGGCCTCATCGCGCATCCGTTGTAGAAAATAGAGCACCGGATGATGCTCTGGAAACACAATCGGATCTCGCCCGGTAACGAAGAATCGTTCTCTTCCGGCATCGCGGTCAGGCCCCTTTGCGATGGCGACCAGCGGCAATTCCTCCACGCCGAGTTCCGTCAGAACCTCGCGGGCCGCATTCAATTGTCCCTGCCCGCCATCGATCAACACGAGATCGGGCCAAGTTCCTTGCGTGCGTTCTGGGTCCTCCATAAGCGCACGGCCGAAGCGGCGGGCGAATACTTCGCGCATCATGGCGTAGTCGTCGCCTCCCGAAGGAATCGGATCACCTTTCGCGGCGCCGGCGCGGATCGTGAACTTTCTATAGGCGCTCTTGACCGGACCCTCGGCGCCGAACACGACCATCGCGCCGATAGCCTGGCGGCCTTGAATATGGCTGTTGTCATAGACTTCAATTCGCGTCGGCGTGGATTCGAGGCCGAAAGCCACGCCAAGATCGTCCAAAAGGCGGCGTTGCGTGGCGCCCTCGGCCATGCGGCGAGCCAGGGCTTCGTGCGCGTTGGCCAAGGCAAGATCCAGAACCTTGCGTTTGGTTCCGCGCAATGCCGCGACGATCCGCACACCGCGCCCGGCCTGCATCGTTAACGCCTCCTGAAGGACAGGTTGATCCTCGGGCGCCGGGTCCACGAGGATAAGTCGCGGCGGGGCGTGTTGCGCATAGAACTGGCCAAGGAAAGCGGCCATGACCGCCAGGGCCGAAACATCCGCGTCATGCCGTGGAAAATAGGCGCGACTGCCATAGTTGCGGCCGCCCCGAAAGAAGAAGACCTGAACACAGGCTTGTCCGCCGGCCAGATGAGCGGCCACGACGTCGGCGTCGCCCATCTCTTCGACGTTGATGTCCTGATGGCTCTGGATTTGGGTCAACGCACGGATGCGGTCGCGATAAATCGCCGCGGTCTCGAAATCGTGCTGCGCCGCTGATTCCTGCATGCGCCCGGCGAGGTTTTGTTGAACGTCGTCGCTGCGGCCGGCGAGAAAATCCGCGGCCTCGTTGACCAGGCCAGCGTAACTGTCGGGATCGATGCGCCCGACACAGGGCGCGCTGCATCGCCGGATCTGATGCAGAAGACAGGGGCGCGTGCGGGCGGCATAGACCGAATCGCTGCACGACCGCAGGAGGAAAGCACGTTGCAGCGCCGTCATGGTTCGATTGACCGCACCCGCCGACGCAAAGGGACCGAAATATCGGCCGCGCACCGAGTGGGCGCCGCGATGTTTCATCAAGCGCGGGCTTTCATGGTCCTCCGCGATCAGGATGTAAGGAAAAGATTTGTCGTCGCGCAGCAGGATGTTGTATCGCGGCGCCAATTTCTTGATGAGGTTACTTTCAAGGAGCAGCGCCTCGGCCTCGGTATGGGTGTTGACCACCTCGACCGTGCGGGTTTCGGCGACCATGCGGCGAATCCGGTTGGAATGTCGATCGAGGTTGAGATAACTGGTGACGCGCTTTTTCAGATTTCGGGCCTTGCCCACATAGAGAGCCTTCCCGCCGGCGCCGAACATTCTGTAGACGCCGGGACCGCCGCCGAGTGTGTCGACGATGCCACGAAGGGCGGCAAGTCCGATTTTAAACCGGGGATCGACCGCCGCATCGGCCGCCGACTTCCCGGCGGCCGAAATCTCGGATTCGGGGCTGCCGCCTATTCGAGGGCCGGGCACCATGAGACTCGATCTTGGTCGCCAAACGCCGGATTCATGGCGAAAGCATCCCGGATTTCCGCAGTGTCTCCGCTGGTCATTCGATAATCCACCACTTCTGGGGATAAGCCTGTCGAAAACTGAGCAACACGGCGGTTCGCAGCCAAGGAAACTGGGACTTCGAAACCATTGCCCAATTTCCAGGCAGTTTTTCTATGTTTTTGAATAATAATGGTTATTTTTGTTAAGTCTGGGGAAAATCCGTCACAAAGCAGCCACAAACCTGATTCTCTGCGCCTTTTTGGCAGGGAAAACCCCAACTGTGCACAATGTTTACGAGAGAACCGCCGATTTTGCCCAAAATGCAAGAAAGACACGTTCCGCACTCTCATTCTGGAAAAGACGGTGTCTGCGGGTGCGCCCAGCCGAGATGTTGCCCGCCATCCAATGCGATCATTTGCCCCGTCATGGCAGGCGCCGCAAGGATGAAACGGAGAGCGGCACATATCTCGTCCGGGCTCGTTCCGCGCTGTAAGGGCGTCTGCGCACATTGGCGTGCGAATTGCTCCGGGCTCTGTCGGGCGCTCTGCAAGGTCGGGCCGGGACCGATCGCATTGACCCGAATTCTCGGAGCGAGCGCCAACGCGAGCGTTTTCGTCAAAGTCCATAGTCCCGACTTGCTGACAGTATAGGACATGAAGAACGGCGTCGGGTTCCAAACACGTTGGTCGATGATGTTGACCACGGCACCCACGGCGGCGTGCGGCAGTTGACGGGCGAAATTTTGCGTGAGCACGAGTGGCGCGCGCAAATTGGCTTCAAGATGAGCGTCCCAGCTCTGCCGCGTTCCCGTCGCCACCGTATCGGGTTCGAACAGCGACGCATTGTTGACAAGGACACCAAGCGGGCCAAGCGCATCGGTTGCCCGGTCGATAAGCGGGACGGTCTGGTCCTCGCGCGAAAGGTCCGCCCCAAGCGCGATCGCCCGACCGCCGGTGGATTCGATTTCGGCGACGGTCGCCTCCGCCTCGGCTTTTGACTTGCAGTAGTGGACCGCGACACTCCAGCCGCGACGGCCAAGATCGAGCGCCAAGGCGCGGCCAATACGCCGCGCCGCGCCGGTAATGAGAGCGGCCTTGGGAAGGTTGTCGGTCACGATCCAAGCTTGGATGACCGCGCGGACTTAGGCAAGACGCGCCGCACGCGGCTGGTTTATACCTTCTACGCGGACTTCGGGAGAATAGCCGCCATGCGGCAAAGCATCGGCGCGAAGATCTTCGGCATTTCGCTCTTTCTGCTCGTTCTGATGGTCCTTGTCGCGGCGACGGCGAGTTATCTCGCTCGCGACGAAGCCGACGAACTGTCGACCATTGCCTACCGCAACATCCCGCTCAAAGATGCTGTCACCGACGTCGAGATCAACCTGCTCAAACAGGAAGATCACTTCGATACGCTCCTCGGACTCCTGAGTGCGGCCCAGCGCGACGAAACGGCGATAGCGCGCGAGCGCATGGCGTTGATCGCGTTGGACGCACAAGTCGAAAGCGACATCGCGAGGGTCCGCGCCGACATTCGCCAGCCCGGCCTGATCGACCAAGAAGACAAAATCGCCATGGAGCGATTCGACGGCAGGCTTTCCCTGCTGCGAAAGGAACACAGCGATTTCCACGAGGTGGCCATCCGCATCGTGGACCTCATCACCAACGGGCGACCCCAGGCCGTCCCCGAGCTTGAATTGATGCTCGCCAAGGAGCGGGAAGATCTGGACCGCGACATCGACAGTTTCATCGCCGACATCCGGCAATTCAGTCTCGGCTCGGTCGAAATCGCGCGCTCGGATGCCAATCGGCTTATGGTGCTGGTGGTGGCCGTCACGATTATCGCCGTGCTCGTCGGTCTTCTGATTTCAGCCTATGTCGTGCGCGGTCTAGTGCGGCCGGTTCGCGCGCTGGTCGCCGGCACTCGCGCGGTCGAGCACGGGGATCTCGATCTCGTCCTCGCCGTCCATACCGATGATGAAGTCGGTCAATTGACCGCAGCCTTCAACCGGATGGTCCGGGAGCTGAAGGTGAAGGAACGCATCAAGGAAACCTTCGGCCGCTATGTCGATCCTCGGATCGTCGCTGATTTGATTGAGCGGCCCGAGGCCGTGGGCGCCGGCGGAGACCGCCGGGTGATGAGTGTGTTTTTCTGCGACATCAAGGGTTTCACCGGGATGAGTTAAGGCCTGACGCCGACCGGGCTGGTGAACCTTCTCAATCGCTATTTCACAATGATGTCCGAGCCGATACGCCAGCATGAGGGCGTCATCGACAAATTCATCGGCGACGCCATCATGGCCTTTTGGGGTCCGCCCTTCGTCGGCGCCGACCAACACGCGGCCAAGGCCTGCTTGGCGGCCATCGACTTCGTCAAAACGCTCGCCGTGTTTCGCAGCGAGATGCCGGAATTGATGGGCATCAAGCGCGGGTTGCCGGAAATCGACATCCAAATCGGCATCGCCAGCGGGGATGTTGTTATCGGCAATATCGGGGCCGATACGTCGCGGAGCTACACCGTCATGGGCGTCACGGTGAACCTGGCTTCCCGCCTTGAATCGGTAAACAAGGTCTATGGCACGCGCCTTCTGGTTTCCGAAGAAACCGCGAAGCGGGCGGCCGATTCGATCGCAACGCGAGAGATCGATTCAATCGCGGTTGCCGGGAAAAACGATGCCGTTCGCATTTTCGAGATTCTCGGCAAGAATGGCGGGCTGGATGACGAAGTCTTGCGACTTCGTCATCGCTTCGAGGAAGGCTTGGCAGCCTATCGCCGGCGCGATTGGATCGCCGCCGCGGCCGCGTTTTCGGATTGCGCGGCCATTGCACCCAACGATGGGCCATCCAAGGTATTCTTCGATCGCGTGAACCGGCTGCGAGCCGACCCGCCGTCGCCGGATTGGGACGGGGTCTGGCGCCTCAGCGAGAAATAGGAATGTCGCTGCGTTTCGTGACCGTCGTGCGGATCGCTCTGGCAGCCCTTTCGCTTCTGGTTCCAACCACACAATCCGAAGCGCAGGGCACTTATTCCCTCGTCCTTGAGAACGACACCTTCACCGGTACCGACCAGGACTATACGCAGGGTTTGCGGCTGAATTGGGTGTCGGGCGAGGTGGCCGAGAGCCATGAGGCCGTCACGACGGCGCGGCGCTGGCTTCCGGTTTCTTCGGATAGCATCATGCGATTCGGCGCCGCCCTTGGGCAGAGCATTTACACACCGGCAGATACCAACCGCCGCGGACCTCATACGCGAGGACCGGCCATATGCCGCTTGGATTTACGGCGCCTTCACCGTCATCGCCGAAAAACACCGGGGGGGGGGGGGG
>CAMDDQ010000094.1 GCA_945892765.1 Asaia bogorensis
ACGGCTGTCGGCTTCCGGCCCGTGCTCACGCCCGGACCTCCACCCGACAGCCCTCGTGGCATAACGAGCGTGAAACGAACCCGGACCAGCAGGCCCTGGCTGTAGCTTAAATTACCGCAAAACCTGTCCTGCGAATGGGGAGTACCTCAGGGCGTAAGTCGTCAAGGGCCCGCTCAGTGCGGTCCTTCGTCCCGTTATTGGTTCGCCGGAGACAGGCAGTGGGCGGTCGCGCAGGAGCGACCCCGCGAAGGGCCGGGGGCCGAATGGCCGGTAAATGGGCCCGATCGTCGATCGTCCTACGCGAGGTCCGGAATCATCCTGGGACCTTGGAGACGAAGGAGGTCGATATGATCCCGAGAATCGATGCGATCCCGAGAGGCGCAAGCCAAAACGGCAGCCATCGGCGTACGCCGAATGGCCGCTCGAATTCGACGATTCTGGCCAGGGACATTATGACACGCGCCGTCGTCGCGGTGCAGCCGGAGGATTCGGTTCGCCGGATCGCCGTGTTGCTCGACGAGAAGAATATCGGCGCCGTCCCGGTGCTGGATCGGTTTTGTTCGCTTATCGGCATCGTTAGCGCGTCCGATTTGATCCAGCGCCAGGAATTGGGCGCGCCGCCGTATGGCCCTTCAACAGTCGGCGAGCCGGGCGAGCCTGCGCCCGTGGCTGCCGACTATGCGAAGTCGCACGGCATGCATGCCGTCGATGTCATGACCAAGAATGTCGTCACCGTGAGCGAGGACACCCCGCTGGCGGATATCGCTAGAACTCTTCAGACGAAAGACATTGGGCGGGTCGCGGTGATGCGCGAGAACAAACTTGTCGGAATGCTAACCCGATCCGACATCGTGCATGCGCTCGCGTGGAGGCCGGAGGGCTCCCTTGGACCGGTGAGTAGCGACGATGACATGATCCGGTACAATGTGATCAGGACACTGACGACCATACCGGGCCAGTCCTTGGTCCACCACGGTCATGGTGTCGAAAGGCGTCGTCGAACTTGGCGGCATCATCGAGGATGAGACCGCGCGAGAACCCTCCCGGCTTGCGGTCGAGAAAATACAGGACGTTGTTGAAGTGCGGGACAATCGCGCGGTCCTACAGCCCTACTGATGAGTCTCGAAAGCGCGGTGTAGGGTAAACGGCGCGCATCATCGCGGCGCCGCGGGATCCCCGCCGTCGGGCCAGATAGGCGGCGACGATCGCCGACATCACGCGATGCCGTCGAAGGTTCCCGCGCCGCCGATGCTGACCATGCCGGCACCAACCTTCTCGATGTCCTTGAGGTGGAGCAGGTCCGCGCCGATCAGGGGGCCCATGACACCCGCGACGAAAGCCAAGGGCGCGGCCGAATCCGGTGCCAGCAAAATCGCCAGTGTCGCGGCGCGACGATGGTCAGGATTGGGAGCGGGGAGAAAAATCGCATCGGTTTATCGTGACGCGACGCGGTTTTCGCGCGGTTGATCCGGGGCGCCGCTTTCGCCGCGATCTCGAACGCCGTTCACGAAACCCGAGCGCGCTTTACTTGGGAGCGTTGGGGCGGACGAGTTCGTAGAATCCGCTCAACTTCAGGCGGACGACGACCGCGGCGGGGGATTTGTTTTCGAGATACCAACCGTGGATGCCGTCGAACGCCGCGACGAAGAAGCCGTTGGCGCCGGTCCCGACCGCCTGCCGATAGGTTGCCAGCGTGCTCGGGCCGGCCTCGGTTTCGCCATGCAAGTCGGAATAAAATTTCTCGGGGTCGGCGACGCCAGGCGCGGTCCATTCATAAACCAGCGCGGCGTCTTTTTTCATCCGCACCTTGTATTCCAGGCGATAACCCTTGTCGCCCTGCGCCGAGACCGGGATGTCGATGGTGTCGCTCTGAAACCCGGTGGCGTAATCGCGGGAAAACAGCGCGCTGGCCGGAAGTTCTTCCAAGACACTCTCCTGTAGCGGGGTTACCGAAAAGTTCCGGCCGGTGCGAATCATCGCGCAGGCGGGCGGGACCGTCGTTTGCCCATCCTCGCAGACCGGGGCGAGGACGATCCAGTCTTTTGTGCTCCCTTCGCCCGCCTGGGATCGTTCTAGAGGGCCTTTCAACAAGGGGTAAGGTGCGTGCGCCCGTTTGGCAATCGCCCTTCTATCGCAGTGGCACGCGCATCCGATACGATCCATGCGTGCTGCAATTTGTGAGAAGGAGGACAGGATGAACCCGTGGGAGATGTGGAATTCCGCACTGGCGCGACTGCCGTTCGGCGGCGACCTCAGCCAATCGATCGCGCCGCTGACGAATTGGTTTTCGCCCAATGTGGAGGTGAACTTCGCCGGCAATCGCCGGATCGAAGGCGACATCGTCACCAACGTTGCCAGTTACGGGAAGCAATTGGGGCTGCTGACCGAGGCCGTCGTCGCCTTGAGCGGCAACAACAACTCACCGGCAGTGAAAAAACTCCGCGACCTCGCCAAGGAAATCGAAACGCGCAAAATGCAGCACAAGGACGACGTGCTGCGGCAGGCCCGAAAATCGCTTGAGACGCTTCAGAAGCTCGACCCCACGGGGCTCGCTCACGCGCTTAAGGAATTCGCCGCGCCACCCACCGCGAAGAGCAAGTAAGGGCGCGGCCCGCACGGGCCGAGGCTACATCGCGGGCGCCGCCGCCAGCCGGTCGAGCCATTGCACCATTTCGCCCGCGGCCACGTCGGGCGTGTCGAAATGGTCGCCATTGACCGTCATGAAGGCATTGAGCGGATGAGCGGGCGCGAATTTGAAGCGTTCGGTCGCCGTGACCTGGCCGGCGTCCATGGTACCGCGCACCCACAGGATCGGCGTCGTGATCTTGGGCAGCAGCTCGTAGTCATAAAGCGGGCTTTCCTGGCCGGTATAGGACAAATAGGCGCGCGGCGTCGCCATGATGTCATTGATCCCGCCCTGGAAAGCGGTGACTTCGTCGCCCAGGCCCCGCTTTACCAACTCGCGCGCGATGGCGACGTTGGGGACGCGGCCATCCCCGCGGGGCGGGCTGCTCGGCGCGAACACGATCAGCCCGGCGAGGTTCGCGCGGTTTGCCGCATAGAGAATGGCGTTGATGCCACCCATGCTGTGCCCGGCGATGACGATGCGCTCGAAGCCGCGCGCCTTCAGCTTGGCCACCGCCTTGTCGGTGTCTTCAAGGCATTCTTCGGCTGTGCGGCGATAGCGGCGGGAGGCCGACCAGCACATGTCCGGCGTCTCCAGCCCATAACCCGCCTTCTCGATCACCGGGCGCATGTCGTTGAACTGCGACCCGTCGCTGCCCCCGCCATGCAACAGCACCACGCCAATCTTCTCAGCCGCGTCCGCTGCCGTGGCCACGAGGCAGGCGCTGGCAAGAGCCAAGGCGAAGCGTGCGAAAGTGGGGGCGGTGAGCCGCATATCGAAATCTCCCGGTTGAGCGAAGACCGATGAAGGCCGGACCTTAGAGGAACCGCGCCGGCCATTCAATCGGCGGGCCGGATTCGCGATGTCTCGGCTGGCTGCGGAAACACCGTCCGCTTCGCGGCTCGGGCTCGTCCGCCTCCGCATTTTTTTGGCGCACGCCACAATTGGATTAATCTCGACGGATGCGACAAACCAAGTGTTCTAGGTAAAGTCGAGGTCGTTGCGTGTTCGGAGTCATTTTACACCCATGATGGATGGATCGAACGGATCAGCGGACGCCGCCCGCTCGCTGCACGAATTGTTTTTCCGGCTGTGGCGGTTCGGCAGCAATGCCCTGGTCGGATGGACGGCCACGCCCGTCGGCATCGAAATCCTGACCATCCCCAAAATCCGTCTTTTCGCCGTGCAACAGCCGCACCGTCGTGTGTTTTCCGGCGGCCGGCGCAAAACCGATATTGTGGTGGCAGAGCGCGGATGAATATCCATGTCGTAGCTCGTGCGCGGAAGCGGACCCGCGAACCCGCGACATTGGCCCTAATGCACCCGTGGCAGAACGATTAGGGCGGGGATGGTTTTTTCGCCTAGCGAACGGCAGGCTTCCAGGCGGTGCAGCCCGGTCACCAGCACGAAGCGTTCGCCGTCGCGGCGGACCTGGATGGGGGATTGCAGGCCCTCGGCCAGGATGGCCTCGGCGAGCGCCGCCACCCTCGCCGGATCGAGCGTCGCGCGGAGCTTGGCCGGGACATAGATTTGTTCGAGCTTGATCGGCACCGGCTTCATCATGGCCGCGCCACTATACCGATTCCGCGTCGGCTGCGCCCGTTTGAGTCAATCGGCGAAGGCGCGGTAGAGGCTCTCCAGATTGGCGCGTAGCATCGTCTGATAGCCGCGCGGGTCGGGGGCGCCCGGCGCGGGCTCGGTCTCGCCGTCGTTCAGGATGACCAGCTTTGCCCCGGCCGCGGTGATGGCCGCCGTGATGCGCTCGCTCGGCTCCCAATCATGCAGCACGCGCGTGATCTCGCGTTCGCGAAGCAGGCGGGTGAAACCGGCGTAATCGGCATCGGTCCAGCGCACATCTTCTTCCAGGAAATAGCCGTCCACGAACACGCCCGCCTCGCAGGTGATGGTGCCGTCCTCATTGTCGAAACAGGCCACCAGCGGCGAATGGGCCGCGGCCGGAGCAGCCCACAGAATCGGCAGACAAAGGGCCGCGAAGCGCGCGCGCAGGGCGACGCTGGTGCCTAACCGCTGCCTACCGCGAGAGCAGCGGACGCGAGATGTACCCGTCGAGATTGCCGACACGCACACGGGTCCAATCGCCCATTTGGCTCATGACCTGTACTTTCGAGCCGCGCTTGACGCTCCTCAGCACCTTGGACTTTTGGTCCGGCGCCGCGCGCAGGTTGGCGCTGTCCACGCGCACGGTCGCTTCGAGGCCGATCGCCTGGGCGAGCTGTAGATGACCCGAATGGGAAACCAAGACGTGCGGAACCACCGGCGCCGCGCCGACGCCCGCACCGAAACCCATGACGGCCGTCACGGCCGCAGCCATGAGATACTGACGCATCCTGCCCTCCTGAAAATGATTTGGCGGCTCGACGCCGCAACGGGGAACCGTCTCAAGACCCCGCCATCGTGAACCAATCCAGGCCCCGGTTCAATCTTAAGGTATTGGTCGACCGCCAACCCAGCCCGGCGCGATCACGTGCCGCGCGTTTACCCCCCATTACCCAGATGAACCATTGAACTGGCCCGCGTCGATTCCATTTGAGCTATAGGATTCAGCATCTTATCTCATTGGATCGAGGCAATGATGGCGCAGCCAGCGGGTGAAGCCCAATCCGATGCTCTCCGGCTCGATTTCGACCACCGCCTCAAGCTGGAGTTCCACGGTTCGAGTGTCACCTCCGATGCCGGCTTGCTCGCCTATCGCGAACTCGACGACGCGCTCGGCCTGATGGCCATCGCTGACCGACATCTGGTTGACGGCCGCACAGGCCGCAACGGTCGCCACGATCTGGTGGGCATGCTGCGCCAGTCTGTGTTCGGTCGGCTTGCCGGATACGAGGACGTCAACGACGCCGACCGGCTGGGGCGTGATCCTGCGATGCGCTGGATCGTCGGCGGCAAGGCAGTCGTACGCGATGCGGCATCGACCAGCCAGATGGGGCGCTTCGAGACCGAGTGGCTCGCGAGTGACGAGAACCTCACCGCGCTCGTCGATCTGCCCGGGCAGTGGATCGACCGGGTTCATGGCCACCGCTCGCCGAGGTCCATCGTCCTCGATATGGATTCGAGTGTCAGCCCGACCCATGGCGAACAGGAAGGCACCGCCTACAACGGCCACTTCGCCTGCACCTGCTACCACCCGCTGTTCGTGTTCAACCAGTTCGGCGATCTGGAGCGTTCTGCGCTGCGCCCGGGCAACGTCCATTCGGCAGACGGCTGGAGAGCCGTGCTCGAACCGGTCGTGGCCCGCTACCGCGAGGGCGACCTCCGCCGCTACTTCCGCGCCGATGCCGCCTTTGCCAACCCCGAGGTCTACGAGTTCCTGGAAGCCGAAGGCTACAAGTACACGATCCGGTTGCCGGCGAACCGCATCCTGCAAGAGCGCATCGGCTACCTGCTCAAACGCCCCGTTGGTCGCCCGCCGCTCACGGTCCGACGATACTACGCCAACTTCAGCTATCAGGCGGCAAGCTGGACGATGCCACGACGCGTCGTGGCCAAGGTCGAGTGGTACCCCGGCGAGCTTTATCCCAAGGTCGGCTTCATCGTCACCAACCTGTCGCGACCGGCCGAACGGGTCGTTGCCTTCTACAACAAGCGCGGCACGTGTGAGCAGTGGATCAAGGAAGGCAAGAACGCGATCAAGTGGACGCGCCTGTCATGCTGCTCGTTCGCCGCCAATGCGGTGCGTCTGCAGTTGCACGCGCTGGCCTACAATCTCGCCAACTTCATGCGGACGCTGGCCCTGCCCGAGGCGGTCGCGCAGTGGTCGCTGACCAGCCTGCGGGAGAAGCTGATCAAGATCGGTGCCAAGGTCGTGCGCCACGCCCGCTACGCCGTTTTCCAGATGGCCGAAGTTGCAGTGCCGAAGGAACTGTTCGAGAAAATCCTTCGGCTGATCGACGGTCTGCGACCACGACCGGCCCCAGCGTAAGACCGAACGGGGCGAATGCGATGTCACCACGGGAGGAGTGCGTCTGAATGGCGACGGCAAAGGCCAAATCGAAGGATCAAAGGTCATTCTGGCGGTCGTGCAAGGCGGAAGTGGCGGAGGAAACTGTGTCGGCCGCCCATTGCTTCCCCGGAACCCCGCAAAATGATAGCGTTTGGAATGTTCCACGGGTTCATCTGGGGAATGTCGGATAAGACGATTTACACATTGGTGACGAATTGTTCCAAAGCCGATGGTGTTCGTGACTATTTTCAAATAGGCGTAGACGTGTAAAATCGCGCCCAACCGTGACCCCACCCCAAATGCTTCCCAACACGCGGCATTATTTAGTGCCGTCGTCGTCGAGGCTCGCCCGAATTTCAATTGGCCTTCGGCTCTCGCCGCTTCTTGACTGCCTTCTTCGCCAGCTTGTGCGTGGCGGCGTGTTCAAGAGGCGGCGCACGGCCTCATCAAACGAGCGCGGCGTCACCTCGAACATCCGCGACGAATTTCTGAAGCTGCTCATTCGGTTTCTGGCTCAGATTCTTGGGCATGGGGCTTCCCGTGTCGATCTCTGCGGCTGAATATTACGCGCTGCCAGGCACGTAGGCGCCCCGCGTTATTTCGGCATCTACTCCTGCGCCAAGCGTTGCGCCTCGGCTATCTGAGCGGGAGTCATTTTCGTGGCCGTGAGGTCGCGGTTTTTGACGGACAAGTTCCGCCAGTCCGTATCGGTTTGCCGTGACGCTGCAAGATTGAACCACATGTGCGCCGCGACGTAGTTCTGCGGCACGCCCTGGCCGTTGGCGTACATGACGCCGAGGTTGAGCTGGGCGAGGGCGTTCCCCTGGTCCGCTGCCTTGCGGTACCACCGCACCGCCTCGGCATGGTCCTGCGGCACGCCCTGGCCTTTGGCGTACATGACGCCGAGGTTGTTCTGGGCGTCGGCGTTCCCCTGGTCCGCCGCCTTGCGGTACCACCGCACCGCCTCGGCATAGTTCTGCGGCACGCCCTGGCCGTCCTCGTACATGATGCCGAGGTTGCGCTGGGCGCGGTCGTTCCCCTGGTCTGCCGCCTTGCGGTACCACCGCACCGCTTCGGCAAAGTCCTGCGGCACGCCCCGGCCGTCGGCGTACATGGACCCGAGGTTGCTCTGGGCGTCGGCGTTCCCCTGGTCCGCCGCCTTGCGGAACCACCGCCCCGCCTCGGCATAGTTCTGCGGCACGCCCTGGCCTTTCTCGTACATGATGCCGAGGTTGAACTGGGCGAAGGCGTGGCCCTGGTCCGCCGCCTTGCGGTACCACCGCACCGCCTCGGCATAGTCCTGCGGCACGCCCTGGCCTTTGGTGTACATGAACCCGAGGCTGAACTGGGCGTAGGCGTGGCCCTGGTCGGCAAGCGGGCGATAGAGCCGCAGCGCCGTGGCGTAGTCCTCACGGAAGTAGGCAGCGACCCCATCCTCAAGGGGTCCTGCGGCCACCGGTCCCGCGAACGAGATCAGGAAGACGAGTGCTACGCTCAACCGCCCGACATTCCGCATTGGAGCCTCCCGTGGCGTCCACCCT
>CAMDDQ010000095.1 GCA_945892765.1 Asaia bogorensis
CAACGGTTAACAGTTCCGGCAAGGCCAAACCGTTGCGGGCACCGGGGCCATAGACAACGTTGAAGGGTATCCCATAACGACCAAAACTCGCGAGATAGGCGGCGATCGCATCGTTTGGCCGCGTCCAGTCGGCCCGCATTCTAATCACGCGCTCGCCGCCCAGGCGGGCGGCGACGTCGCCGCGGTCAATCACCACCGTCTTGTTGACCTTGCAGGTGATGCACCAATCCGCGGTCACGTCGACGAACACCACGTTTCCAGCGGCGACAAGTTCGGCGATGGCGCCGCGATCGAAGGCTCGCCAATCCGCCTGAACGGCGGCAAGCGGCCGTTCGGCCACCGTCTCCGTCGACTGGCTCGGCACCCACAGGGCGAGGGCAGCGAGCAGCACCATGGTGACAGGCGCCAGCGGCCGCAACCGCGCCGAAAGCAGGTTCGCCGCGCCCGGAAGCGCTGCTGCCGCCGCCGCTAACCCGCCAACCAGCAAGGCAGCCAAGGCGCCGGTCTGCGCTGTCAGGACGGAAAGCAGCCACATCGCGGTGCCGGCCATGGCGAAACCCAGCAGCCGGCGCAGCCCGATCATCCAATTTCCCGGGCGGGGCAGCCGCGTCACCCATCCCGGCCGCAACGCGACGAGCAGATACGGTAACGCCAGCCCCAGCCCGAGAGCCGCGAAAACCGCGAAGATCTCCAGGGTGCCGCGCGCCAACGCAAAACCGAGTGCCGTCCCCACGAACGGCGCCGAGCACGGCGTCGCCAGGATCGTGGCAAGAGCGCCGGACAGGAATGACCCGGTCAGGCTCCGGCCGCCGCCGGCGCGGGCCGCGACATCGCCAACCGCGCCCGGCAAATTGATCTCGAACAGACCCCAAAGGTTGGCCGCGAACAGCGCCACGATCAACACCATGGCGGCCAGGAACAGCGGCTGCTGAAACTGCATTCCCCAGCCCACCGCGACGCCTGCCTGTTTCAATCCGGCCAAGGCCGCGGCGAGCAAAAGGAACGACGTCAGAATACCGGCCGCCGAGGCCAGGAAGCTGAGTCTCACATCGCGCCGGGCGCCGCCGCCATGACCGACGGCGCTCAACAGCTTCATCGACAGGACGGGCAGCACACAGGGCATCAGGTTCAGGATCAACCCGCCGAGAAGGGCGGTGGCCAATAACACGATCATCGCCGCCATCGAGGTGTCATCCATCGCCGCGGTGCCGGCGGCCACGGTCACGGAGCGCTCCGCCGCCCGGTCGCCATCGGCCAGCGTCAGGACGATGCCGCTGCCCACGATTGTGCCCGCCTGGCTGCGTTCCGGACGCACAAGAACACGCAGCTCCGCCACCAGCCCGCCTTCAACCAGCCGCGTCTCCGGCGCGGCAAAGGACCAATCCGCGGGCCCCTCGACAAACAGGTCCGGGGCATTGAACGGAGTCAGGGCGCGCGCGACAACACGCAGGACTTCGTCCTTGCCGTCGCTCAACGCCTCGACGCTTTCAATGTGCACGCCATGCGCGCCGCCATCGCCGGGAACGCGCACCGAGAACCGATCGATGAGATGGGCAAACTCGGTGGCCTGGGGTATGCCGCTGGGCAAGCGCAGCGCGAGCACCGCCTTGTAGGGAACGCAAATTTCCTTGCAGGTCAGATAGTCAACGGATGCCTTCAGGTTGAGCGGACGACCGGGTTCTTCGATCGTGGCCGTAATCGGCAATACGACTTCGCCGTCGTAACCATAGGTGTCGAGGCCGAGAATCTTGAAACGAAACGGAGCGGGCCAACGCAACGCCGCGTTGGCCAGATTGGCCGAACCCGTCCAATCGACGCTCGGCGGATAACCGGCATCGCCGGGCGAACGCCAGTAGATTTTCCAACCCGGTGTCATTCGGAATTGCAGGCCGAGCCGCATGGTGTCGTCGACACCCACGGCGCGGGCGGCGGCGATCAGGCGAACATTCGTATGTTCGGTGTTCACCCATGGCGACGCGGCCTCCTGCGCCCGCGCGGCCGGGAAAACGACCGACAACAGCGCCAGCGTCGTGGCGCCGATCAGCGCGCGAACCCGCCATTGAGCAACTAATGTTTTCAAACGCCAACCATGAAAAATGCCGCTTCCGATACTACAGAAATATTGCCGCGCGCGGCGGTCAACAAGCCGTGTGTCGCAATACCTCGGACGGACTTGCAGCCCTGGGACAGAGGGCATATTTATGGGTCATGATCGCGCAAACGACTTCCGGCTATCTGGTCGGTCAGCTTCTGGTGGCCATGCCGCAGATGCTCGACCAACGTTTCTCGCGCACCGTCATCTATCTGTGCGCGCACAGCGCCGAAGGTGCGATGGGTTTGGTCGTCAACAAGTTGTTTGGCTCCCTGACCTTCCCGGATTTACTCGAGCAACTGAACATCGAGGCGGCGGGCGCCTCACCCCCCATTCGGGTTCATTTCGGCGGCCCTGTCGAATCCGGGCGCGGCTTCGTGCTCCATTCCGACGACTACAAACGCGATGGCACGATGGTCGTGGAGCAGGGTTTTTGTCTGACGGCGACGGTGGACATTCTGAAGTCCATCGCGCATGGCGGCGGGCCGCGCCAATCCTGCCTCGCGCTCGGTTATGCCGGCTGGGGGCCGGGCCAACTCGAATCGGAGATTTCGGCCAATGGCTGGCTGCACGCGCCTGCCGATTCCGGATTGGTCTTTGATGGCGAACTCGACTCCAAATGGCAGCGCGCCATCGCCAAGGTCGGCGCCGACATTTCCATGTTATCAACCGAAGCTGGCCACGCCTGACCTCGCCCCGAGGTCTGCTTTAGGCGACCAGGCGCTCACCAATATCGTTCAGGCTCGGCAATTGCGCGAGTGGCCCCATCGCCGCCAGCGTCGGCTTGCCGGCGAAAATGCGCCGGGCGACGCGGGCCATGTCTTCCCCGGTGACGCCGTCGATCTTGCGGACGATTTCCTCGGTGGTAATGATCCGGTCGAAGACTAGCAATTGGCCCGCCGCCTGTTCGGCGCGCGCGCTCGTGCTTTCCAATGACATCAGCAGGCCGGCCTTGATCTGCGCCCGGGCGCGCCGCACTTCTTCCTCGCCGGCGGGAAGCATCGCGGCGCGGATTTGTTCGGCGACGACCGTGGTCAGCTCGGCCACCTCGTCCTCACCGGTGCCGGCGTAGACACCGAACAACCCGGAATCAACAAAAGACGAAGCGAAGGAATAAATGCTGTAGGCCAAGCCGCGTTTTTCGCGCACCTCCTGAAATAACCGGGAGGACATCCCGCCGCCTAACATCGTCGACAGGACGGCCTGGGTGTAATAATCCGGGTCGGCGTGGGACACCGCGGGAAAGCCGAGAACCAGGTGAACCTGCTCCAGCTCACGGTCCTCGCGATAGTCGCCGCCGGTATAGAGCGCCGGTTCGTGCAGCGGCTTGCGTTCGGTGGGCAACGTCGCGAACCCACGTTTGGCCAATTCGACGATGGCGTCGTGATCCACACGTCCGGCGGCTGCCAGGACCATACTTTTGGCGCCGTAGTTGCCGTCGAGATAACCCATCAGCGCGCCGCGATCGAGTTTCTCCACAATCGCCGCCGAGCCCAATACCGGCCGGCCGATGGCTTGACCCGGAAACGCCGTGGACTGGAAATGGTCGAAGATGATGTCATCGGGCGTGTCGAGCGCCTGGCCGATTTCCTGGAGAACCACGGCGCGTTCGCGTTTGACTTCGTCGGGATCGAAGGCCGAATGCTGCAAGATGTCGGCGATGATGTCGAAGGCAAGCGCGGTGTCGTCCTTCAGCACCTTGGCGTAGAAGGCGGTTTGCTCGCGCGCGGTATGGGCGTTCAAATATCCGCCGACGGCTTCGATTTCTTCGGCGATGCCGCGCGCGGAACGGCGCTCGGTGCCTTTGAACGCCATGTGTTCGAGAAAATGGGCGACCCCGTTGACTTCGGCCTGTTCGTGGCGGGTACCGACGCCAACCCAGACCCCGATGGAAGCGGTCTCGACCGCTTCCATCGCGACCGTGGCCACGCGCATCCCGTTCGGGAGAGTCGACAGACGCACGGTCATGCCGCGCCTCGCGATGCCGACTCACGGCGATGGCCGCGGACGTAATCCTTCACGGCCGCGACATCGTTGGGCAGAACGGCGCAGCGCTCCGGGCGCTTCATGATGTCGGCGAGCCGCGCCGGCACGGGCGGCGTGCGGCCGATCGCCGCCTCCACCGCTTGCGGAAATTTCGCCGCATGCGCGGTTGCCAACGCGATGACGGGAATACCCGGCGGCCCCCGCCAGGCCCGCGCGGCCGCGACGCCGACGGCGGTGTGTGGATCGATGACTTCGCCGGTTTCGCGGAAGGTGTCGGCGATGGCGCGTTTTGTGCCCTCGTCGTCCTCGCGGTGCCCGTCGAAGAGACGGCGGAGTTTCCGCCGTTCCGCCTCATCCAGAACAAGCCTGCCGTCGGCACGGAAATTCGTCATGGCCGCGGCCGTGCGCGCGCCATCGCGGCCGTACAAATAATCAAAAAGCAGCCTTTCGACATTGCTCGATACCTGGATATCCATGCTGGGACTGAGCGAAGGCTCCACCGTCGCCGTCGCCATCGTCCCGGTTTCGATGAAGCGATAGAGAATATCGTTACGGTTGCTGGCAACAACAAGGCGGGCGATGGGCAGGCCCATTTGCCGGGCGACATAACCGGCATAAGCATTGCCGAAATTGCCGCTGGGAATGGCAAAAGCCACGGCGCGATCGGGCGCGCCCACGGCGATGGCTGCGGTGGCGTAGTAGACGACCTGGGCCAGAATTCTTGCCCAATTGATCGAATTGACCGCGGAAAGCCGCATCTCCGCCCGCAGCTTCGCATCGTTCAGCATCGCCTTCACCAGGTCCTGGCAATCGTCGAAGGTGCCGTCGACGGCGATGTTGTGGACGTTAGCCGACGTCACGGTCGTCATCTGCCGGCGCTGAACTTCGGATACACGACCGCGCGGATGCAGGATGAAGATATCGATCCCGGCCCGGTCGCGGCAGGCGTCGATGGCCGCGGAGCCGGTGTCGCCCGAGGTCGCGCCGACGATGGTTATCGACTCGCCGCGGCGGCGCAGCACATGGTCGAACAGGCGCCCGACCAATTGCAAGGCGTAGTCCTTGAAAGCAAGCGTGGGGCCGTGAAATAGCTCCAGCAACCATCGATCGGGGCCGATCTGCTTAAGCGGCGCCACGGCGCGATGATCGAATCCGGCATAGGAATCGCGGACGAGGGCGGCGAAATCCTCGGCCGGAATACGACCGCCCAGGAAGGGAGTCATGATTCGAACCGCCGTCTCGACGTAGGAGAGTCCGGCCAAGCCGCGCAGCTCCTCGACGGTTAGCCGCGGCCAGGACTCCGGCAAATACAGGCCGCCATCGGCCGCCAGGCCGGCGAGCAGAACGTCGTCGAATTCGAGGGCGGGGGCGGCCCCGCGTGTGCTGATATAACGCAAGCCTCGGCGATCCTTCGGCCGGAGGAAGGGCCGTTACCCTATTCGCTGACCCCGCCCGAAACAAGCCCGCCGCTGGAGCGGCCTTGAGCCAAAGGCCGGGGGGCGGCAAGATGAAGGGATGCAACGCCGCGATCCCCCCGCCGCCGTCCCCTTGGCGCGATCCCAGGCCTCCGACATGCCGGCCAATTCGTGGATCGAGCGACTTGTTCCGGGCGCGGTTAGACCCTATTTCAAACTCGCCCGCCTCGATCGACCGATTGGCACCTGGCTGCTGCTTTTTCCTTGCTGGTGGGCGATCGCGCTGGCTTCACCGGGTTGGCCGGATTTCCGACTTCTCGGGTTGTTCACCTTGGGCGCGATTGTGATGCGTGGGGCCGGCTGCACCTACAACGACATCGTTGACCGCGATTTCGACGCACGCGTTGCCCGGACTCGCGAACGGCCACTTCCGTCTGGTCAGGTCACTTTGCGCGGCGCCATCGTTTTCCTATCGATCCAACTCCTAATCGGCCTGGGCGTTCTGGTGATGCTCGATCGGACCGCCATCCTGCTTGGGGTCGCATCGCTCCTCCTGGTCTTCACCTATCCGCTGATGAAACGCGTTACTTGGTGGCCGCAACTCTTTCTCGGGCTGGCCTTCAATTGGGGCGCGTTGATGGGTTGGGCCGCCGTCACCGATGGCCTCGACTGGCCAGCCATCCTGCTTTATGCGGCCGGGATTTTCTGGACCTTGGGCTACGACACGATCTACGCGCACCAGGACAAGGAAGACGACATCCTGATCGGCGTGAAGTCGCTCGCCTTGAGGCTGGGCGAGGCGACGCGGACATGGCTCTACGGTTTCTACGGCGGGGCGGTTGCGTTCCTTGGCCTCGCCGGAATCGCGGCCGGTCTGGGCTGGCCGTTCCTCGTTGCCTTAGCCGGGGTTGGCGCCCATTTCCTGTGGCAAGCCGGCGCGGTGGATTTGGACCGACCCGGTGATTGCCTCGCCAAGTTCCGCTCCAACCGATGGGCGGGTTGGATCGTGTTCGCCGGAATCCTCGTTGGACATTTTGTGCGTTAGCGGCGGCCGCGTCACACGTTGAAACGGAACAACATGATGTCGCCGTCGACGACGAAATAGTCGCGGCCCTCGAGCCGCATCTTGCCGGCGGCCTTGGCGCCCTGCTCGCCGTTGCAGGCAATGAAATCGGCGTAGGAGATGGTTTCGGCGCGAATGAAGCCGCGTTCGAAATCGGTGTGGATGACGCCGGCCGCCTCTGGCGCCTTGGCCCCTCGATGCACCGTCCAGGCCCGTGATTCCTTGGGCCCAGCGGTGAAAAACGTCACCAGATCGAGCAGCGAGTAACCGGCGCGAATCACCCGCGTGAGCCCGCTTTCGGTCATGCCGAGCGAGTCCAGATAACCGCGGCGTTCCTCATCGCTCGCCAGCAGCGCGACTTCGGCTTCGATGGCGGCCGATACCACGATCGACTGGCTGCCCTTTTCCTTGGCGCTGGTCTCGACCCGTTTCACGAAGGCGTTGCCGGTGGCGATATCGCCTTCCTCGACGTTGCACACATACATGACGGGCTTGGCCGTCAAGAGCTGGAGCAGTTGGAATCGCGACGCCTCCTCCGCGGACGGTCGAAACAGGCGCGCTGGTTTGCCTTCGCGCAACAAGGTAAGCACAGGCTCCATGACGGCGACCTGGCCCTTGGTCTCGACATCGCCCCCCTTTGCCTTCTTCACGGCGGCGGTCAGCCGCCGCTCCAGACTATCGAGATCGGCGAGCATCAGCTCCGTCTCGACCGTCTCCGCATCGCGCACCGGATCGATGGAGCCTTCGACATGGACGACGTCGCCGCCGTCGAAGCACCGCACGACATGAGCGATGGCGTCGACTTCGCGGATGTGGCCGAGGAATTGGTTGCCGAGTCCCTCACCTTGGCTCGCGCCCCGCACGAGCCCAGCGATATCCACGAATTCCAGTTGGGTCGGGACGATCTTCACCGACTCCGCCAATTTCGCGATCGCATCCAGACGCGAATCGGGCACCGGCACACGACCGACATTGGGTTCAATCGTGCAAAAGGGATAGTTGGCCGCCGCCGCCGCCGCCGTGGCGGTCAGCGCGTTGAACAAAGTGGATTTGCCGACATTGGGTAGTCCCACGATGCCGCATTTAAACCCCACGCCCTGAACCCTCCGTCCTGTCGTTGCTCGAACTCTCCGGTGGCGCCGGTTTCGTTTTCGGTTTGGGCGGGGTCATCACGCCGGCCACCCTGCTCATAAATGCGGCGTCATTGCCGGCGATTAAGTCTGGCAAGGCCACGGATTGAGCCTCCAGCAATTTGTCGAGCCATTCGGCATCGTCTTTCCCAAAATCATTGAGGACATGCGCCAACACACGGTCGGAATCGCCGGGATGACCGACGCCAATGCGCACGCGGCGGTAATCGGCCCCGATATGGGCATCGATGCTGCGTATCCCGTTGTGACCCGCGGCGCCGCCGCCGCGTTTTACGCGGAGCTTCCCGGCCTTGAGGTCGAGCTCGTCGTGAAAAACGACGATGCGATCCGGCGGAATCTTATAGAAATGCGCCGCCGCCGCCACCACCTGCCCCGAATTGTTCATGTACGTGGTCGGCTTCAGGACCAGC
>CAMDDQ010000096.1 GCA_945892765.1 Asaia bogorensis
AGAACCTGCTGCGCGATTTGCTGATCCTTGCGCTCGCGGGCGTGTCGTTGTGGGTCACGCCGGCCGAGGCGCGCCAGGCCAATGGCTTCAGTTGGTTTCCGATCATCGAAGTCGCCAAGCTTTTCGCCGGCATCTTCGTGACCATCATCCCCGCCATCGCCATCTTGCGAGCTGGCCGCGAGGGCGCGATGGGCGGCTTGGTGGGCCTGATCAGCGGGCCGGACGGTCGCCCCATCGACGTCGCCTATTTTTGGCTCACCGGTTTGTTGTCCAGCGTTCTCGACAATGCACCGACCTATCTCGTCTTTTTCAATGCCGCCGGCGGCGATGCGAAACAGTTGATGGGACCGATGGCCACGACGCTCGCCGCGATCTCGGCCGGCGCGGTGTTCATGGGCGCCAATACCTATATCGGCAATGCCCCCAATTTCATGATCAAGGCCATTGCCGAGGAGCAAGGCATAAGAATGCCGACCTTCTTTGGCTACATGCTTTGGTCGGGCGCCATCCTGATGCCGCTCTTCGGTCTGCTGACGTTGATCTTCTTTTCATAGGCCCGCGCCTTCGACTTTTCTCCGGCTTGAAGGTAAGTTCGCGACACGCCATTTGGGAGCGACAATGCGTTCAAGCGCTTTTTCCGGAACACCGGGCTATGTGAAGGGCTCCCAGCACAGCGAGACCGCGCCGCTGCGGCGGCTGCTGCCCTATCTGTGGGCGCGCAGCTCGCTTGAGATGCGGGGCCGCATCCTCGTCGCGTTGGCGATGCTGCTTGGCGCCAAGATCGCCAATATCTACATTCCGATTGTCTACAAATACTCGGTCGATGCGCTGACGCCGGGGGGCGAACCGCTCCTCGTCGCTCCGGGGGCGTTGATCGTGGCTTATGGATTGGTGCGCGTATTGCAGCTCGCGTTCACCGAGCTGCGCGACATCGTTTTTGTTCGTGTCGCCCAACACGCGATCCACGATGTGGGGCTCCAGACATTTCGCCACCTCCACCGACTGGCGATGCGGTTCCACCTTGACCGGCAGACTGGGGGCCTCAGCCGAGCCATAGAACGCGGCACCACCGGCATCGACGACCTTTTGTATTACGTGTTGTTTCAGATCTTCCCGACCATCCTCGAATTGTTGATGGTCTGCGCGGTGGTGTGGGGCCTGTACGATTTTACCTATGCCCTAGTCATTCTTGTGACGATCATCGCTTATGTCGCGTTCACTTTGGCGGTTACGCAATGGCGCATTCAATACCGGCGCCACATGGTCGACGCCGAGACCGAGGCCAATTCCAAGGCCGTCGACAGCCTGCTGAACTACGAGACCGTCAAATATTTCGGCAACGAGGAACACGAGGCCCGCCGCTTCGACGTCGCCCTCACCCGTTATGAAAAAGCGGCGGTCATCAGCGCCACGACATTGGCATTTCTCAATTTCGGCCAGGGGCTCATCATTTCCGTCGGCCTCATCGCCGTGATGTGGATGGCGGCGGCGGGGGTCGTCCAAGGCACCATGACTGTTGGCGATTTCGTGTTGGTGAATCTGTATCTCATTCAGCTTTACCAGCCGCTGAACTTTCTTGGCATGGTCTATCGCAACATGCGCCAGTCGCTGATCGACATGGCGGCGATGTTTGCCCTGTTGGATGTCCACGCCGAAATCGAGGACCGGCCAGGTGCGCCGGCCTTGCGCGCCGATGCCGGAGAGGTCGTCTTCGACGCCGTGCGCTTCGGCTACGACCAGCGCCGCCCGATTCTGCACGATCTTTCGTTCAAGGTTCCGGCCGGCAAGACCGTGGCCATCGTCGGTTCCAGCGGTGCCGGGAAATCGACGATTTCGCGCCTGCTGTTCCGGTTTTATGACGTCGACGAAGGCTCCATCCGCATCGACGGCCAGGACATACGCGAAGTGACTCAAGCCAGCCTGCGTGCCGCCATCGGCATCGTTCCCCAGGACACGGTGCTGTTTAACGACACGATTTATTACAACATCGCCTATGGGCGCCCGGCCGCCAGCCAGGCCGAAGTGGAAGAGGCGGCGAAGCTCGCCCGTATCCACGACTTCGTCTTGAACCTGCCCGATGGCTACGAGACGCGGGTCGGGGAACGCGGGCTCAAACTATCGGGCGGCGAAAGGCAGCGCGTGTCGATCGCGCGCACCATTCTCAAAGGACCGCGCGTGTTGTTGTTTGACGAGGCGACCTCGCATCTCGACACGCGCACGGAAAAGGAAATTCAGGAAAGCCTTCGGGCGATCTCCGCCAATCGCACGACGCTGATCATCGCTCATCGCCTGTCGACCGTGGTCGAGGCCGACGAGATCCTGGTGGTTCAAGAAGGCAAAGTGGTCGAACGCGGCCATCACGACGACCTGCTCGCCCGCCGCGGCCTCTATTCGGCCATGTGGCTGCGCCAGCTGGAAGCGCCGGCTCCGGTCATTCCGTTATTTCCGGCGGCGGCTCAGGGCAGTTCGACGGCGTAATCCGCGAGTTTTGGGGCCTTGTCGATCAATCCCTGCGCCAGCAGAAAGGCCGCGAAACGCTCGTAACGGGCGCGATCGAGCGCCGCCGGGCTGTGGGCGAAACGCGGCAGCGTGTCGCGCCAGGCGCGGCGGTTGAGGTCGTCGTCCACATCCTTGCGGCCCTTGATGAACAAGGCCCAGCTTTCGTCGGGATGGTTGATCAGGAATTGGGTGCCGCGCTCCACCGCGTCAACGAAACGGCGCAGGGCCGGGTCGCCCAGGCGCACTCGGTTGGCGATAAGAATCAATTCGTCGTAGCTGGGGACGCCTTCTTCCTCGGGATAAAAGGCGAGGCCGGGACGGCCGAGAATTTGAAGCTGGTTCAGCTCGAAATTGCGAAAGGCGCCGATCACGGCGTCGACCTGGCCGGAGAGAAGGGCCGGGGACAGCGTGAAATTGACGTTGACCAGGGTCACGTCGGAAAGCCTCAGCCCGTGTTTTCCCAGCATGGCCTTGAGCAGCGCATCCTCGAACCCGCCGACCGAATACCCGATCTTGCGGCCCTTCAAATCGGCGATCGTCTTCACCGGCCCGCCGGCGAGGGCGACTAGCGTGTTCAACGGCGTCGCTACCAGCGTGGCGATGCGGACAAGCGGAAGGCCCATGGCCGCCTGCACATGAAGCTGTGGTTGATAGGACACGGCGATGTCGCCACGTCCGGCGGCGATCAACTTGGGCGGATCGTTGGGATCGGCGGGCGCAATGAATTCCACTGTCAGTCCCGCCTCGGCGAAATAGCCCTTTTCCTGGGCTACAAACAGCGGCGCGTGATCGGGATTGACGAACCAATCCAAAAGCACCGTGAGTTTCTGCGCGGAGGCCGGCGAAACAAGAGCCAGCGAAAGGCATAGAGCCAAAAGCAGGTACCGCATGACTTACTCCTTATCAGTGGCGGGGAGAGTGTCGGGCAGCCAAGGCAGGACACGGCGCAACCCGGCATCGACCGCGAAATAGAGCCCGACCCCAAGCAAGGCGAGGACGAATAGGGCGGCGAACATCAGATCGGTTTGCAGCCGCGCATTGGCTTGCAGCATCAGATAGCCGAGGCCGGCGCTCGAACCGACCCACTCGCCGATGACGGCCCCGATCGGTGCTACTCCGGCCGCAACCCGTAGACCGGATGCGAAAGCGGGAAGTGCCGCGGGCAGGCGAATGTGCCGCAACGTCGCCCAGGGCGAGGCCTGCATCGTGCGGGCGAGGTCGAGCCAACCCGGATGGGTGCGGCGCAGACCGTCGTAGAACGTCGCGGCCACGGGAAAAAAGATGACGAGGGTGGCCATGGCCACCTTCGAGGCCAGACCGTAACCCAGCCACAGGACCAGCAACGGCGCGATCGCGAAGACTGGGATGGCCTGGCTGACGAGTAGCATGGGCAACAGCCACCGCCGCGCTGGCCGGAAGCGCATAAGCAGCAAAGCGCTGCCTGAGCCGATGATCGTGCCAAAGGCCAGGCCGACGACAATCTCCAGCGCCGTCACACCGCCATGCCACAGGATGATGTCGTAGCGATCGACGAGCGCCGCGGCGGTCTGAACCGGGCCGGGCAACATGTAGACGGGCAGCGCGGTAACCCACACCAGGACTTGCCAGACCGCGATCAGGCCGGCGAAAGTGACAAACCCGCGGCCGATCATGGCCCACTGGCACCGGGCCGTCGTTCGGAATCGGCCGCGACAAGCCGCCCCAACAGGGCGGCTTCGATCTGGCGGAAGCTCTCGTCGTCGGGCCGTTGGAGCGGTTCGCCGCGCGGACACGGCGCGGCTTCGAGGCACGCCGGCGTGCCCGACATGATGAAGATGCGGTGACCGAGCCGGAGTGCTTCGCGCGGGTCATGGGTCACCAGCAGAACCGTGCGCCCGCGCAACAAACTCGCCGCCTCGGCCTGCAAACGCCAGCGCGTGATCGCATCCAGCGCCGAGAACGGTTCATCCATGAGTACGATCGGGCGGTCCTCAAGTAGAGTGCGGACCAGCGCCGCGCGCTGACGTTCGCCACCCGAAAGAGTCACCGGGCGTTCATGGGCCCGGTGGCCGAGCCCGACCCGACGTAAGAAAATTCGGGCTTGCTCGATCAAAGCGGGGTCGGCTCGACCTTGCCGCAGCCGCGCGCCCAGCGTGACATTGCCGAGCACATCGAGCCAGGGCAGCAACAAATCGTCCTGCGCCATCCAGGCAATGCGACCCTCCAGTCCGGCGCCGTCGCCAGCCGAAATCGTCCCGCCTCCGGTTGGCGTGAGTCCGGCGATGAGGCGCAATAACGTGCTTTTGCCGATTCCGCTCGGGCCGAGGAGGCAGGTCCAACGCCCGGCTTGGAGTTCGAAATCGAGATTCGAAAAAACGGGGACACCATCAAAGGCAAGCCGTGCGCCACGGATTTGGACCCCCAAGGGCGTGGGGTTGGGACTTGCGGGAAGGAAAAATGGCGCCGACATGATTCACGCATCCCTACGCCGGTATGACCCGGATCAGGTTCGTGGGGTCGTCTCTCGATCGAGACCTCTCAGCCGGATACCGGCTCCCCCTGGTGACCAAGCCAGTATGAGACCGGGACTTCGGCAAGGCAAACGCTCTCTGCCGCCTGTTTACCGCGGGACCGTTCTTCGATATGGGTGGAGGATGACCAAATCCAATCGCCGCTTTCTCGTGCTCGGGTGGATCGCGACCGCGGCTTGTGCGTCGTTGGCTGGAGCGCAGCCAAGGGTGGGGCCGCTGCCCGTGGCGGAAGTCGCCATCGAGGCGTCGAACGGCCGGCATGTCTTTAAGGTCGAAATCGCCCAGACCGAGCCCGAGCGCTCCCAAGGGTTGATGTTCCGCCAGAGATTGGCCGCGGATGCCGGAATGCTGTTCGATTTCGGCGAGGAACAGCCGGTTGCCTTTTGGATGCAGAACACGCTTATTCCGCTCGATATGGTGTTCATCCGTCGCGACGGCCGCATCGCTAACATCGCGCAGCGGACGATACCGCTCAGTACCGACACGGTTCCGTCTTCGGAGCCGGTGCGCTTTGTGCTTGAAGTCAACGGCGGTACGACTGCGCGCCTCGGCATCAAGGCCGGCGACCGCGTTACGCTGCCTCCAACTCGGCGCTGAGGCGCCCTCCGGACGTCACGCGCGTTTACGGGCGAGGGTAAGGCCGTCGCCAACCGGAAGCAGGCTCATCGAGACCCGCCGATCGCCGTGGATTTTCTGGTTAAGCGCACGCAAGGCATCGGTGTCCTTGTCGTGAACCTTGGGATCGGCGACCCGGCCGGACCAAAGGACATTGTCGATGGCGACGAGCCCGCCCGGGCGCAGCAGCCTAAGCACCCGTTCGTAATAAGCGTCGTAATTGTCCTTGTCGGCGTCGATGAAGGCGAAGTCGAAGGTTCCGGTGCCGCCCTTGCCCAGCAGCGTGTCGAGACCGTCGACGGCTGGTCCCAGGCGGAGGTCGATGCGATCGGCCACACCCGCCTCGGTCCAATACCGGCGCGCGATGTCGGTCCATTCGACGCTGCGGTCGAACGCCACCAGGCGGCCGGATGGCGGCATCGCGAGCGTGACGCACAGGGCGCTGTAGCCGGTGAAGCTGCCGATTTCGAGGCAGCGCGTTGCGCCCAGCATTTCGATCAGCAGGGCCATGAACTGTCCTTGATCGGGTGAAATCTGCATGCCGGCGTTCGGCAGCTTCGCGGTCTCCTCCCGCAGCCGGCGCAGAAGTTCCGGCTCGCGCAGCGTCACCGATAACAGATAGTCGTACAGCGGTGTATTCATCGAGATCGCACGTCTGGACATCGCAGCCTCGCCTTGTGAAACGATTGCATCGGAAGTGTAAGGCCAGGCAGGGAGCAGGACTAGGGCGAGGAGTGGCTTATTAGCCGCCCCCGGTGCCGGAAAGCTTGCCGGCGACGCCGGCCTGGGTGTATTCCAACAGTCAACGGGGCGTAGCGCAGCCTGGTAGCGCGCCTGCCTTGGGCGCAGGAGGTCGTCAGTTCGAATCTGGCCGCCCCGACCAGGTGAAGAGTTCGCGGAGGATTGAGGCAATGGTCGCGACGCCAGTGTGGATCCATCGGCCGGCGAAGACCGCCATGCAATCGGGGCAGGGCAAGACCAAGGAATGGGTATTGCAATTTGAGCCGGTCACCCCGCGGGACCAGGATCCGCTAACCGGTTGGACCAGCTCCGCCGATACGCTTGGGCAAGTGCGGTTGCGCTTTGCGACCCAGGAGGAGGCAATCGCTTATGCCAAGCGCCGCCGGCTCGAATTCTTGGTCGTCGAGCCCAAGGCGAAGACGCCGCCCCGCCCGAAAAGTTACGCCGACAATTTCCGCTACGACCGCCCGGCTTGAACGAACCGACATAACCACTGCTCGATTTGCGCGCCCTTAGCTCAGTTGGATAGAGCATCGGCCTTCTAAGCCGAGGGTCACTGGTTCGAGTCCAGTAGGGCGCGCCAATTATATCAAATACTTAGACTGCGGCCGCCCAACCCAGGGTGGCCGTTTTTCTTTTCTGGGCAACGCTCCGGGCAACGCGGGGACGGAATTTCGGGCATCGGGCGAGGCATGCGGCGCGGCCTGGGCTTTGCGGCGCCGGCGCCGCTCCCGGCCGGTCGTGCCTGAGGGCGGCCCCGGAGGCGACGACAACAGCGTCACGATCCGCGTCAATCAATCCGAGATGGGCCAGAACGTCTTTACCTCCAATGCGATGATGATCTGCGAGGTGCTGGCCTGCGCTTGCCCGTTATTGATCGGCAAACATCGTCAACACAATCCGCTCAATATCCTCAGTGGTCAATAAACCGGCTAATTCCATGCCCGCGCTTGACGGCAGAAAACCTTCTAGATTGCGCTCATCTTCCCAAGCCCTGATTAGCAGTTGCTCTGCAGCGTATTTGGCTGAATAACCACGATAGGGCCAACCATACGCAACCCTGCAGTAGAGGTGCTTTCCGGTATCGTAATCGGAGCCCCTTTGCCACAACGTCCATTCTGAACGCTTTTTGTCAGTGCAGAGCAGATAGGTTCGATAATCGCCGCCACCGGGACCGCTACCCATATCAAAACTCGCGACAAATTTTGCCGATCTCGGGGGACGCTCGCCCTCATAACCCATCTGCGCAATATCGCTGCCGATATAGGAATGCGCTTGGAAGTTCTCGCCACTAGAAGGCTTCATAATCTGATCCCGAGCCGCTGCGATTGTGACGGCCCTACCTTGTTGGACAGGTTGGCAGCGGATTTAAGGTGCAATCCAGTTGCTGATCACGCCGCCCAAACCTCATTCATATTGAAGGCATTGTCACGTTGTCGATTGAAGAACGCGAGAAGTCTGCGTCCTGCATTTTGTTAAGCGGCCGCAACCGCCGTCCGCCACGTGTCCATCGCCGCAGCTCGAAAGTGTCGGTGCGTCGATGCGGATGTCAGGTGGCGTTGGACGTT
>CAMDDQ010000097.1 GCA_945892765.1 Asaia bogorensis
ACGGCGACTTCGGGCTCAAGGATTTCTGGCTCATCTTCACTCCTCCGTCGTTACGATGAGCCAGAAATCCTCCCTTCCTCAAGTCCCACAATCTGTCTCACGAGCCCTGACGGCGGACAGCTCGAACACGACGTTTTCGCTGGTGACGATGGAACTCGGGCTGCCGTTCTACGGCTACGGATATTTTCTGGCGACGGTCGTGACCTTCCTGGCCGCCGCGCTGATTGCGATACACTGCATCTCGACGCTGCCCTACCATACCTTCGTCCGCAACAATTCCGCCGTGCAGTAGAAGCGGCGGCGCAACCAACGCCGCTCCTCAAAGCCGGCATTGAGTGTCATTCTATAGACGGCCCTTCAAAGAGGAGTGCGCCATGGTCCCGATGCGGCCGCCCAGGGAGCCGCTGTCGTCGCGCCGCCGCTTTGGCGCCCTCGTTGCTTTATGCGCCATCCACTTGGCGGCGGCCCTGCCGCTGCGCGCCCAGAGCAATGCCAATGAACAGGCTTTCGCGACCCGGCGCGGTCACTGAACTGTCCAAATATCTGCCCAGTGTCGCCAAATCCAACTGGCCGACAGCCCCAGTCCAACCCGGTGGCGGCTCTGACAACACATGGCAAAGCCGCAGATTGAGGTCCTTGGTCTTGGTTTCCAATTCGTCGAAATAGGCAATCTGCTCGCGCGACCGGTTTCCGTAGATCAGGCAAATCGGCCGGCCAGGAAGCTGCCGCCGGATTCTTGACGCGCGACAATCGCCAGCGGCGCCACGGCCACGGGGGCATACCCGACCACCAAAACGGCGGCGAGGCCGGTGGCGCCCGCCGCGCCTGCCGCCTGTCGCGCCGTTGTTTCAGAAGTCGCCATCGCGCCTGGCCGCGGGTTAGTGTTTCGCCGGCATTTGGCAAAAGCCCTGCGCCGGCACGCCAAGCGCGCTATTGAACTTGCTGGACAGGTTCTGGAATCCGATGAGCGCGGTCAATTCGACAATCACGTCTTCACCGAAATATTTCTTCAGGTTGTCCATCAATCCGGCATCGATCGCGCCGGAGTGGAGGGTGACGGCCTCCGCATAGGCCAACGCCGCCCTCTCATCCTCGGCGAACAGGCCGCTCCCCCGCCAAAATCGCGGCGGAGAACCAGAATTTCCGCATCAGGACACGGTACTCGCGCTCGATGGCGGCCTCCGCCGGGTCGGCCTTGGGCTCCGCGAAGACATCGATGTGTGATGCCGGCGGCGCGCGCCGAAGAACGCCTGGGGCGGTCTCGGTCCCTGAGCCCGCAACGCGCGGAAGAGCCGCCTTCACACTCATGACCCACTTCTCCCGCCTTCCGGGTCGCGCCAGGGAAGCGTTCAACCGGTCGAGAGAGTATCGCCGAAATGTCCGGGCGGAATTTTGATACGCATCAACCGCGCCGGCTTGCGGCCGCGGATCGCCGCGCCGACTATCCTGGTCTTAAGAGACTGGAACGGGCAGTCGAGCCAGATCGCGAAGAATATCGATCAGGCCGCTGGCTGCCCGATCCACCAACATGCGCCCTTTGTCGGCGTCCGCGGCGGCGGCGTTGCCGGTGGCCCCTTCGCGGTTGAGATCCTGGGCCTGCCAGGCAAAACGTAAGCGGCCGCTCGGCGCCAGATGCGGAAAATCGCGTTCGATCGTCGCGGCGTTCGAGGCGAAGTCGCGCAGCTCCGGGCGGTGCACCAGATCCGGCCTAAGGTGCATCAAGATCGAGGTCTCGACCGCGCCCCCATGCAGCCCATAGCGGATTTCAGTCGCGTCGAACATCTCGTCCGCTCGCATCAATCGCCACGAATTGACCGGAACCGCGATCATGCGCAGCCGGGCGCGCAGGTCCTGGGCAACGATGTCGGCGATTTGCGGCTGGCCGCCATGGCTGTTGAAGAGGACGATTTTGCGCAAGCCAACGCGCTCCACGCCCGCGGCAATCTCGGTCACGAGCCGGATCAGCGTCTCGGCGGTGAGCGTCAGCGTACCGGCGAAATCCAGATGCTCGTTGCTCTTGCCGATCTCCGTCGCGGGGAGGACGACGAAATTCAAATCGGCGGGCGCCAGCGCGACCGCCCGCTCCAGCACGCCATGATTGATGAAGGAATCAACACCAAGCGGCAGATGGGGACCGTGTTGCTCCGTCGCCGCCATGGGCAGGACGGCGATACAATTCCGGTCGCGAAGCGAGCCCGCTTCCCGCGTTGTCAGTTCCCGCCACCACCGGCTCGTCACGACGGCGCCCTGTCGGCTATCGACACCTTCAGCCTCCTCCAAAACACGGCGCCCCAATGACGGCGATGGTGCGTCGTTGCGCCCGCGAAGTTAAGCTGCGGCATGTTGAGTGGGAAGGCCCCAAATGCCGAAATCCGCCGCGACGGACCCGCGGCGCCGATGATCGTGTTGTTCACCGATTACGGCGTCGCCGGACCCCATGTCGGGCAGGTCAAGGCGGTGCTCCAAGCCAAAGCGCCGGGCATCCCGGCTATCGATCTGTTTTCCGATGCGCCCGCCTTCGATCCCCTTGCATCGTCCTATCTGTTGGCGGCCTTCGTTGAGGAGTTTCCCGAAGGGACGGTGTTTCTGGGCGTGGTTGATCCCGGCGTCGGCGGCGCGATCGTCGTGGAGGCGGAGCCGCGATGAAACCGGCGCCGGCGGCCACGGCGAGCGGGCCCCTCGCCGGCCTGCGGGTCATCGAACTCGCCCATGTCATGGCGGGGCCGACCTGCGGATTGATGCTCGCCGATCTCGGCGCCGACGTCATCAAAGTCGAAAAGATTCCCGGCGGCGACGATTCGCGGCGATTCGCGCCGCCGAGCCTCGATGGTGAATCGGCGGCTTTCCTGATGCTCAACCGCCACAAACGCGGCGTCGCCCTCGATCTTAAGACCGAAGGAGGACGGGAAGTCCTGTGGCGTTTGTTGCGCCGCACCGATGTCGTCATCGAGAATTTCCGCCGTGGCGCGCTCGAGCGGCTTGGTTTCGGCTATGAAGCGCTGCGCCGCGACAATCCCCACCTGATCTATTGCGACATCTCCGGCTTCGGCCGCGACGGTCCCTATGCCGACCGGCCCGGCCTCGACCTCATCGCCCAGGCCATGAGCGGGCTGATGAGCATCACCGGCGAAGGCCCCGGGCGACCGCCGGTTAAACTGGGGCCGCCGGCCACCGACATCGTCGCCGGCATCCTCGCCGCGATGGGCATCGCCGCCGCCTACGCCCATCGCCTCAAGACCGGGCAGGGCCAGCGGGTGGAGGCGTCCTTGATGGAGGCCGGGATCGCGCTGACCTATTGGCAATCCGCCATGGCCCTGGCGACCGGTCAATCGCCGGCGCCGCTCGGCTCCGCTCATCCATTGAGCGCGCCGTATCAGGCCTTCGAGACCATGGACGGGTGGATCGTCGTCGGGGCGCCCAGCCAAACCCTGTGGCTGCGCCTGCTGGACGCGATCGAGACACCGGGGCTGGCCGACGACCCGCGCTTCGCCGACAACCCCACGCGCAAACGGAACGAGACGGATCTGATCACGCTTTTGGCGCCGATCTTCCGGCGGAGAAAAAGCGGCGAATGGCTGCCTCGGCTCGCCGCGGCAGGCGTGCCGGCCGGTCCCGTGAATTCAATCGCCGAAATGCTGGAGGACCCGCAGACGCTCGCCCGCGAGATGGTTGTCGAGGTTGCCCACAGCCGGTTGGGGATCGTCAAAAGCCTCGGCTGCCCGGTGAAGTTTAGCGATTCGCCCGCAGGCATTGGCCAAGGCGCCCCGCTGCTCGGCGAACATACAAGGGGGGTTCTTCGCGACCACGGCTATTCGACCGCCGAAATCGAGAGCCTCATCGCCGCCGGCGCCGTCCGCGAAGCGGACGGCCACCAAGGCAAATAAACAACCCGGCGGCGGGGTCAGACCTTGCGCAGGACGCAGAGATAGTCGCGGTTGTAGTAGAAATTCGCGGTGTCGATCGGGGCGGCCTTGACCTTGGCAAAACCCGCTTTTTCACTAAACAAATCGACGATCTCCGGCACGATGAAATAATGCCCTTCGACCGTGTATTCCTGCTGATCCGAGAAATTGGCCCAGCCCCCTGGAGCGCGCAGATTCGACACGTGCGCGAAGAACAGGCCGTCCTTTTTCAGAATGCGGTGCACATAGGTGAAATAGCGCCACAACGTGTGCAGATCGAGGTGAACGAGTACGTCGAAGGAATAGATGTAGTCGAATGAAACATCCGGAATCGGCTCGAACAGCTTGTCGCCGAGCAGGACGTAATCGATGTTGTGGTGTTCGGCCAGGGCGTGCTTCGCCTTTTCAAGGAAGGCGTCGGCGATGTCGAAGCAGGTGAGCCGACCGACCAGGGGCGCCACCTTCGAGGCCATACGTCCGCCGCCCGACCCGATCTCGGCCGCTACCGTCGATTTGCCGACAAAGGGGCGAACCAGGTCGTCGATGATGGCCGGCAGATCTTCGACGCGGCCCCATTCATCGCCGATGTATTGGAGATAGGTGTCGCGGTCGGCAACCAGGGGGTTGTCGAGATACGTCGATTCCTTCGTCCAATAACGGGCGTAATGATTGAAGAGCTTGCGGTTGTACTCGATGTTTTTATAGCGGTCGCCGTGATCGGCGCGGCCGGGTGTAGGCCGGCGAATTCCCAGCTTTTCAAGAATTCTGTCGATGGCGGGCATGATGGTCCTAAGGGCGGGGGTTTCCCGCTCGCCGGACTCTCCGGCCTGGGCGATTAAGCCCGGCCCGTTGGCGGCGGGAGTTTTCTGAGGATGTTTTCCAACTTGACCTTCATTACCTCGAAGATCAATCGAACTTTTGGTGACAGGTTCTTTTGGGACAGGACATGTTTGACGCTGCCCAGCAACATGTTGACCTTTTCGTCGGTCGTCATGGTCGACTTTTTCTGGCCCGCGGGAGCAGGCGCGCGGGGTGCCGGCGTTTTCGACCGCGATTTCACGGCGCTGCGAAGCGATTTCATACCCATGTCTTGCCAATTATTGGTGAAATTTCGGTTAAAATCGCCGGGAACACCTACTTGCCCTCCGCGCCGGTGTCTTTGGTCTTAACGACAAGCTGAGCGTCGATGGCGGCGAGCAGTTCGTCGCGGCGGAAGGGCTTGGCCAGCGCCGCATCCGCTCCCAAATCCTTCGCGATGTCGAGGAAGCGGAGATTGCGGACACGTCCACCGCCCGACATCGCCACGATCCGCAGGGCACGGTAGTCGCGGCGTAACGCCATGATCGTCTCGATGCCTTCTTTTTCCGGCATGATGATATCGACGAGCGCCAAGTCGACGGGTTCAGCCCGCTGTTTTTCCTCGGCCTCGCGGCCATTGGCGGCTTCGATGACGACATGCCCGGCATGTTCGAGCATGAGGCGGATGGCGCGCCGAAGGGCGGCTTCGTCATCCACCACCATGATCCGCGCCATTGAAAGCTCCGGCAAATCAAATGCATGGGCTCCGGTTCGAGGACCGTCCCGCGAATCGCGAAATATACGGCAAGACGTTTGGCGACAATAGATTTTCCCTGCGTTTCGGCGACTAAACCCCTGAAAGGCTAAGGCGTTCGCGTCGCCGGCCGCGGGGAGACGCGCTCTGTTGTTGCGGTGCGAGAACGCATCGCGATAAAAGCTCATCCTCGCGCCGTTCCCATCCAAGGAAAAGAGAGACAGATGGCCGCCTACCAATACGTCTATGTCATGAAAGGCCTGACCAAGATCTACCCCGGCGGCCGCAAGGTTCTGGACAACATTTGGCTGTCCTTCCTGCCCGGCGCGAAGATCGGCGTCTTGGGCCTCAACGGCGCCGGCAAGTCGACGCTGCTGCGCATCATGGCCGGCATCGACAAAGACACCTCGGGCGAAGCATGGGCGGCCACCGGCACCTCGGTCGGCATGCTGTCTCAGGAGCCGGCCCTCGATCCCGAAAAATCGGTCGAGGCCGTGGTCCGCGAGGGTCTCGCCGCGACCCAGGATTTGCTGGACCGGTACGAGGCCGTCAGCACGAAGCTCGGCGAGCCCATGGACGACGACGAAATGAATAAGGCGTTGGAGGAACAGGCCGAACTTCAGGAGAAGATCGACGCCGCCGGCGCCTGGGAAATCCAACGCACGGCCGAAATCGCCATGGATGCCTTGCGCTGCCCGCCGGGCCAAACATCGATTCGGCAGCTTTCCGGTGGCGAACGGAGGCGCGTGGCGCTCTGCCGCTTGCTGCTTCAACACCCCGACCTTCTATTGCTCGATGAGCCCACCAACCATCTCGACGCCGAGTCGGTGGCTTGGCTCGAGCGTTTCCTGCACGACTATCCCGGCTGTGTCGTAGCCGTCACCCATGACCGATATTTCCTGGATAACGTGGCCGGCTGGATTCTCGAACTCGATCGCGGCCAAGGCATTCCCTGGGAAGGCAATTATTCGTCATGGCTCGATCAGAAACGCCAGCGCCTCGCCCAGGAGGCAAAGCAGGAATCGGCGCGCCAACGTTCGCTCGATCGCGAACTCGAATGGATCAAACAATCGCCGCGGGCGCGCCAGGCCAAAAGCAAGGCGCGCATCACCGCCTATGAATCGTTGGTCGCCGAAAGCCGCGACCGGGCGCAGGAAGGCACGCAAATCCCGATCACGCCCGGTCCACGCCTGGGCAATGTCGTGATCGAGGCCGAGAACTTGAAAAAGGGATTCGGCGAAACCCTGCTGATCGAGAAGCTCAGCTTCCGGTTGCCGCCCGGCGGCATCGTCGGCGTAATCGGACCCAACGGCGCCGGCAAGACCACGCTGTTCCGCATGATCACCGGCCAGGACCAGCCCGACGCCGGCACCCTGCGGGTGGGCGATACGGTCAAGATGGCCTATGTCGACCAATCGCGCGACACGCTGGCCGCCGACAAATCGGTCTGGGAGGAAATTTCGGGCGGAACCGACGAAATCGAGGTCGGCAGCCGAAAAATGCCGAGCCGGGCCTACGTCGCGTCATTCAACTTCAAAGGCGCGGACCAGCAGAAGAAAGTCGGTCAGCTCTCGGGCGGCGAACGCAACCGCGTGCACCTCGCCAAGATGCTGCGCACCGGCGGCAATCTGCTGCTGCTCGACGAGCCGACCAACGATCTGGACATCGATACGCTGCGCGCCCTGGAAGAAGCCTTGCTCGAATTCCCCGGCTGCGTCGTCGTGATCAGCCACGACCGTTGGTTTCTGGACCGAATCGCCACCCACATGCTGGCCTTTGAAGGCAACAGCCAGGTTGTGTCGTTCGAGGGGAATTACCAGGAATACGAGGCCGATCGCCGCCGCCGGCTGGGTGCCGAGGCCGATCAGCCCCACCGCATCAAATACAAACCCCTGACGCGCTGATTCCCGGGGTCAGAAACCCGACGTCGGCTACTCCGTGCGGCTTTCGGGAACCTTCGGCAAGGCCGTGGCCGACGAGCCCCCGCCGCTGGATGGGTTGCCCTCGGACTTCAGCGCGGCTGTCTTTTCCCGCATCGTGTCGAGGAGCCCGGAGACCTTGCCCCCGCCGCGCTGGATGACAGCCGCGAACTCGTCGCGCTGCGTCACCAACATGCTCAAGCCCTCGACGATGACATCGATGATTTTCAGGGAACCCGATTCCACGCTGACACGCCAATCGACTCGCACATTCGTCGCGGTCGGTCGGATGATTTCGCCCGTGATTATAGTATCGGTTCCCGCGGCGCGGGTTTGGACGATCTTGTAACTCTCGCCGGAATAGTTGGCGAAGCGACTGGCATAGATCTGGACGATCAGATCCTCGAAGAGCCGCAAATAATCGGCCCTCTCCGCCTCGGT
>CAMDDQ010000098.1 GCA_945892765.1 Asaia bogorensis
AATAGTCGTCGTTGATCTGAACCATCGGCGCGTTAACACAGGCGCCGAGGCATTCGACCTCTTTCAATGTGAAGACGCCATCGGGGGTGGTCTCGCCAAAACGGATGCCGAGTGTGTCTTCGCACGCCTTGGCGACCGCTTCGCTGCCACACAGCCAGCACGGCGTCGTCGTGCAAACCTGGACGAAGTAGCGGCCCACCGGATCGAGATTGAACATCGAGTAGAAGGTCGCGACCTCATAGACCCGAATGGAGGCCATGTCGAGAATGCCCGCCACATGGTCCATCGCCGCCAAAGGCAACCATCCGCCAGCCTGCCGCTGCGCCAGATCGAGCAGCGGAAGCACCGCGCTCGCCTGACGCCCCTGCGGATAGCGGGCGATGATCTTCTGAGCCCGGGCCAGATTCTCGGCGGTAAACACGAAACTCTTGGGCTGGACCGCCTTGGCTGGCTTCGAGGTCACCGATCGATCTCCCCGAAAACGATGTCCATCGACCCGATGATGGCAACGACGTCCGCCAGCATGTGGCCGCGCGACATGAAATCAAGGGCAGCGAGAAAGGGAAAACTTGTCGCCCGAATCTTGCAGCGATAAGGCCGGTTGGTGCCATCGGCCACCAGGTAGACGCCGAACTCACCTTTGGGCGCTTCCACGGCTGTGTAGGTTTCGCCGGCCGGAACGTGGTAACCCTCGGTGTACAGCTTGAAGTGATGGATAAGCGCCTCCATCGAGCGCTTCATTTCGGCGCGGCGTGGGGGCGACACCTTCTGGTCGTCGACTTTGACCGGGCCGTCGGGCATTTCCTTCAGTGCTTGCCGCATGATGCGCAAGCTCTGTCGCATTTCCTCCATGCGGACGAGGTAGCGATCGTAACAATCTCCGTGTTTCCCGACCGGGATGTCGAAATCCATCTGAGCGTAAGAATCGTAGGGCTGGGCCTTGCGCAAATCCCAGGCGGCGCCGCAGGCGCGCAACATGGGACCGGTCAGGCCCCAATTGAGAGCGTCCGCCTGCGAAATCGCGCCGATATTGACCGTACGCTGCTTGAAGATGCGGTTTTCGGTGAGGAGGCTTTCAATGTCGTCAATGATCTTGGGAAAGGTTTCGGTGAACGCCCAGATATCGTCGGCGAGTCCCGCCGGCATGTCCTGTTGGACGCCGCCGGGCCGGAAATAAGCGGCGTGCAGCCGAGCGCCGGAGACACGCTCGTAAAACTCCATGAGCTTCTCGCGCTCCTCGAAACCCCAGAGCAGCGGGGTCATCGCGCCGACATCGATCGCGAATGTCGTGATGTTGAGGATATGATTGAGAATGCGGGTGATCTCGCTGAACAGCACGCGAATATGCTGCGCGCGCGGCGGCACCGTCAGGCCCAGGAGCTTCTCCACCGCCAGGGCGAAGGCGTGCTCTTGGCACATCGGCGAGACGTAATCCAACCGGTCGAAATAGGGCACCGCCTGAAGGTAGGTCTTGTGTTCGATGAGCTTTTCCGTGCCGCGATGAAGCAATCCGATATGGGGATCGGCGCGCTCAACGATTTCCCCATCCAACTCCAACACCAGCCGCAACACGCCATGGGCCGCGGGATGCTGCGGCCCAAAATTCATCGTGAAATTCTTGATCTGGACGTCAGTCATCAGCGCGGACCTTGCGCCTTTTCGTCGCCGGGCAGCTGCGTCATGCCTTCCCAGGGGCTGAGGAAATCAAAGGTGCGGAATTCCTGCGCGAGCTTCACCGGTTCATAAACCACACGCTTCTGTTCGTCGTCGTAACGCACCTCGACGAATCCGGTCAGCGGGAAATCCTTGCGCATCGGATGACCCTCGAATCCGTAATCGGTCAGGATTCGGCGCAAATCCGGATGATCTGAGAAGAAAATCCCGTACAGGTCCCACGCCTCGCGTTCATACCATCCGGCGCACTGGAAAACGCCGGTCACGCTTGGTACCGGCGTGACCTCATCGGTCGCGGCCTTGACGCGAATGCGGTGGTTGTTGGTGACGCTGAGCAGGTTGTAAACGACCTCCAGCCTTTGGTCGCGGGCGGGATAGTCCACGCCACAGAGATCGACGAGCTGCGTGAAGGCGCAGCGTGAATCGTCGCGTAGAAAGGTCAGGACTTCGACGATCGCTCGCGTCCGCACCCCAATTGTCAATTCGCCGAGTTTGACTTCGGATGAGAGGACCAATTGCGACATCTTGGAATTGATGTGCGCGCCAAGGTCCGTGAGTGACTGAGTCATGGGGTTCGAAGCCTCAACCGGCGCCGGTCAACGGAATATCGTCGTGGTTCGCCGGATTTTCTTCTGCAACTGCAGAATTCCGTAAAGGAGGGCTTCGGCCGTGGGCGGGCAGCCGGGGACATAAATGTCGACGGGAACGATGCGATCGCACCCGCGCACGACGGAATAGGAATAGTGGTAATAGCCGCCGCCATTGGCGCAAGAACCCATGGAAATGACCCAACGCGGCTCCGCCATTTGGTCGTAAACCTTACGCAGCGCCGGCGCCATCTTGTTGGTCAGCGTGCCGGCGACAATCATGACGTCGGATTGCCGAGGGCTCGGACGAAAAACCAGGCCGAAGCGATCGAGATCGTAGCGGCTAGCGGCGGTATGCATCATTTCGACGGCGCAGCAGGCGAGTCCGAAGGTCATCGGCCAAAGCGAGCCGGTGCGCGCCCAGGCAACCAGCTTGTCGACCTGAGTGACAATGAACCCCTTGTCCGCAACCTCTTCGTTGAGGCCAAGGAAAAAATTATCCGCTTGTTGGATTGGGCTGGCCAGCGCCGAAGTTGAGGCCGCGACCGGAATAGGCGCGCTTGAAATCACTCCCATTCCAGGGCCCCTTTTTTCCATTCATAAACGAAGCCGATCGTCAGCACGCCCAGGAATACGACCATCGACCAAAAACCGAACAGACCGGTCTGGCCCAGGGTTACGGCCCAGGGAAACAGGAACGCAACTTCGAGGTCGAAAATGATGAACAGAATGGCGACAAGGTAGAAGCGGACGTCGAATTTGTGCCGGGCATCGCTGAAGGGCTCGAAGCCACATTCGTAGGCCGACAATTTCTCGGAATCCGGGCGCTGGGTGGCTGCGAGGTAGGAGGCCGCCACCATCACGCTGGCGATACCGATCGCCAACCCCAAAAAGATGAGGATGGGCAGATACTCCCGCAGCATCACGTCCATTGCCATCAATACCCCCGACAGCGCATCAATCGATCGGCTGCCGCAAACAGCACAGTTCTTGGGCCATCCCTCCGCCCGCCGGAAAAGCCATTAGTTCGGTGCATTGTAGGATCACGCCCCGAGGAAGAAAAGACTACTCTTTCCGTCTTGTTCCCGAGCCCAAATCAGCTTGCGCTGGCGGCATCGCGGGGCTGGCGGGAGTGACGGGGCTCGAACCCGCGACCTCCGGCGTGACAGGCCGGCGCTCTAACCAACTGAGCTACACCCCCGTCGCGAAGAGGTGGGTGTAACCCCTGGTCCCTAGGGTGTCAAGGCAAGCACATCGGTCCCAAAGGCCTATTGTATATAGCCCGCTGCGGTCTGCGCCTGACGTAGAATCGCCTCATCGGCGGAAAGGCGATTGCGGTGTTGCCTGAATGCCAGCTTGGCCTCCTCGAATTCGTCTTCGCCGCTCAGCCGGTCGATCTGCCGAAGTTGAACCGACCATTCGACCAGCACCTGACGGGCGGCGGCCTCGCGCTCTGGATATCGGTCATGCATCGCACTCAAGACGAGGCGGGCCGTATCAACGACGAGCGCGACGGAGGCTCTGTCCTCGTCGGCCAAGGCGCCATCGAGGGCCTCGATCATCGCGGACAGATCGGCAAGGTCAGTCGCGAGCGTGATTGCCTCCTCCGGCCGCTCGCCATCGCCCACGGCGTCGAGATAGGCCACTAGATCGCTTCGATCGCCTGAAGACAGGCCCAGGCCGAACAGATCGTTGAAATAATCGACAACCTGCGCCAGCACCGGGAAGCGACCATCATGGAAAAACGGCGCGGAGAACCTGACATCGCGCAAGCTCGGTGTATCGAAGGTCCCCCCGCCGAAATCATGCTGACGGCGATCGAGAAAATTGGCGGTCGGTGGATGGCAGCCGGCGCAACTTAATTCGGGCGCCGATGGAAACGGGCGGAAAAACAAGACCTCGCCGCGGCGCGCCGCGGCGGGCGCCATATCGATCAATCTCCCGTCTGGACGAAAGATGGCATTCGGCAGGAACTCGAATTGCTGCTGATAGGCGACCAAGGCATCAAGAATCAGCGGAGAGGGCTCGGCTCCGGCGAATTCCTCGACGATAACGTGGCGCGTGAATTCGCGAAGTGAAGCAAAGCGGCCGTCCCGGCCGTATGGTCCGGTGAGACGAATGCCGCGCAAGCTTGGAATGTCGACGGATTGGAAAATCCCGTCATCTGTTTTTGGATTGAACAAGGCGTTGGTCGGATCGAACGTACCCGGCCGCGTCGACAACCCATCGACAAACAATTCCGGGTTGTTTGCGCCGTTGCGGTGGCAAGCATTGCAGGTCATTCGAGCCTGTCGCGCGAGGCCGCCGAAAATTTCGGGCGCGTTGAATGCAACCTTTCCGAGCGCCACCAGATAGGGGACGCGGCCGCCCTGCCGATCCACAGTCAACACCTGGCGCGGCCGCGTCGATGGCTCGCCCATCGTGCTGCCCGGCGGAAGCACACCCTCATTGGCGCGAAACGTGTAGGCCGGCGCGATAACCGGGAGCAATGTCAGGCCCAGGGCGGCCACCCACAGCCGGCCGCGCCGCATGCGGAAACACTCAGGCATGTTGAGGATAAAGCGACGCCAAGCTGGCGCGGGAGGCCGGGCACACGCCGCGCTCGGTTATCAGTCCTGTAACCAGCCGCGCCGGCGTTACGTCGAATGCGTAGTTCGCCGCCGCGCTGCCCTGAGGCGTTACCTTGACGGATACCACTGCGCCCTCGGAGGTAAGGCCTGAAATCTCGGAGACTTCGCTTGCATCGCGCTGTTCTATGGGAACGTCGCGAACCCCATCCTCGATCGTCCAATCGATGCTGGGCCCAGGAAGGGCGACGTAAAATGGAACCCCGTTATCGGCCGCGGCCAATGCCTTCAGATAGGTTCCGATTTTGTTGCAAACATCGCCGCGCGCGGTCGTACGATCGGTACCGACGATGCACATATCCACCATGCCATGCTGCATCAGATGGCCCCCGGCATTGTCCACAATGATGGTGTGCGGCACGCCATGCCGTCCAAGTTCCCATGCGGTTAGGCTCGCGCCTTGGTTGCGGGGTCGCGTTTCATCCACCCACACGTGAATCGGCAAACCCTCATCGTGCGCCTTGTAAATAGGCGCCAAGGCGGTGCCCCAATCGACCGTCGCCAACCATCCGGCATTGCAATGCGTCAGAACATTCACAGGCGAGGCGTCATTTTTTTTCCGCCGCGCGGCGTCTCGCAGCAAAGCCAACCCGTGGCCGCCGATCGCCGCGTTCATTGCAACGTCTTCGTCGGCGATCGCCGCTGCCCGCCCATAGGCGACGTCCACGCGCAGATTCACTGGCGTCGGCCCCAGGCGTTCGCGCATGTCGGAAAGCGTCCAGCGAAGGTTGACCGCGGTCGGCCGCGTCGCCAGGAGCAGATCGTGGGCGCGATTGAGCCCGGATTCCGACGCATCCTCCCTCATCGCTAAGGCCAAGCCATAGGCAGCGGTGGCGCCGATCAGCGGGGCACCGCGCACGCGCATCGTGCGAATCGCCGCCGCCGCATCATCGAGCCCGGCCAGTTGAATGACCTCGAAGTGATGCGGCAGCCGGGTCTGATCGATCACCCGGACCGACCAGCCGTCCTCGCCAACCCAAATCGTCCGATAGTGAGTCCCGTCGATCTTCACATTCGGCCTGTACGCGGCATGGTCAAATGAGCAGTCCCGCCAGCTTGGTGGGCGATGACGGACTCGAACCGCCGACCCTCTCGGTGTAAACGAGATGCTCTACCAACTGAGCTAATCGCCCGATGCCGTAGCGGGCAAAATATTACTCCGCGGTCCTCAAAACCAATAGAGCGGAAACGTTTTGGGTTGCGCCAAAAATGAACGTGCCGGCCTCTAGGCGGGCCGGCACGTCAGCAAGAAAAAATAGCGACCGGCTATTTGTTGTTTACGGCGTCCTTCAGGCTCTTGCCCGCCTTGAACTTCGGCAGCTTGGTCGCCGGAATCTTGATCTTCGCCCCAGTCTGCGGATTGCGGCCTTCGCTCGCGGCCCGCTTGGTCACGTAGAACGAGCCGAAGCCAACCAGACGAACGTCGCCGCCTTTCTTCAAGGTTTTGGTAACGACATTTATCATCGACTCGACTGCCTGCGCCGCGACAGTTTTGCTGAGGGCCGAGTCGTCCGCCACCGCGGCCACGAGATCATTCTTATTCACTTGAGATCCCCCTTGTTGCCAATCTTGAAAGTCTGTTCAACCGGCGCTGAACGCCGCCCCAACGAAAAGAGTCATAGCTTCGCACCACGGCCGCGTCAATCGACGTCGAAGAGATTTCCCTAGTTTTAAGGGGAAACAGATGGTCGCTCATTCCGCTCGATTCGAGACACACCTAATGCGTGCGCAAACTTCCCACGTCGCCATCCCGCGCAGGGCCGACCGGCACGTCATCCTTGGGTTCCACCCACTCGATCGGCTGCAATGGCTGCGTCAACGCGACGCGCAGGCAATCGTCGACGGTGGCCGCTGGAATTATGGTCATGCCCTTTTTGACATTGTCGGGGATCTCAGCGAGGTCCTTTTCGTTGTCTTTTGGGATCAGCACTTTCTTGATTCCGCCATGCAACGCGGCGAGGAGCTTCTCACGCAGGCCGCCGATAGGAAGAACACGGCCGCGCAACGTGATCTCGCCGGTCATCGCCACATCCTTGCGGACCGGAATCCCCGTCAGCGCCGAGACGATCGAAGTGATCATCGCCACGCCGGCCGACGGGCCATCCTTGGGGGTCGCACCCTCGGGAACGTGGACGTGGATGTCCTTCTTTTCAAAGAGCGTCGGTTTGATGCCAAATTCGATCGAACGGGAGCGCACATAGCTGTTCGCGGCCTGCACCGATTCCTGCATCACATCGCCGAGTTTCCCAGTAATTGTCACGCGACCGCGGCCGGGCAACAACACGGCTTCGATGGACAGCAATTCGCCGCCGACCTCGGTCCAGGCAAGACCGGTGGTAACGCCCACAAGGTCCTCCGCCTCCGCTTCGCCCCAGCGAAACCGCCGAACGCCCGCGTATTTTTCAACATTGCGGTGCGAAACCACGAGGCGCTTCATCTTGCGCATCAGGATGTCTTTGACCGCCTTACGTGTGAGGTTGGCGATCTCGCGCTCAAGATTCCGAACGCCGGCCTCTCGGGTGTAGTACCGGATAAGGTCGCGTAGCGCGTCGTCCGACAGCGTCCATTCGCCGTTCTTCAGCCCATGCGCCTTCTTCTGCTTTGGGATCAGGTGGCGCTTAGCGATTTGCACTTTTTCATCCTCGGTGTAACCGGGGATTCGGATGATCTCCATGCGGTCGAGCAGCGGCTGGGGCATCCGCAACGTATTGGCCGTCGTTAGGAACAACACGTCCGAAAGGTCGTAGTCGACCTCAAGATAATGGTCGCTGAAACTGTAATTCTGCTCAGGGTCAAGAACCTCGAGAAGTGCGGACGCCGGATCTCCGCGCC
>CAMDDQ010000099.1 GCA_945892765.1 Asaia bogorensis
CGAAACGCAAATCCTTCCGGTCAAGACAGCTTGCCGCCGGGTTCCGCCTCGACCGGGTGGATGATTTCGAGCTTGCCGTCGCGCACGGCGTTGAACATGCAGCTCATCCGTCCCGTGTGGCAGGCGACGCCCGCTTGCTCGACGATCATCAGGACCGTGTCGTTGTCGCAATCGAAGCGAAATTCCCTCACGCGCTGGCGGTGGCCCGAAGTCTCGCCCTTGCGCCAAATCGTCTTGCGGCTGCGTGACCAATAGGTCGCCCAGCCCGTCTCCAGCGTTTCGCGCAAGGCCGCGCGGTTCATCCAGGCCAGCATCAAGACCTGCCCCGTATCGCCCTGTTGCGCGATGGCGGGAACCAAGCCATCGGCGCCGAATGCGATCATGCCGAGGATGCGCGCGACGACATCCGGCGGGGCGATCGGGGATGGGGCTGGTGCGGGTGTCATGCGTTGGCGCGGAGCCGTTCGAAGCCGCGCTCCAGATCCTTGATCAGATCGTCCGGACTCTCGAGACCGATATGAACGCGGATGAGCGTGCCCGTCTCGCGCCAGGGCAAGGCGGTCCGTGCGCCATCGAGATTCTCCGGCAGGATCAGGCTTTCGAACCCGCCCCAACTGAACCCCATGCCGAACAATTCCATGCCGTCGAGCATGGCATCGATCGCCTTCTTCGGTGTCGGCTTGACGATGAAGGCAAATAGGCCGCTTGCGCCGGTGAAGTCGCGTTTCCATAATCTGTGGCCCGGGTCCTGGGGCAGGGCGGGGTGCAAGATGCGCGTGACCTCGGGCCGCGCCTGAAGCCAGCGCGCGACGGTGAGGCCGTTTTCCTGATGCTGGCGCATACGCACGCCGATGGTGCGAAGGCCCCGCAGGCCGAGATAGCAATCGTCCGGCCCGGCCGAATTGCCGAGCGTCATGGCCGAATGCTTGACGGTGTAAAAATCCTCGTCGCGCATCGTAATCGCGCCGAGCATGGCGTCGGAATGGCCGACGATGTATTTCGTCGCGGCATAGATCGCGACATCGGCGCCGTGCTGGAAGGGTTTGAAGAACAACCCAGACGCCCAGGTGTTGTCGATCAGAACCTTGACGCCCGCCTTCCGTGCCGCCGCGGCGATGGCGGGGGTGTCCTGAACCTCGAAGGTGATCGAGCCTGGGGATTCGAGATAGACGACTTTGGTGTTCGGGCGGATGAGCGCCGCGATGCCCGCGCCGATAGCGGGGTCGTAATAGGTCGTCTCGACGCCGAAGCGCGCGAGGAACTGGCCGCAAAACCGCCTTGTCGGTCCGTAGCACGAATCGGTCATCAACAAATGGTCGCCGCTTTTAAGGAAGGCGAGCAGGGCGCCGGTGAGCGCCGCCTGGCCCGAGGACACCTGCACACATTTCTCGCCGCCATCCAATGCCGCGACAGCCTCTTCGAAGGCATGTGTCGTCGGCGTGCCGTAGCGGCCATAACGGACCCCGGAATAGGGGTCCTTGCCCGATTCCTCCATGGCGGCGACGGTCGGGAATAGTACCGTCGAGGCGTGGTAAACGGGCGGATTGACGATGCCATGATTGGCGCGCGGATCGCGCCCGGCATGGGCCAATACCGTGTCTTCCTTAAGGTCTTTTCCCAGGCGCTTCATGGGCCTACCGGAGTTGGGGGAGGGGCGGTCCTTGTACCTTGGTTAGCCCTGCGGGGCTAGCTGCGGCTGGCCCATTGGGGCAATCCGCCCAATGCGTTTGCTGCATCGCACAAAAAGGTATATAGGGTGGCCTCGTTCTGATCGCGTTCCGCGCGCCCGCATTGGCGCGCCAGATGGCCGGATTTTTCTCGGCAAACGACAACCAATCCAGCATGGCAAAAACGACCGGTTCGCGGGATGCGGCTTCGTCCGCGCCGCCGCACGCATTGGCGCCCCTGGTGCTCGCCGCGCTCGGCGTCGTTTACGGCGATATCGGCACCTCGCCGCTCTATACGCTGCGGCAATGTTTCGGCAATCGGGACGATTTTCCCGTGACACCGGACAATGTGCTGGGGATCCTGTCGCTCATCGCCTGGTCGCTGATCGTCGTCGTCTTCGTCAAATACGTCCTCGTCATCTTGCGGGCCGACAACAAGGGCGAGGGCGGCATCCTGGCCTTGCTGGCCTTGGTCATGCGCAGCCTGCGTGCGCGCCCCGCGTTGCGCCAGTTCGCGCTCGTCGCCGGCCTCCTGGGCTTCTCCTTGTTTCTCGGCGACAGCATCATCACGCCGGCCATTTCGGTGTTGAGCGCCGTCGAGGGGCTCGAGTTGGTGACGCCGATGTTCACGCCCTACATCGTCCCGCTCGCACTCGGTATCTTGGTCGCATTGTTCGTCATTCAGCGCCGCGGATCCGCCGCACTCGGTTCGCTGTTCGGACCCATAACCGCGATCTGGTTCGTCGTCATCGGCGGGCTGGGTGCGGTTCAGATCGTCGAAAATCCCATCGTGCTCTGGGCGCTCGATCCGCGTTACGCGGCGGCCTTCGTGCAGTCGAACGGCTGGTCGGTGATGGTTTCGCTCGCCGCCGTTGTCCTCGCGGTCACGGGGGCGGAGGCGCTCTATGCCGATATGGGGCATTTCGGCCGCCGGCCCATTCGCGTTGCCTGGATGAGCGTCGTCTTTCCGGGACTGCTCTTGAACTATTTCGGCCAAGGCGCGCTGATTCTCGGCGATCCGACGACCGTGGAGAGCCCGTTCTTCTTGCTGGCGCCGTCGTGGCTGTTGCTGCCGCTCGTGGGCTTGGCGACCGTCGCGACGGTCATAGCCTCGCAAGCGGTGATCACGGGCGCGTATTCGATGGTCCATCAAGGGATGCAGCTCGGCTTCCTGCCGCGCCTTAAGGTCATCTACACCTCCGCGGCCGAGCGCGGGCAGATCTACATCCCCAAGCTCAATTGGTGGCTGATGGTCTCGGTGGGAGCCCTGGTCCTGGGCTTCGGTTCGTCCGATGGCCTGGCCTCGGCTTACGGCATTGCGGTGACGGGAACGATGGCGATCGACACCGTGCTGGCCGCCATCGCGGCGATCTTCATTTGGCGCTGGCATTGGCTGCCGGTGACGGCGCTGTTCGGCGCGTTGCTCGCCGTCGATCTGGCGTTTTTCTCGGCCACCGCGATGAAATTCCTCTCGGGCGGTTGGGTGCCTCTGGCCGTCGCGCTTGCGATGTTCGTCCTGATGATCACCTGGTTGCGCGGCCGAAAGATTCTGTATCGTGCACTGGCCGAGGACGGAATGAACATCGACACGTTCCTTTCGACCATCGCCAAGCGGCCGATCCAACGGGTGCCGGGCACCGCGGTGTACATGACGCGCATCGGCGCCAGCGTGCCCCATGCCCTGCTGCACAATTTGAAGCACAACAAGATTCTGCACGACCGCGTGCTGTTACTTTCCGTTCGCACCGACGACGTGCCCGAGGTCGAGCGCAGCCGGCGCGCGGAATTGACGGATTTGGGCGGCGGGTTCTACCGCGCGACATTGCATTACGGGTTTCGCGAGCAGCCCGATGTGCCCGAGGCGCTCAAGGAATACGCCGCGCTCGGATTGCCGCTTGTTCCCGAGGAACTCAGCTTTTTCGTCGGCCGGGTCAATCTGGTCGATGCCGAGCGCCCGAAACTGGCGCGCTGGCGACGCTGGCTGTTCGTTTTCGCGACCAAGAACGCCCTGAGCGCGCCCGATTTCTACAAATTGCCGCCCAATCGGGTGGTCGAAATGGGCGCCCAGATGGCGATCTGACTTGCCCTTTACCGGCGCCGCCTTCGGCCCAGGCGCGCAAATGATTCCGCGTCAGTGATTTAGAATCCAGTGACTTAGAATATTGTGACGCCGTCGCCGGCCCGCACGGCCGTCCAGGCTCGTGTTGCGCCTGCGAACACCCGTTTTTCCGCCTTGGGGTTCTGTTGTGTACGGGGCGTGCGGACTGTAGATTTATCGCCATGCGAGCGGCGCGCGGGAGAGCGCCGCGGCTGGACCGTGAACCATAGGGAGAAAAAGGGTATGCGCTATCGTCATATAATGGGTGCCGCCATCGCCGCGCTCGGCCTCTTCGGGCTGGTCGCGACCGCACAGGCCGGCGCGACGTTGACCGCGATCAAACAAAAGGGCTTCATCCAGTGCGGCGTCAACACGGGCCTGGCCGGCTTCTCGATCGCCGACAGCCAGGGCAACTGGACCGGCCTTGACGTCGATTTCTGCAAGGCGGTGGCCGCGGCGGTGTTCGGCGACTCGAAGAAGGTCAAATACTCGCCGCTCAATGCCCAGCAGCGCTTCACCGCGCTTCAGTCGGGCGAAGTCGATATTCTGTCGCGCAACACCACCTGGACGCTCGTGCGTGATGCCTCGCTGGGCCTGGTGTTCGCGGGCGTGACCTATTACGACGGCCAAGGCTTCATGGTGCCGAAGTCGATCAACGTCAAAAGCGCGAAGGAACTGAACGGCGCCGAGATTTGCGTGCAGACCGGCACGACGACCGAACTCAATCTCGCGGACTTCGCGCGCGCCAACAAGATCCAAATCAAGCCCGTCGTGTTCGAGGGCCTGGAGGAATCGAAAGTCGCGTTCTTCGGAGGTCGCTGCAAGGCCTACACGACGGACGCCTCTGGCCTGGCCTCGATCCGCGCCAAGGATGCGCCCAAGCCCGACGACTACATCATCCTGCCCGAGCTGATTTCGAAGGAGCCCCTGGGCCCCGTCGTGCGGCGCGGCGACGACGAATGGTTTGCCATCGTCAAATGGACGTTGAACGCGCTGCTCGAGTCCGAGGAGCTCGGGGTCACGCAGGCCAATGTTGACCAGATGAAGACCTCGAAGGACCCGAACATCGCCCGCGTGCTCGGCACGACGGGCGACATGGGCCAGAAGCTCGGCCTCGACAACGCTTGGGCGTACAACGTCGTCAAGCAGGTCGGCAACTACAGCGACATCTTCGAGCGCAATGTGGGGCAAAAGACCCCGCTGCGGCTCGCACGCGGCTTGAACGCTTCGTGGAAGGACGGCGGCCTCATGTACTCCGCGCCGATTCGCTGATGATGGAAAGGCGCCGCCCGGCGATCCTCGGGCGGCGCCGTTTCTTTTACCCTTTTAACGCGGCTGGCCTTCTACGTGGCCGGGCCTGCCACGACGCTGGATGAACAGGTCGATGACCGAGCGAAACGCGGCACCCAGGACCGCGCCTTGGAACGACCCCCATATCCGCGCCATCGCCTATCAGGCCGTGCTGATCTTGGGCATTGTGCTGCTCGGCGTTTTTCTCGTCTCGAACACCTTGAGAAATCTCGAGGAGCGGCAGATCCGCTCCGGTTTCGGCTTCCTGGTGCAGGAAGCCGGTTTTTTCATGGGCGAGTCGGTCATCGCCTTCGACGCCGCCGATAGCTATGGCCTCGCCTTCGTTGCCGGCCTGCTCAATACCATCAAGGTTGCCGTCATCGGCATCGTTCTGGCGACGATTCTGGGCGTCGTGGTAGGCATTGCGCGGCTGTCGCGGAACTGGCTGGTCGCGCGCCTCGCCACGATTTACGTCGAGACGCTGCGCAACATTCCGTTGCTGCTGCAGCTGTTCTTCTGGTACGCGACGGTGACCAATCTTTTCCCCGATGCGCTCGAAACCGAGGCGATCGTCCCGGGAGTCTTTCTGTCCAAGAGCGGCCTGACCTATCCGGCGGTCGTGGACCACCCGGTGCATGCGCCGATGTGGGTGGGGCTGCTGTTGGGTCTTGCCTTGCTGTGGTGGTACCGGCGTTGGGCAAGCGGGCGGCAAGAGAAAACCGGGCGGATCGCGCCGGTTTTTCTTCCAGGAATTGCCATCGTCTTGGCCTTGCCGCTTCTGGTCTGGTTCGCCGGCGGCATGCCGACCGGCGTCGATATGCCGGAGAAGGGTAGGTTCGCCATCGTCGGTGGGGCGGCCGTCACGTCGGAATTTCTCGCGCTCCTTGTCGGGCTTGTGACCTACACCGCGACTTTCATCGCCGAAATCGTGCGCGCGGGCATCCTGGCGGTGAACTGGGGGCAGACCGAGGCGGCGAGCGCGCTGGGGCTGCCGCGCGGCCGGGTCTTGCGCCTCATCGTCCTGCCCCAGGCCTTGCGCGTCATCGTGCCGCCGCTCACGAGCCAATATCTCAACATCACCAAGAACAGCTCGCTCGCGGTTGCGATCGGTTATCCCGATTTGGTTTCGGTGGCGAACACCACGCTCAATCAAACCGGCCAGGCGATCGAATGTATCGCCATGCTGATGGCGGTCTATCTGTCGATCAGCCTCGGTATCGCGGGCTACATGAACTGGTACAACCGGCGCATAGCGCTGGTGGAGCGCTAGGGCGTGCCGGTGGATTTCCACGTTCCGCTTCCCGACCGGACGGCCCCGCTCGCCGCTGGCGGCATCTTGGGTTGGATGCGCGTCAATCTCTTCAACTCGCCGCTCAACTCGCTGCTGAGCGTGGTCTTGCTGTACGTCATCGGCTGGGCCGGGTGGCGGATCGCGGACTGGGCGATCTTCGGCGCGGTCTGGGCGCATGTCGCGCCGGAGGTGTGCAAGGAAAACCCCGATCAAGGGGCGTGCTGGGCCTTCATCGCCGAGAAATACCGCCTCATTCTGTTCGGCCGCTATCCGTTCGACGAGCAGTGGCGGCCGCTTCTGGCCATGTTCGTGCTGATTGCCGCCATCGCCTTCTCGTGCGACCGGCGTTTCTGGCGCGCCTGGCTGGGCGCGGTCTGGCTCGGCGCGCTCGGATTGTTCGGATTCTTGATGTGGGGCGGCGTGCTCGGCATGAGCTTCGTCGAGACCAATCTGTGGGGCGGCTTGCCGCTCACGCTCATCCTGTCCGTCGTCGGCATTGTCGTGGCCTTTCCATTCTCGATACTTTTGGCCTTGGGTCGGCGTTCGCACATGCCGGCCATGCGCGCGGTCTGCGTGACCTATATCGAGCTTATTCGCGGCGTTCCGCTCATCAGCCTGTTGTTCATGGCGTCGTTCATGCTGCCGCTTTTCCTGCCGACAGGGATGAAGTTCAACGCCCTGTTGCGCGCCCAGGTCGCGATCGTCATGTTCACGGCCGCATATCTGGCCGAAGTCATCCGCGGCGGCCTGCAGTCCATTCCCAAGGGCCAGTACGAGGCGGCTTCGGCCATTGGCCTTGGCTATTGGCTGTCGATGCGCAAGATCGTCATGCCCCAGGCCATCCGCGCGGTCATTCCGCCGATCGTCAACACGTTCATCGGCATGTTCAAGGATACCTCGCTCGTCGCGATCGTCAGCCTGACGGATTTGCTTTTGGCGACCAGGCAGGCGATCGCGGACCCCAACTGGCGCGCGTTCTTCGTCGAGGGCTACATCTTCATTGCCCTGATTTACTTTGTGTTCTGCTTCTTCATGTCCCGCTACAGCCAGCACCTCGAAATCCAGCTTCGTTCCGGATCCAGGCGCTAGGAGAGGGAATATCCATGGCCGAGCCGCCCATCATCCAACTTGCCGCCGTCAACAAATGGTACGGCCAGTTCCATGTCCTCAAGGACATAGATCTCGAGGTTG
>CAMDDQ010000100.1 GCA_945892765.1 Asaia bogorensis
CCATCATCATCATCCGCGCCACCCAGAAAAAGATGATGTCGAAGGCCGTGACCAGCACGTCCGTCGGGTAATAGCGTTTCACCTCCGGCGTGTTCTGCGGCCAGCCCAACGTCGAAAACGGCCACAGCGCCGAAGAAAACCAGGTATCGAGCACATCGGGATCGCGGACGATCGGCGTCTCTATGCCATAGTGCAGGGCGGCGGCCGCTTTGGCCTCCTCCTCGGTTAACTCGACGAAGACCTTGCCGTCGGGCCCATACCACGCCGGAATCTGATGGCCCCACCACAACTGCCGGGAAATGCACCAGGGCTGGATGTTGCGCATCCATTCGAAATAGGTGTTCTCCCAGTGGCGCGGCACGAACACGGTGCGCCCGCTTTCGACCGCCTCGATCGCGGGTTTCGCCAGCGTGTGGGCGTCGACATACCATTGATCGGTCAGCCAGGGCTCGATCGGGACTCCGGAACGATCGCCATGCGGCACCACATGCGGATGATCGATTGCGGCCGCCAGCCGCCCCTGCTCTTCGAGTTCGGCCAAAATGCGGCGGCGCGCTTCGTAACGCTCGAGCCCGCGATAAGCTGCCGGCGCGTTTTCGTTGAGCCGGGCATCGGCGTCGAAGATGTTGATCATCGGCAAATTGTGGCGCCGCCCGACCTCGAAATCGTTGAAATCATGGGCGGGCGTGATCTTCACCGCGCCGGTCCCCTTTTCAGGGTCGCTATGGAGGTCCGAGACGATCGGGATACGGCGCCCCGCGATCGGCAGGATGGCGAATTTGCCGATGAGGTCGCGGTAGCGATGATCGTCGGGATGCACGGCGACGGCGGTATCGCCGAGCAGAGTCTCGGGTCGCGTGGTCGCGACCGCGATAAACCGGTGTGCGTCGCCATCGATCGGGTAGCGGATGTGCCACAACGTGCCCTTGACCTCGCGTTGCTCCACCTCGAGGTCGGAAATCGCGGTATGCAGCCTTGGATCCCAATTGACCAAGCGTTTGTCGCGATAGATCAACTTCTGTTTGTACAGATCGACGAAGACCTTGCGGACGGCCGCCGACAGGCCTTCATCCATCGTGAAACGTTCGCGCGGCCAATCCGGTGAGGCGCCGAGGCGGCGGAATTGGCGGGTGATGGTGCCGCCGGATTCCGCCTTCCATTCCCAGACGCGTTGGACAAAGGCCTCGCGCCCGAGCGTGCGGCGGTTGGTACCGGCAGCCTCCAATTGCCTTTCCACGACCATCTGCGTGGCGATCCCGGCGTGATCCATGCCGGGCTGCCATAACGCGTCGTGGCCGCGCATGCGGTGGTAACGGGTCAGGACGTCCTGCAACGTGCCGTTCAAGGCATGGCCCATGTGCAAGCTGCCGGTGACGTTCGGCGGCGGCATCATGATGCAATAAGGCTTGCGCGGTGAGTTCGGTGCCGCGGCGAAGGCACCGGACCGCTCCCACTCCGCATAAAGCGCGGCTTCGACCTCCGCCGGTCGATAGGTCTTATCCAAAGGCACGAAATACGCTCCCGAACGCTTGCGATGAACACCCGCCGGCGCGGCGGGTGGGCCGCACCGACAGGCAGCTAGTTGACGCGGGCCTGACGGACGATGCGTTGGATTTCGTTGCGGACCATCTGCTCGACCAAGGGCGGCAGATTGCGGTCCAGCCACTCCTTAAGCAGCGGACGCAACAACTCGCGAACCAGGTCCTCGACCGTCATCCGGCCCATATTGCCAAGCAGATCGGAATAATCGCCGAGGAGAGCCTGATTGAGATGGACGATGGCGCCGGCGGAACTCATCGTGGCCGATTGCGACATCAGGCCTTCCCCCGGAGGAGGATCGGCTCGGCGCGGGCCCGGCGTTGGTGGTGGTTCCGGCTCGGAGGCCATCGGTTCCGGCATGTCAGGCTCGGCGAGGCTGACGACGGAGCCGTCATGGCTGACCATTTCGGTCAGCTCGAGAACATCCTTGTCGCCCTCATCGGGTTCCGGTTCCGGTGCGCGCTTGGGCTGGGGCGGCGGCGCCGGCATCGGCGATTGCTCCGCCTTTGCCGCTGGCGCGGCCTTGGCAGGCTCGGGAGCCGCCGCGGCATCGGCGGCGGGCGCATCGTCCTCGGAAATAATCCGGCGGATCGACGCCAGGATTTCTTCCATTGACGGTTCGGGCTGCGTCTTGGTGTCGCTCATCGATCACCCATGGGTGAGCCTTAGACGAATCTGAGGTAGCGGCGGGAAGATATTGGAAGACCGTAAAAAAATCAAATAATCCCCAGGGGTTATTCGCCCGGAATGCGATTGCCGACGAAGCGGCCGCGGACATCGTTGTAGTTGACCGCGGGATCGTAAAGATCGATTTGCAGGCCGAGATCGCGGGCATTCAGTCTCCCCATGGCCTGGGTCAACTGGTAGCCGGCCACAATTTCGTCGCGTTCGGCGCGCACGTAATTGACCTGCGCGTTGAGCAGCTCCTGCTCGGCGTTGAGCACATCCAGCACGGTCCGCGAACCGACCCGCGCCTCCTGCTCCACGCCGTCGAGCGCGGTTTCGGCCGATTTGATCTGCGCGCTCAACGATACAAGCCGCGCTTGCGCCGTGGTCAATGCCTCAAAGGCGCTGGCCGCGTCTTGTTGCGCCTGGCGCCGCGCCGCGTCGATTTCGATGCGCCGCTGACCGGCCGTCTGCTTGGCCTCGCGCACGCGCGCATCGACTCCGCCCGCCGTATACAACGGCACGGTGATTTGCGCGGTTAGGGTTTTGGTCTCCTGGATAACTCCGGGAGTTCCCGATTCGTGGTTGCGCGCGACGCTGCCGTTCAAATTCACGCTTGGCAGGTTTTCCCCGGCGACCAGGTCGACGGTGTAGCGCGCCGCCTGCTCGGCATAGGTCGCGGCTTTCACCGTGGGGCTTCCGGCCAAGGCCGCGGCGATCGCATCCCCGGAATTGCCCGGCAGTTCCTGCGGCAACACCGCCATATCCAGCTTGCCGGGAAGCTGTCCGACGACGCGACGGTAATTCGAGCGGGAAGTCGTCAAATTCCCCTCGGCTTGAATGCGGTCGGCGGTGGAACCGGCGAGGCGCCCTTCCGCCTGAACGACGTCGGTGCGCGTGATTTCGCCAACCTGGAAACGCACCCGTGTTGCGTCCAACTGCCGCGCCAGCACTTGTTCGTTGTTCAAATTGAGATCGAGCACCGCGGTGTCGCGCACCACGTTCATATAGGTCGTAACGACGTCGAGAAACACGTTCTGCTCCACGCCGAGCAGCAACGCGCGGCCGCGTTGGATCAGGTTTTCGGCCTGCTGGGTCTCCGCCGTCGTGCGCCCCCCGCGATAGAGCGGCTGGGCGACGGTGACACTGAGCGTCGCCGGTTCGCGTGTGGTGAAGGTCGGTCCCAGGCGGGCGTTTTGCGTGCGCGATTCTTCGGCGGTCGTGCCTAGATTGCTGGTCAGCGTCACGGTCGGCCGCCAGTTCGCCAGCGCTCGCGGCACCTGCTCGTCGGTGACTCTTTGCCGCGCCCGTTCTGCCTGCAGGGTTGGGTTGGAGCTGTAGGCGGCGATGAGCGCGTCGGTCAACGTCTCGGCCTGCGCGCCCCACCCGAACAACGCGGTCGATGCGGTCAACGCGGCGAGAATCGCCCTACGGCGGGCTCGCGATCTATCGAACAGGGGTAATGGTTCCATCAAAAGACAAACGCGGCTTCTTTTTCGAGGCCGGGCAAAGTCGGCGCGTTGGCGTCGAATACAATACGCGTCGATACGCCCGTGCCGGTACGGCGCACGAGAGTGCCCTTGCCAGCCCCCATGACCACGCCGGGGACGACCGCCACGAGACGGCCACTGGGCGCGAGCTGCCCGATCAGCGCTTGCGGAATTTGCCCCGCGGCGCCATCGAATAAAATGACGTCATACGGAGCGTCGGGGGCATAACCTTGGGCATGCGGCCCCCGGATGACGGTGACGTTGAGAATACCGAACTCGGTCATGGCTGCCTTCGCCTGGTCGGCGAGGATGGCGTCCGCTTCCACGGCGACCACGCGTTTGGCCAGCCGCGCCATCAGCGCGGCGGAATAGCCAGGCCCGCAGCCGATGACCAGCGCGCGATCGGCGGCGGACACTTCCGCCGCCTGCGCCAGCTTGGCCAGCACCATCGGCTCCATCAGAAAGCGGCCATAACCCAACGGAATGTCTTCGTCGACGTACGCGACGCCGCGCATGGCGCGCGGCAGGAAGGCTTCGCGCGGCAATTCCGCCATGGCGCCGATGACACGCGAATCATAAACGCGGTTCGGCCGAATCTGGCATTCGATCATGGTCCGGCGCGAAGCGGCGTATTCGATCATGACTTGCAATGCGGCCCCTGCCCGCGCGAAGCTTTGTTCCTACCTAAAAATAGACGCAGCCGGCGCCGATGACAAGGATGCGGATGGGGGCGCCTCAACTTGACCGGCGCCAGGCGCGGCCTCTATATGTCGCGGGCCACTGTCGAACCGGGGGCCGGGTAGCAAAGTGGTAATGCACGGGACTGCAAATCCTGTATTCGCCGGTTCGATTCCGGCCCCGGCCTCCACTTTGGGTTTCAGCCCGTCGCGCCCACTCCAGGTGCGATCTCAGCCTTCCGGGCCAACACACAAATAACCGGCGCCGGACGCATGAGCAGTTCCTCCGAGCGAATCATTTCAAATCCGGCCATCGCCATGGCGGTCTTGACCTCATTGGCGACGCGCAGCGCGTCCGCCCGCGTGGGATTGTGGTTGCGCGGCTGATAGGTGATGGCGACGGTCGCGCCAGGCGCCATCGCCGCTCCGATGGCGCGCAGAGCGGCTTCCTTGTCCGGGAGGAACTGGACGACATTCACCGCGAACACTTTGTCGAAGACGCGATCGGCCATCGGCAACAGCTCGATGCCGCCCAGCTTCAACCGCACGCGCCGGTCCTCGATCGCCCGCCGATTGCGGCGCCAAGCCTGGGTCAGCATGATCTGGGAATGGTCCATCCCAACGACGATCCCCGCGGTCGCATGTTCGGCGCAGGCCTTGAGCGCGAGGCCGGGGCCGCAGCCAATCTCCAGCACACGGTCGCCGGGCTGGATGCGGAGAAGCTCCGCGGTCCACAGATTGCGGCGCCGGTTCGATGGACGCGTCGCCATGATCCAGCCGGCGATTCGTCCAAGCCACCCTTCGGGCTTCTTGAATTGGGCAAAAATCGCGTCGCGAAGGCTCATCTTCCCTCAGCGCCCGCCCTTGCGTGGCCGACCGGCCGCAGGAAAGGCGACACGGCCCTGGCGTTGGAACCCGATTTCGCGATCATGACGCATTCTACGCTCCTTCTTGCAGTTTGCCGTCGAGATGAACACGCAGCGCCGCAAGGGTTTCGATCGCCGCGTCGAGATCGTGGGAGGCGAGCACGTGTCCCAACTCGGCGAGGACCGCGTTCTCGCGTCGCCGGATACGGGCAAAGGCGGCCTTTCCCTTCCGGGTCGGCGCGACCAGGGGCGCCCGCTCATCCGCCGGGTTGGGTCGGGCCGCCACCAGCCCGGCTTTGATCAGCCGGTTGACCAGTACTTGAATGTGCTGACGGGTCACACCCTTGGCCCGAGCGATACGGGAGGCGGTTTGCTCGCCACGCTCGTCGAGCGCCTCCAGGACCGCGCGCATCGCGGCGGTGACGCCGAGGTCGCGGTGCAGGAGATCGCCGAGCGCCCGCAAACGATTGAAGCAGGCCCGCACCTCGCGCGTGACGGCCTCAGCCTTCCCGATCGCCGCGGTCACGCCGCGCCCCCGGCCGCGCCGTGCGTCTGTCCCGGCGGCGGCACCGGCCGCGCCCTGCCGGCGGCGGCAAAGGGCAGTCGCAGCAGCCACCACAGCGACGCCGTGCGGCGATCCCGCCACTCCTCGAGCCCCAAGCGAATCGCGCCGATTTCGGCGGACGGCCTGACGCGGTAGGTGCCAAACAATCGGTCCCACCAGGTCAGCATGGCCCCGTAATTGCTGTCGGTCTCCGGCTGTTGCGCGGAATGCTGAAGGCGATGCATTGCAGGCGTCACCAACACCAGCCGAAGCGCGCGATCGAGACGGTCTGGCAGCCGGACATTGGCGTGGGTGAAAACCGCCATGGCCGTATCCAACAGCTCGTACAGAATCAGCGCCAGGGGCGGAATGCCGAGCAACATCGCCATCCCGAGAAGAACCGGCATCGAGACGACCAATTCGAGCGGATGGAAACGTACGGTCGTCGAGACGTCCATCTGCACATCGGTGTGGTGAACCCGATGGACGCGCCACAACAGCGGCACCCGGTGCATGGCGACGTGGATCACGTAGCCCAAGAGCGTCCGAAGGAGGAACCCCGCTGCCACCGCCAACGCCGGCGGCACGACCGCCAGGTTGAGCAGCCCCCAGTCCTTCACGGCTGCGTAATCGGCGGCGGCGACGATGCCCACGGGCATGGCCCCGAGAACCAGGATGTTGAGGACAGTAAGGCCACCATTGGCCGGCCAACGTTGGTGACGATCGATGCTCTCGCGGCCAAGCGGCGCCAACATCTCGATACAGCCCAAAAACACAAACACTCCGAAAAACGCGGCGTATTGCAGGGGCTAGAAATGGCCCAGAACCGGGGCCTCGATACCGTCCAAATTCATCGCCGCCGCCCAAGATGACAACTATGTTGTCATTATACGTTCGACAACAGTGTTGTCAATATCTTGGTTCCCTCGGCTCCCAGGAAAGCCGCCAAGCGCCGATATCTCGAGCCGGGTTCCGATTCCCCAAGAAGCGGGCCCGAGGCGCTAGCGTCCCCCCGCCGATGCTGCTATAAGGCCGCTTCTTCCGCGCTATCGTTTCGATTGTGCCGATCCCCGGTAGCTCAGCGGTAGAGCAGCCGGCTGTTAACCGGCTGGTCGGCGGTTCGAATCCGTCCCGGGGAGCCAGTTTAGAACAAGGGGTTAGGGCGTAATGGCTCTAGCCCCTTTTTCGCTCTAGGTGCCGCATAGGTACCAAGCTCACCGGGTTTTTCCTTTTACCAGATCAAGAGATTACTGAACTGACTGGCTTGGCGAATCGTTCATCCAACGCCGCCGCCCAGGCGACGCTTCCGTCTCAACTACTTTGGTCTACCTTTAGACAGTTCAAAGTGTGGCCTGCTGCCGGTTTCGTGGACACTAGGTTAAGCTAATTCAGCCTTCATTTCGAACTCCATTGGACTGACATAGCCGATGGTCGAGTGGCGCCGTTTCGGATTGTAGAAGCGTTCGACGTAATCGAACACATCGGCCTTTGCTTCGTCCCGTGTCCGATAGGTCTTGCGCGGACATTGTCACGTTGTCGATTGAAGAACGCGAGAAGCCTGCGTCCTGCATTTTGTTAAGCGGCCGCAACCGCCGTCCGCCACGTGTCCATCGCCGCAGCTCGAAAGTGTCGGTGCGTCGATGCGGATGTCAGGTGGCGTTGGACGTTGAAG
>CAMDDQ010000101.1 GCA_945892765.1 Asaia bogorensis
GCGCGGTCCGCCTCGATATCCTCAAGGTTTTCGCCGTCGTCTTCGGCGTCACGACGCTGCTGTCGGTCTATCTGGCGGGCACGATCGCGCGACCGATACGCCGACTCGCCCAGGCCGCGGATCAAGTGCGGCGGGCGCATGGCCGCCAGCCCGTCATTCCCGATTTCAGCCGGCGCGGCGACGAAATTGGCGATTTATCGGTGGCCTTGCGTGACATGACCGCGACTTTGTGGGCTCGACTCGATGCCATCGAATCCTTCGCTGCCGATGTCGCCCATGAAATCAAGAACCCGCTGACTTCCCTGAAAAGCGCGGTTGAGACCATGGTGCGCGTTAAGGACCCGGAGCAACAGAAGAAGCTGACCGGAATATTGATGGAGGATCTGGCCCGCATCGATCGCTTGATTACGGACATCGCCGACGCTTCCCGGCTCGATGCCGAGATGTCGCGCGCCGAATCCGGTGCGGTCGACATGGGCCACCTTCTGTCCGCTCTGGCCGACATTCATGAGGCGACGAGGGGGGAGAACGGACCAACCCTCGACCTTTCCCTTGCCCCCGGCCACCGGCTGATCGTGCAAGGGGTCGAGGGCCGGCTCGCCCAGGTCTTCCGTAACATTATTGCGAATGCGGTTTCGTTCAGTCCGCCTGGCGGAAGGATCGGGTTGAGCGCCGCGCGCCGAGGCACTATGGTCGAGGTTCTGATCGACGACGAAGGCCCCGGTATCGCGGAAGGCAAGAACGACGCCATCTTCCGTCGTTTCTACAGCGAGCGGCCGCGGGGCGAAAAATTTGGCACGCATTCGGGTCTCGGCTTGAGTATTTCAAAACAGATCGTCGAGGGGCATGGGGGCTCGATCGCGGCCGACAACCGCCGCGGCGCCGGCGGTGGGGCATTGGGCGCGCGTTTCGTCGTGCGCCTGCCCGGGGCCTGATGGACGAACATGGCGGGGTCGGGGCAGACGGGCGGAGTCGTGATGGTTCACGGTACCTGTATCGAAATTTGCGGCGTCGGAATCCTGTTGCGCGGCCCCTCCGGCAGCGGCAAATCCGATCTCGCCCTGCGGCTCGTTGATGGTGGCGGCCACCTGATAGCCGACGATTACACGGAGCTTTCGGTGGAGGACGGCATTTTGACGGCGAGCGCGCCCCCGACCATCGCCGGGCTCATGGAAGTGCGTGGCGTGGGCATCCTGCGCGTGCCAACCGCGGCGACGGCCAGGCTGGGCCTGGTCGCCGATCTGGTCGCGCCGGAGAAGGTTGCGCGCCTGCCGGAACCCGATCGATGCACGTTTCTCGGTGTCGCGGTACGGCGAATCGATATCGCGCCTTTTGAGGCATCGGCGCCCGCCAAACTGCGCGTCGCGGTCGCCTCCGCTCAGCTCGCGTCCAACGAGGCGCTTTCCGAAGGATGATCGTGGGCGCCGGAAGACTGGCCGTGAAATCCCCCACCGACAAGAAGCCGCGGCGCCGGGTCTTGCTGGTGACAGGCATGTCCGGCGCCGGCCGTTCCTCGACGCTCAAACTATTGGAAGACATGGGCTACGAGGCAGTCGACAATTTGCCTCTCTCTCTGCTGTCCGATCTCGTGAGTTTGAACGACCGGGATTGCCACCCAATCGCCATTGGTATCGATATCCGAACTCGGGATTTCGGGGTTAGCCCGTTCCTTCTGCAGATCGACCGCTTGGTCGCCGCTGGCGACCTCGACGCCAGGGTGCTGTTCCTCGATTGCGAAGATGAAGTGCTGCGCCGGCGTTTCTCCGAGACGCGCCGGCGTCATCCTCTCGCCGCGGAAGGGACCGTATCCGATGGCATCGCGGCGGAGCGGCGGCTTCTGTCAGGGCTCCGCGATCGCGCGGATGTCGTTGTTGATACGAGCGTATTGTCGCTGATCGAACTAAAGCGTCTGCTGACCGGGCAATTTACCCTCGCCACCGGTCTTTCACTGGCTGTCTTTGTCGTCTCCTTCGCCTATCGCCACGGCTTGCCCCGCGAAGCGGATTTGGTGCTCGACGTTCGCTTTCTTGCCAATCCGCATTATCGGCCCGATCTTCGCCCCCTCTCCGGGCGCGATCCTGCGGTTGGCGCATTCATCGAGGCAGATCCGGCGTTTGCATCTTTTCGGAGGACTCTAGAGGCCATGCTTGGATCGGTAGTGCCGGGATATCAGCGGGAAGGCAAAAGCTACCTCACCATTGCCGTGGGGTGCACGGGCGGTCGCCATCGTTCGGTCTATGTCGCCGAATGCCTCAAGGGATGGTTGGACGCGCGCGGTCTACAGGTCGGCCTCGCCCATCGCGACATCGACCGTGCAGACCATGCTTGAAATGATGAAGACGGCAAGGGCACAAGGCGGAAAGGGGCGGTCATGATCGGTATCGTCTTGGTCACACACGGCCGGCTGGCGGCGGAGTTCATCGCGGCGCTCGAACACGTTGTCGGGCCGCAGAAGAACATCCTCGCGATCTGCATCGGCCCTGAAGACGACATGGAGCGGCGACGACTGGAGATTCTCGAAGCAGTCGCCAAGGTCGACGGCGGCGCTGGCGCCGTCGTGCTGACCGATATGTTCGGAGGGACGCCGTCGAATCTTGCCATCTCGATCATGGACAAGGCTCAGGTCGAAGTGATCGCCGGCGTTAATCTGCCGATGTTGATCAAGCTGGCCTCGGTGCGCGGCACGGAAAAACTGGGCGCCGCCGTCGCCGCGGCGCAAGAAGCCGGACGCAAATATATCAATGTCGCCTCGCGTCTCTTGGCCGGGAATTCGGCGCCGTGACGCTCGATCAGCCCGCGAGCTCCTCCGGTGAAACATTCACCGCTGATGTCACGATCGTTAATCGTCGCGGGCTTCATGCCCGCGCCGCCGCTCGTTTCGTGAAACTCGCCGGTGCCTTCGACGCCGAAATCCAGGTCGCGAAAAAGGACGCGGTTGTCTCCGGACGCTCGATCATGGGACTGATGATGCTCGCCGCTGGCATCGGCTGCACTCTTCAGCTCAGGGTGCAGGGGCGGCAGGCGCGCGAGGCCCTCGCGGCCCTCAAGGCTCTGGTTGAGGGCAAGTTCGGTGAAGACTGAGCGACGGCCGCCGGCGCCCCGGAAGGGTGCCCGCGAGGCATCGCCGGCCGGGACCGAAAGGCGGTTCGACGGTCATGGCGTTTCGTCCGGCATTGTTGTCGGGCCCGCGCATCTGCGCGAGACCGGGGCAGTGTCCGTTCCCGAATATCCTGTCCCGCCGGAAAAGGTCGAGGATGAACGCGCTCGCTTCGCCGATGCCGTGGCGAAATCGCGGACCCAACTAAAGAAGCTGAAGGCCAAGACCGCGGCTTTGCCGGCGGCGGCGGCCGAGGAAATCGGCTTCCTGCTCGATGCCCACCAACTCATGTTGACCGAATCGCGGCTGGTCCGGGAAACCGACCGCCGCATCGCTGAAGAACGGATCAATGCCGAGGCCGCCGTCAGGAACGAAATATCGGCCATCCTCAAAGGCTTCGCCAGCATGGACGATGCCTATCTCGCCGCCCGCGCCGACGACATTCGTGAAGTCGGCCAGCGTCTGATCCGAAATCTGACGAAGACGCCCTATATCGCCTTTTCGACCTTGGCCAAGGGTACCATCGTCGTCGCCGAGGAGATAACCCCCGCGGACACCGCCCTGATGGACACCGCGCGCATCGGCGGATTTGCCTCGGTCCTGGGGGGAGCGGAGGGCCATACGGCGATCATGGCCCGTTCGCTCGGTTTGCCGGCGGTGGTCGGCGCGACGGGCCTCATCGGGGCGGTGAAATCGGGCGATATGGTCATCGTCGACGGAACCGGCGGCACGGTCATCGTGCAGCCGAGCCAGAAAACCTTAGCCGCCTATCAGCGCCGCCTCGAGGAGATGCAGCGCGAAAGGCGGCGGCTGGATGGCTTCAAACGGCTGCCCTCCGTCACGCGCGATGGCACCGCAATTACGCTTCAGGCCAATATCGAGCTGCCGCATGAGGTCGAGGCCGCGGTCGAGGCCGGTGCTTCTGGCGTGGGCCTGCTGCGCAGCGAATTTCTGTTCATGAACCGCACGACCGTGCCGGACGAGGACGAGCAATACGAGGTGCTGCGCACCATCGTCGAAGGCATGGGCGGATTGCCGGTCACGGTTCGCACGCTCGACGTGGGTGGGGACAAGCTGCCCTTCGCGTTGGATGGGCACATCATGCCCAGCGCCAACCCGGCTTTGGGGTTGCGCGCCATTCGCCTGTCCTTGCGAGAACCGCGGCTTCTCGAAGCGCAACTCGGGGCGATTCTGCGGGCCGGTCGCCATGGCCCCATACGCATCCTGCTGCCCATGATCACAACCACATCGGAGATGCGCCAGGTGCGCGAGGCGATGAAGCGCGTGGCTCGCCGGCTGGTTCGCCGTGGTATCGAGATCGCCGATCCCCTCCCGCCGCTGGGTGCGATGATCGAGGTTCCTGGGGCGGCGCTGGCAGCCGACGCGCTGGCGCAGGTCTGCGATTTCTTCGCCATCGGCACGAACGATCTAACGATGTACACCTTGGCCATAGACCGCGGCGATGAACAGGTGGCCTCGCTCTACAATCCACTGCATCCCGCCGTCCTGCGTCTTATCCAGTTCGCGACAGAGGCAGCGCTTCGCGCCCGCATCCCGATATCGCTGTGCGGGGAAATGGCCGGTGATCCGCGCTACAGCGCGCTGCTCATCGGCCTTGGCCTGCGCGACCTGTCTATGGCCGTATCCAATCTCGCGCGGGTGAAGGAGGTTATTCGCGGCCTTGACCTCACCGCGGCGACCAGCCGCGCCCAAGTCGTGATGAGCCAGACCGATTCCGGCCGCATCGCGGCACTTCTCGACGATTTGAGTTCGCGCTGATGTCACCCCGGGAACGGGAGATCGTGAACGTCGAGGATCGCTTGATCGTGGCACTCAACCAGCCGACGGTCGAAGAAGCCATCACGCTGGTCGGGACGCTGGGCAGCGTTGTGTCGTTCTATAAGGTCGGGCTGCAGCTTCAGATGATGCCGCGGATCGGTGATCTCATCGGGCACCTGCTGCGATCGGGCAAGCGCGTCTTTCTGGACTACAAATATTACGATACGGTCGAAACCGTCGGCGATGCCACCGAACGTGCTGCCCGCCTGGGCGTGACCTTTTTAACCGTTCACGGCAATCGCGACATCATTCGCGCGGCCGTCGAGGCGCGGGCGGGAACCGGGCTAAAAATCCTCGCGGTCACGGTGCTAACCAGCCTGGATGCCGCCGATCTCGAAGACATGTTCGGACGCCCAGTCCCGGTCGCCGATCTCGTCCTTCACCGCGCGGCGAAGGCTTTGGAATACGGCTGCGACGGCGTTGTCGCCTCCATTCAAGAGGCAAAGGCGATACATGGCCTGGCGCAAGGCCGCGCCCTCGCAATCGTGACGCCGGGGGTTCGCCTGGACGGCGCCGGCCTGGACGATCACAAGCGGGCGGGGACGCCGCAGGCGGCGATCACGGCGGGGGCGAGCTATCTCGTTGTTGGCCGTCCCATCATCAACGCCGCCGACCCAGTTCGGGCCGCGGGCGATTTCATAGCGGCAATGCGCGCGGCCTTCGCCGCCCACACCCAATAACCAGCGATTCGGCACCGTTCGACCCATTTCCGCTTGTTCCACGTACCACCCCCTGCTATACGGCGACACCCACCGACATACCTTTGGAGAGGCCTTCGATGAGCCCAGCGACGACGCCGAAGACGGCCGCGCACGACTATAAAGTCGCCGATATCAAGTTGGCCGATTGGGGTCGCCGTGAAATGGCGATCGCCGAAACCGAAATGCCTGGGCTCATGGCGTTGCGCAAGGAATTCGGCAAACAACAGCCGTTGAAGGGTGCCCGCATCGCGGGCTGCCTGCACATGACCATCCAGACGGCGGTTCTGATCGAAACGCTGACCGCGCTAGGGGCGGAAATCCGGTGGAGTTCGTGCAATATCTTTTCGACCCAGGATCACGCCGCGTCGGCCATCGCGGCGACCGGGGTGCCCGTCTTCGCCTGGAAGGGCGAGACCGAAGAGAAATACGAGTGGTGCATCGACCAGACGATTTTCGGTCCCAACGGATGGGTGCCGAACATGGTGCTCGACGATGGCGGCGACCTCACCAAGATCCTGCATGACAAACACCCCAAGGTGATCGCCAAGATTCGTGGCCTGTCCGAGGAAACCACCACCGGCGTGCATCGCCTGAAAGAAATGGAAAAGGCCGGCACACTCAAGGTCCCGGCGATGAACGTCAACGATTCAGTAACCAAATCGAAATTCGATAATCTCTACGGCGTGCGCGAAAGCCTGGTCGATGGCATCAAGCGCGCGACCAGCGTCATGCTCGCCGGTAAGACCGCCGTCGTCTGCGGTTACGGCGATGTTGGCAAGGGCTCGGCCGATTCATTGCGCGGCCAGGGCGCACGCGTCATCGTGACGGAGATCGATCCGATCTGCGCGCTCCAGGCAGCGATGGATGGCTACCAGGTGGCGACCATGGAGGATGTGGCGGCCAGTGGCGACATTTTCGTCACGGCGACCGGCAACATCGATGTCATCACCATCGATCACATGCGGAAGATGCGCGACCGCGCCATCGTCTGCAACATCGGCCATTTCGACAGCGAAATTCAGATCAATGCCCTGCGTAATCATCGCTGGCACGAAGTGAAGCCCCAGGTTCACGAAGTCGAATTCCCGGACGGCAAGCGCCTGATCGTGCTGGCCGAAGGACGGCTGGTGAATCTCGGCTGCGCCACCGGCCACCCCAGCTTCGTGATGAGCGCCTCCTTCTCGAACCAAGTGCTTGCCCAAATCGAGCTGTGGAACAACGCCTCCAAGTACGAAAACAAGGTCTATGTGTTGCCCAAGCACCTCGATGAAAAGGTCGCCATGCTTCACCTGGAAAAACTGGGCGCCAAGCTGACGAAGCTGACCGACAAACAAGCCACCTATATCGGCGTGTCGGAAAACGGACCTTTCAAGGCGCACGAATACCGCTACTGATCGGGTGCCGAACCGCGCCTTGTTCCCGGTCGAGGCGCAGCCTAAAGTGACCGCGTGAATCGAGGCTGGGTATTGGTAGCGGGCGTCGGCCTGTTGTTCGCTCAGGCGCCCGCCTTCGCTCAGGCCGGCTTCTTCGTGCCGGCGGAGTCGCTCGATGGTGGCACCATCGCGGCTCTCACCGCCATGACCGCGGCGGCGTTGCTTTGCGCGGCCGCTTTTTTCGTCCGGGGCATGCGCGTGCGTCTAGACAAGGCGCAATCCGAGGCCACGCTGGCCGTGGTGCGTTCGGAGCGGCTCGAAGCCGCGCTCGCCACCAAATCCGCGGAAGCCGATGGCCTGACGCGCGAGTTCGCGAGG
>CAMDDQ010000102.1 GCA_945892765.1 Asaia bogorensis
GCCTGATGGATTCATTGCCAATGCCCGTGTGGCGGCGGAATTCCAGCCTGGCGATCGAGTATTGCAATCGGGCCTATGCCGCCGCGGTTGAAGCCGATCCGGCCTCGGCCCTCGTCCAGGGCCGCGAATTGATTCCGGGCGTGACCGCCTATGACGGCAAGTCACTGGCGCGGGCGGCGCGCGAATCCGGGCATGCACGCAGCGCCAGCCACCATGTCGTGATCGGCGGTGCGCGCCGGCTGCTGGGCATCACCGAGGCGCCCCTCGGCGAGGACGGGCGCCTGGGCGGCTATGCCCCCTGGACCCACACCGGGCTCGAGGACACCCAGGCCGACCTCGCCCGCCATGTCGCGGCCCATGCCGAGGTCCTGGAGAACCTGTCCAGCGCCATCGCCCTATGGCGCCGATCGGCGCCTGTCCTTCTACAATGCCGCCTTCGCGGCGCTGGGCCGCTTCGAAGAGGAGTGGCTGCGCGCGGAACCTCCCTTCGGCGAGGTTCTTGAACACCTGCGTGAGCGGCGGCGATTGCCCGAAGTCGCCGATTTCCCGGCGTTCAAGCGCCAGCAGATGAAGCTTTTCACCGACGTGATCGAGCCGGTGGAGGAGATGCTTCACCTGCCGGACGGCACCACGCTGCGCAAGCGGAGTACGCCCCACCCTTTCGGCGGGTTGATGTTTCTTTACGAGGACGTGACCGACCGCCTCGTTCTCGAGCGCGCGTAACACCTTGCTCGCGGTGCAGCGGGCGACGCTCGACAATCTTTTCGAGGCGGTGGCGGTGATCGGCGCCGATGGTCGGCTTAAGCTGTTCAACCCCGCCTATTCGCGCGTCTGGAGCCTGGCGGAGGAATTTCTGGCCACGGAGCCGCATTTCGTCGATATCGTCGAAAGGGGACGGCCGTTTCACGATCCGCAAGGCGATTGGCCCGCCTACAAGGCGCAAGCCGTGTCCGCGCTGGCCAGCCGCGAACCGCGTCAGATGCGCATCGAACGGGCGGACGGGTCGGTCCTCGACCATGCCACCCTGCCGCTGCCCGATGGGGCGGTGTTGCTGATCTACCTCGATGTGACCGACCGGTTCCTGGTCGAAAACGCCCTGCGCGAGCGGAACGAAGCGTTGCTGGCGGCCGACCGACTGAAATCCGAAATCGTCGCTCATGTTTCCTACGAGTTGCGTACGCCCCTGACCGCGATTCGAGGGTTCGCCGAGGTTCTGGAGACGGGCTTACACGGATCGCTGACCGAACAGCAGAGAGGCTACAGCCGCGGCATTCTCGACTCCGCGGGTTCATTGCTCTCGCTCGTGAACAACCTGTTGGACCTCGCATCGATCGAGGCGGGCACGGCGACGGCCGATCTGGAACCAGTCGATATTCACGCTCTGCTTGTCGGCGTGTTGGGCGCCACTCGGGAATGGGCCGAGAGGCGCAACCTGGACATTCGCCTCGACTGCGCCCCGACCATCGGCCGAATGTTGGCCGACGAACGGCGCTTGAAACAGGCTTTGACCAACCTTGTGGGTAACGCCGTCCGCTTCACGGAGGCGGGCGGGACGATCACCTTGTCCGGTCATCGCGACGCCTCCGAGATTGTCCTGTCGGTGGCCGATACCGGGTCCGGTATTCCGGCAGAGGACCAGCAACGTGTATTCGGCAAATTCGAATGCCGAAACAATCTGAAACCGGGTCAATCGGGCGCCGGTCTCGGCCTTGCCCTGGTCAAGAGTTTAATCGAACTCCACGGCGGCAGAGTCACGCTCGAATCCGAACCCGGCCGCGGCACCAGTGTTGTCTGCACGATCCCGACGGCGCCGCGACGCCGTTAGACCGTCCGCACGTTCAGGCGACGCCAGGCACGCCCCGCGTCGTCGAATATTCAAAGTGGAGAGGTTTGTCGGGCCGAATGAAGGCTTGGATGGCGTGAGCGGCCGCGGCCGCTTCCGCAAAGCCAGTCAATATCAGCTTGAGCTTACCAGGATAGGCAACGATGTCGCCTACGGCATAGATGCCCTTAGCGCTGGTCGCCAAGGTTGCGGGATCGACGGTCAAATGGCTGCGTTCAAGTGCCAGCCCCCAATCGGCGATCGGCCCTAGCGACATGGCGAGGCCGAAGAAGGCAAGCAGGGCATCGGCCTCAAGCACCCGTTCCGCGCCGTCCAGCGTTTTGACGACCACGGTCGAAAGACGGCCGTCTTTCCCGCCCAGAGCCGCGAGCTGATAGGGAATGACAAGCTCCAACCGGCCATCGGCGGCGAGTTGCTTTAGCCTTCGTTCGCTGTCGGGCGCGGCACGGAACTTGTCGCGGCGGTGGACGACATAGAGCCGATCGGTCAGCTCGGCGAGTGATAGGGCCCAATCCACCGCGGAATCGCCCCCGCCGGCGATCACCACCCGTTTGCCGCGGAAATCCTCACGCCGGCGGACCAGATAGAAAACGCCCTTGCCTTCGAATTCCTCGATCCCCTTCAGGGGCGGCCGATTCGGACCGAAGGCGCCGACACCGGCGGCGATGACCACGGCCTTGGCCTCGATACGCGTGCCAAGCGAGGTGACGAGTGTGAAGCCGCCGCCCTCGGCCTTCAGGGAGTCCACGCGTTGTCCAAAATGATAGACGGGCTTGAACGGCTCGGCCTGGCGATCGAGTTGGGAGATCAATTCCTGCGCCGCGATTTTCGGGTAGCCGGGGATATCGTAGATCGGCTTTTCCGGGTAAAGCGCCGCGCATTGCCCGCCCGGCATGTCGAGCGCGTCGATGACGTGGCAGCGCAGGTCGAGCATGCCGCATTCGAATATCGTGAAGAGTCCGACGGGGCCGGCGCCGACGACGGCGACATCGGTACGGTGTTCGGATGACATTGGTTCTCCGGGAGGGTGCTCGGTCTTCGATGGCGGGGCGATTCGCGTTCGATAGAATACGGCGCCGAGCGCCGTATTCAACTAGACTAGTTGCGCGATGAATCAGCTTCCGCTCACACTCGCAGAGGTTCGCCGATACGCTGTGGCGCGAACGCTGTTCGCGCCGACGACATTGGGGCGCGCAATAGACCGCCTGGGCTTTGTTCAGGCCGATGCAATTCGCTCCCCCGCGCGTGCCCAAGACCTCACATTGCGGCATCGCGTGCGTGGCTATCGTGCGGGTGACCTTGAGCGCCGCTACCCCCAACTCGCGATCGAAGAAGACTTCTTCGTCAATTACGGGTTCCTACCCCGCGATACGCATGCGCTCATGCACCCCCGCACGCCGCGCACGACGTGGCCGAGATCGCGTGAGGACGAAGCCACCGCAGTGCTTGAGTTCGTGCGTGCCCACGGCGCAGTGCACCCTCGTGAGGTGGATGCGCATTTCCAGCACGGAAAGGTGCGCAATTGGTTCGGCGGTTCAACCAACGCCAGTACGCAGTTGCTGGTTGAAATGCACTATCGTGGCCTCGTGCGCATTGCAGCTCGTGCAGGCGGCACCCGCCTCTACGCAGCGCGCGAGGCCACGCCGCCCCCGGCCGACATTCAAAAGGCGTTGGACAGGCTCGTAGACGTCATTGTGCAAAAATATGCGCCTTTGCCGGAACGATCCCTGGCGGCACTTGTGAGTCGGCTCCGCGGCGGTGCGCCGCAATGGGCCAATCAATGCCGCGCGGCCCTCGGACGTGCGCGCTCCAGACTGCCCTCTGCCGACGTCGATGGCGTTCGTTGGTTTTGGCCAGCAGGTGAGAGCCCGCGCTCGGCAGGGTGGAAGTCAAATGCCGCCGCCGGAGACGAGGCGCGCTTGCTGGCGCCGTTCGATCCGATAGTCTGGGACCGTCGACGCTTCGAGATATTGTGGCGTTGGAGTTACCGCTTCGAGGCCTATACTCCAGCCGTTAAGCGAGTGCGTGGATACTATGCGTTGCCGCTTCTTTGGCGCAGCGCCGTAATTGGTTGGGGGAATCTCTCGGTCATCGACAACCGATTGCAAGCGGAATTGGGCTATGTGACCGGCAAGGCGCCGCGTGAGGCGGCGTTCAAGCGTGCACTCGATGAAGAACTTGGACGCCTTCAGAAATTTCTCAACATCGCTTAAGCCGCGATTAAATTGGGCTTAATCCCAACGTACAAACCCGCTCGCGCGTGAGGACAATCCTGTGGTGGTTGGGCAAGCCCCGTCGCCTCGTGTCTGCGGGCTGCGCCCAGATGGAACCCGTTGAGCGACGCACCCGCGATTGAAGCGGGGACGAGGGAGGACTAAAACCAAGCGACAATGGTGTTCCCCGCCCCTGGCGCGACCGTGGTTGATCTGCCCGACCTTGCCGCGACCGGTGCGCTCGCGGCGGCACTTGCTGGCCAGGCCCGGCGCGGCGATTTTTTCGGGCTGATCGGCGGGCTCGGTGCTGGCAAGACGGCGTTCGCGCGGTTTTTCATACAGGCGCGTGGCGCCGCCGATGAAGACGTGCCAAGCCCTACCTTTACCCTGGCCCAGGTCTACGACCTTCCCGAGATCCCGGTCTGGCATTTCGATTTGTATCGCATCGAAAAACCGGGTGATGCGTTTGAACTTGGGTTCGAGGATGCTTTGGCCGATGGCATCGTCCTCGTCGAATGGCCGGAAAGACTGGGTGGATTGTTGCCACGGGATCGTCTCGATATCCAACTGACATTCGGCCGGGAACCGGATTTGCGCCGCGCCAGCCTGCTGGGTCATGGCTGCTGGGCCGAACGCCTTCAGGCCATTGCCCGGGATTTGTCGACGCATGCCTGAGGGCATTGATCGGCGGGCGGTGATCGAGGCTTTCCTTGGCGATGCCGGGTGGACGAACGCCACCCGTTCGGCCTTGCCCGGCGATGCGTCCTTCCGCCGCTATATTCGCCTTCGGGACGGCGAACGCCGGGCGATGCTGATGGATGCACCGCCGCCGAAGGAAGACGTGCGGCCCTTCATGACGATTGCGGGCCACCTCACGGGTCTGGGTTATAGCGCGCCGAGCGTTTTCGCGGCGGACCCCGAAAACGGGCTGTTGCTCATCGAGGATTTCGGGGACGACACGTTTACGCGCCTGCTTGCCCAGGGCGAAGCCGAACGCCCGCTCTACGATCTCGCGGTCGACCTGCTGATCGATCTTCACCGCAATCCGGCGGCGCGGCGAATCGAATTGCCGGCCTATGACGACGACCGTCTTCTCGCCGAGGCCGCTTTGTTGGTCGATTGGTATTGGCCAGCGATCCATGGCAGCGCGCCATCCGCCGCACATCGCCGTGACTATCTTCAACTGTGGCGAGAGGCCTTGCCGGCGACGCGGCTGGTACCCCCGACCCTGGTGCTTCGCGACTACCATGTCGACAATCTCATGCGTGTGCCCAGACGCGACGGCCTCGCCGCCTGCGGCTTGCTCGATTTTCAGGACGCGGTGATCGGCCCGACGGCCTATGATCTCGTGTCGCTTCTGGAGGATGCGCGCCGCGATGTGGCGCCGGCGTTGGCGGCCGCGCTCCGTGCGCGATATCTCGACGCGTTTCCGGATCTCGACGGCGATGCCTTCGCCGCCGCCTATTCGATCCTGGGCGGCCAACGGGGCTGCAAAATCGTCGGCATCTTCACGCGGCTCTGCGTCCGCGACGGCAAACCGCACTATCTCGACCATCTCCCCCGTGTATGGTCGCTGATCGAACGAGACCTACGCCACCCAGCCTTGGCGCCAGTGAAGGATTGGATGGATCGGCATATCCCACCGGCAGATCGCGGCCGCCCGGCGTCGGCTAAGCCATGACGACGCCGCATCGGGCCATGGTTCTGGCGGCAGGCCGCGGCGAACGCCTCCGGCCGCTGACTGATTCGCGGCCGAAACCTTTGGTCGAAGTCGGCGGCCGTGCCTTGATCGACCATGTCCTCGACCGCCTCGACGAGGCCGGCGTGGAGACCGCCGTCGTCAATCTTCATTATTGCGGAGACCAGATCGAACACCATCTGGTGGGCCGTCGTCGCCCCGCGATCCAATTCTCCCGAGAGACCGAGCCGCTGGAGACCGGGGGCGGCGTGGCGAAGGCGCTGCCGCTACTCGGGGCGGCGCCGTTTTTTGTCGCAAACGGCGACGTGCTGTTGCTCAATGGCCGCGTCCCGGCGGTGCGCCGGGTGGCCGATGCCTGGAACGGCCGGACGATGGATGGGCTTCTCCTCATGCACGCCGCCAGTTCGGCTTTTGGTTATGAGGGGAAGGGGGACTACTTCCTCAGCCCTGCGGGCGTATTGCGGCGACGGCGCGACCGCGAGATCGCGCCGTTCGTTTACGCCGGTGTGGTACTCGTCCATCCCCGTCTTTTCGAAGGCGCTCCCGCCGGCGGCTTTTCTCTCAATGTCCTGTTCGACCGCGCTCAAGCGGCCGGGCGGCTCTATGGCATCCGCCATGACGGCGTCTGGTTCCACGTCGGGACCATGGCGGCGCACGCGGAGACCGAAAGCTGGCTACGCTCGCGCGAAAGCTGGGCCGACACCCGCGCATCCGAGGCCTAGTTTAAGTGCCGGCCGTCTTTACGATCCCGCCCGGCGCGCCCTTCGTCGATGCGTTGGCGTCCACTCTGTTGACGGAGGCTGGGGTCGACCCGGCGGCACTCAGCCGCTACACGATTCTCCTGCCGACACGTCGCGGCGCGCGCAGCCTGCGTGAGGCCTTCCTGCGCCAGGCCGCCCGCCCGGTCCTGTTGCCGCGCATGTTCGCGCTCGGCGATGTCGATGTGGACGATCTCGACCTCGGCAACGAAGAGATTGACTTCGTCGCCGACGACATTCCGGCTATTTCAGACCTGCGCCGCCAGTTGCTCATCGCGCGGTTGGTCATGGGTTTTTCCTACGGCCGGCCAGTCGTTCCCGCCGATCAGGCAGTTGCACTCGCCGGCGAATTGGCCCGGCTTCTCGATCAGGTGGAGACGGAGGGTCTGTCCTTCGACGGTTTGGCCGATCTGGTGCCCGGCGATTACGCCGAACATTGGCGAAAGACACTTGAGTTCCTTCAGATCGTGACCCGCCATTGGCCGGCGGTCCTGGCTGAAGAGGGTTGCGCCGATCCGGCCGAGCGCCGCAACCGGTCGCTTGCCGGGCTCGCGGAGGCATGGCGCCAGGTTCCGCCGCAGACACCGGTGATCGCCGCCGGGTCCACGGCTAGCATCCCGGCGACGGCGGAGCTTCTCGCGGTGATCGGGGGGCTAAAACATGGACGTGTCGTGCTTCCGGGCCTGGATCGCCACACTTCAGACGAGGCCTGGGGCCAGATCGAGGCATCGCAT
>CAMDDQ010000103.1 GCA_945892765.1 Asaia bogorensis
CGGTGCCGATTTCGTTTTGAGCGACGCGAATGGTGATGGTGTCGTCGGGCGCGATCACGATCCAGGCGTTGATTTCCGCGCCGACATTGCCCGGGGGCGACATCCACGGCTCGGGCATCACCGCATTGGCCGCGTTGGCGACGCCGCCCGTCAGGTTAAGGCCAAGAACCATGCCGCCACCCACGGCAGCGGTCGTTACGGCGAATTGACGCCGATTCATTTCCAAGGTGTCAGTCATCGTTTCCTCCTCCTGTCAGCACGCGACATTTTGACGCGTTTTTGATTGGTTGGGTTTAGCATGGCGGAAGGGCCTCTGTCATCAGGGGCATCGATGGCGGGGCAGAACGGTGGCGGGGGTGATCTCGTTGGCTGAAAAGACGAGGGCGGCCCGCGTCTGGCCGCCCCCATCGCCGGGACCGGTGGCTACGACCAGCTTAAATCGTGGTTCTTCAAGGGCAGGCTGCGGATACGCCTGCCGGTGATCTTGAAGATTGCGTTGGTGACGGCTGATTGGATCGGACCGCTCATCGCTTCCGATAGACCGGTGAATTTGGTCCCGCCGGTCAGACCGCCGAGATGGACGTTAACCACGGGCGCCTCGTCGATCCGTACCATCGGGGCATCGTCGAAATTGCCTTCGACGATACGTCCGTTGCGGATGTTGAGTTCGTGGTAGAGCGTCTCCGTCAGCCCCCAGACGACGCCGGCCTGGGCGTTGCTCAACACTTCGCTCAGGTTGATGATGGAGCCGGTGTCGAAGGCGACATCGACTTGCTCGACCTTCAACTGACCGCCTTGGCTCAGCGAGACGGTGGCTACATTGGCGACGATGGTCCCCTGGCCGGGCGCGGTTGTGCTCCACGAGCCGATGCCGAAGCCTTGGGCCGTGCCTTTGGGCAACTGTTTGCCCCACCCCGCCTTCGTCGTGCATTCGTTGAGGCATTTCAGCCAACCCGGATCGGGCCATTTGGCGAGCAGCTTCCGCCGGTACTCCATTTCATCGATCTTCGCGGCATGGGCGAGTTCGTCGATGAAGGATTCGAGGAAGAAGATGTTGCTGTTCCAGCCCGGCGAGCGCCACGGACCGAGCAGGACGTGGTTCTCCACCTCGTTGTACTCGAGCTTCACGTTGGGGATCGTGGTCCAATAGGGCGCGTCGACCAGCGCGCGAATGGCGCCGCTGTCGGCCTCGCCCTTTTCCACCTTTTCAAGCGGCGCCCCGACCCACCGGTTGCGCGCCACGCTCGCGGCGCGCATGAACAGCGCCGTGGGCATGCCGTCGGCGCCGATGGCTCCCTGCATCTTGACCATGTTGATCGGGCGGTAACGGCCCTGACGGGTGGTCTCCTCGCGGCTCCACAACGTCATCACCGGACGCCCCGCCAATGGGCCTTGAAGCTGCTTGGCGACGGCGACGGCTAGGCGGACTTCGCCGGCCGCGTTGCGCCGGCCGAACGACCCGCCCATCAACGTCTCGTGAAGATTGGTCTTTTCACGCGTCAGGCCGCCTTCATGCACGGCGACGGCCAGCGCGGTTTCGGCGCTGGGGGTCGGCGCCCATACATCGACACGATCCGCCGTCACCTGGGCCGTGGCGTTCATCGGCTCCATCAAATGGTGGTCCTGGAGCGGCGTCATGTACACGCCTTCGATGATGCGGCTGGCGGATTTCAAGGCATTCGCGGCATCACCCTGAGAACGGACGGTGATGTCGCTCGGCTTTTCCAGGGCGTCGTAATACGGCTTGTAAAAGGCGTCGGTGTTGGCGAATTTCGCCCCCGCTCCGTCATCCCATTCGATGGGCAGGACCTCCAACGCGCTCTTCGCCTGCCAATAAGTATCGGCGACGACCACCACGGTGGCCATCAGGGCACTTCCGGGGTCGGGAAGCTTCGACGGGTCCGGCGTTGCGTCGACCTTCATGGCCGCGCGCACGCCGGGTCGGTCCTTGATGGCATTGAAGTCGAAGCTCTTCACCTTGCCGCCGTGAACCGGCGATTGTTTGACCGCGGCGTACAACATGTTGGGCAGGCGGACGTCCACCCCGAACTTGGCGCTGCCATTAACGACCAGCCGGGTCGTCGCCTTCGGAACCGCGACCTTGCCGGCGAAGGTCCATTGATCCGCCGGCTTGATCGCCGGCTCCTTGTCCAGCTTCAGCGTCGCCGCCTTCGCCGCCATCTCGCCGAAGCGCAAGGTACGATTGGTGGGCCTGTGCGTGAGAATGCCGGCATTGGCCTCGACCTGTTCGACCGGGACGTTCCATTGCTGCGCCGCCGCCAGCTTCAGTTGCTCGCGGGCGATGGCGCCCATTTTCTGCGCCGTTGAGCGAAAACCCGAAGCGCGCTGGCTGAATTGCTGATACACGCGATTTTGAGCGTAGTGCCGCTTGATGTCCGCGAACTCGATGCGAACCTTGTCCCACGCACAGGACAGTTCCTCGCACACCATTTGGGCGACGCCGGTCGAGGCGCCGTTGCCCTGGTCGGTGACTGGGATCCGCAGGATGATGGTGTCATCGGCGTTGACCACGACCCAGGCATTGATTTCGGCATCGCCCGGTGCCGCGAGCGCGGGATTCACGGCTCCAGGAAAACGTAGGCCGATCGCCATGCCCCCGCCCGCCGCCGATGTCGTGATGACGAACTGACGGCGATTCACGTTCAATCTACTGGTCATGTGAATGTCCCCCCTTATGCCTTGGTATTCTTCGCGGCGAGATGGATCGCGGCGCGGATGCGCTGATACGTCCCGCAACGGCAGATGTTGGTGATGGTCTTGTCGATGTCGGCATCGGTCGGCTTTGGCTTGCGCGCCAACAGCGCCGCCGTCGCCATGATCATCCCCGATTGGCAGTAACCGCATTGCGGTACGTCAAGCTCGATCCACGCCTTTTGGACCGGGTGGCTGCTATCGGCGGACAGGCCTTCGATGGTGGTGATCTGCGCGCCGACGACCGAGCCGGCCGGGGTGACGCAGGAGCGCTTCGCTTGGCCATTGACATGAACCGTGCAGGCGCCGCATTCGGAAATGCCGCAGCCATATTTCGTGCCGGTCATGCCCATGTTGTCGCGCAAGGTCCACAGCAACGGCGTGTCGGGCGTGACATCGACGTTGTAGTTTTTCCCATTCACGTTAAGGGTGATCATCGTTTGCCTCCCTCCCTGGTGATTAAGTTGAGGTTGCGATTGTCGATCAACCTTACCAACATAACAAGAGCAATCCGTGACTCGGCGGCTATGATATTGTTCTTTCCTCGAATTTTCCAGACCACAAGGGGGGCGCGGGGCTCTAGTAGCGGATCGAGAGAACCTCGAGCGTCTCGAGGCCGCCGGGGGAGCGCAGTTCGACGGTGTCGCCCGCCTCCGCCTCCATCAGCGCCCGCGCGATCGGCGATTGCCAGCTCACGCGGCCCTTATCGAGATCAGCCTCGTCGATGCCGACAATGGTGACGGTATTCTCCACGCCGGCGTTACTGGTGTAGGTGACGGTGGCGCCGAAAAATACGCGCTCGCGGTTCTTCTGCTGCGCCGGATCGACGACCTGCGCGATCTCCATGCGTTTGGTCAGGAAACGGATGCGGCGGTCGATTTCACGAAGCCGCTTCTTGCCATAGATGTAGTCGCCGTTCTCGGAGCGGTCACCATTGCCCGCCGCCCAGGCCACGGTTTCGACGACCTTCGGCCGCTCGACCCTGACCAGATTGCGTTGTTCGTCCTGCAGGCGTTTGAAGCCTTCGGGCGTGATGTAGTTTTTCACACCCGCGGGCAACGCCGCCGGCGGCTCGGCGGCGTCGTCTTCGGGTTCGGCGCCTTCCTTGACGAAAGCCTTGCTCATCGTCCCTGCACTTTTTTCGACTGCTCGGCGCGCTCGGCGAGGAGAAGCCATCTTTCCTCCGCCTCGGTCAGCGAAGCCAGGATTTCGCCGTGGCGCCTCGATGCGGCCTCGAAGCCGGCGCGATCGCGCGCATAGAATCCGGCATCGGCCAGCGCCTTTTCGACGGCCAATTTTTCGCCCTCAAGCCCCGCGATCAGTTGCGGCAACGTCTCAAGCGCGCGCTGTTCCTTCCAGGTGAGCCGCGACTCAGAAGCCGGTTCGCGCGGCGTTGCCGTCGGCCGGGCCACCCGCTTGGGCGGGACCGTGGCGGCGCGCGGGCGGCGCTGCCGCAGATAGTCGGCGTAGCCCCCGACATATTCATCGACAACGCCGTCGCCTTCCATGGCGATGACACTGGTAACCAGGCGATCGAGGAAATCGCGATCATGGCTGACCAGCAGCAGCGTGCCGTCATAATCGGCGAGCACTTCTTCCAGAAGATCGAGGGTTTCGATATCGAGATCGTTGGTGGGTTCGTCGAGCACCAGCAAATTCGACGGCTTGGCGAGCACCTGGGCGAGCAGAAGGCGGTTGCGCTCGCCGCCCGACAATGTCGAGACCTTGGCCCGGAATTGCGCATCGTCGAACAGGAAATCCTTGAGATACGACGCGACATGACGCTGCCGGCCCTGAACAACGACGGTGTCGCCCTTCCCGGCCAGCGTCTGCCACAGCGACAGTTCGGGATCGAGACTCGCGCGGCGCTGATCGAAAAAAGCGACTTGGAGATTCGTACCGCGCCGTACCGTGCCGCCATCGGGCGCGACCGATCCGATGATGATGCCGAGCAAGGTGGATTTTCCGACGCCGTTGGCGCCGATCACGCCGACGCGGTCGCCGCGCACGATCCGTGTGGAAAAACCCTTCAGGATGGTCTTGGGACCGGACTCGCCGGCAAAGGACTTGGCGACATTTTCGAGTTCGGACACGAGGCGACCGCCGGACTCGGCGCCGACTGTGCCGAGTTTGGCCAGGCGGAGGCTCTGGCGCTGGGCGCGTTGGTCGCGCAGGTCGAACAGCCTGTGCAAGCGCCCCTGATTGCGGCGGCGCCGCGCGGAGATGCCCTGGCGCAGCCACAGGGTTTCGCTGTCGATGCGTTTGTCGGCGCGGGCGTTCTCGGCCGCTTCGGCCGCCAACACCGCCTCCGACCAGGCCTCATAGTCCTCATAACCGCGGTCATGTTCGCGCAAGGCTCCGCGGTCGAGCCACAATGTGCGGCGCGACAGGCGTTTCAGAAAGGTGCGGTCATGGCTGATGATCAGCAGCCCGGCGGCGTGGGCGTCGAGCCGCTCTTCCAGGGACTCGACGGCGGCGATGTCGAGATGATTGGTTGGCTCGTCGAGGAGCAGGATGTCGGGATCGCCAACCATCGCCGCGGCCAGGCTGACCCTCCGCCTCTCGCCCCCTGAAAGTTCGCCGAGACGGCGATCGCCGGGAATCCCGGCCTCATCCAGCGCGGCCTGGATTTTATGGCGCGGCCCCTCGCCACCGGTGATTTTCGCCAGCGCCTGCGCCACGAAATCGTCGGCCTTTTGCGCGGCATCGAAGATCGGTTCCTGCGGCATATAGGCGACGCGCGCGCCGGGTTGGGCGAAGCGTTCGCCCGCATCGAGTTGGATGATGCCCGACAGCGCCTTGAGCAACGTCGATTTGCCGCCGCCGTTGCGGCCGACCAGGCAGACGCGCTCGCCGCGGGCGAGTCCGACCGATACGCCTTGGAACGTCGGCCTGCCACCAAAGGTGACAAGCGCAGCTTTCAGCGCGACGAGTGGGGGTGCGGGCATGGGGCGTGAATTCTGGAGGTCAACGATCGCGGTCGCAATGCCCGAGCCGCTTAGGGCCGGGGATACTCGGTATCGCTTGAGTACCTTCTTGCTTGAAAACACCCACGGTATAGCCTTCCCCGGGAAAGACAACCGAAAGGGATCGTCGAATGGTCAAACACAGCATCGGACTTATCGTGGGCAGCGCGCGGCGCGACTCGCTCAATGGAAAACTCGGCAAGGCGCTGGCGAAAAAAGCGGCGAAGCGAAATTCGCGTTCACGACGATCCGCATCGACGACCTGCCGATCTATAACCAGGATGTGCAGGACCCCATCCCACCGGCGGTCGCGCGGATGAAATCGGAGATCGAACGGGCCGACGGACTGCTCTTCGTCACGCCGGAACACAACCGGTCGATCCCCGCTCTTTTGAAGAATGCGATCGACTGGGGCTCCCGCCCCCATGGCAAGAATTCCTTCGCCGGCAAGATCGCGGCCATGAGCGGCACGTCGCCGGGCGCCCTTGGCACGGCCTTGGCGCAACAACATCTGCGGCAGATTCTTGGCATTTTAGGCGTGCTCGTGATGGGCGGCGAATCCTATGTCACCTTCAAGCCCGGGCTGGTCGACGACAGCGGCACCGTTACCGATGAAGGCACGCGCGGCTTCCTGCAGAAGTTCACGGACCAGTTCGCCGGGCTGCTCGCCCGGACGAACCCCAAGGACTAGAATCGCACCATGATCCGGGTCGGCATTGGCGGTTGGACCTATGAACTCTGGCGCGGGAGTTTCTACCCCGATGGGCTGAAACACGTGGAAGAACTCCGCTATGCCAGCCGCCGCCTGACGACGATCGAGATCAACGGCACTTTCTATCGCGCGCAATCGGCGGCGAGTTTCAAGAAATGGCGCGACGAGACGCCCGATGACTTCGTCTTTTCGGTGAAGGGGCATCGCGCCATCGTCAACAGCCGCAAACTCGCCGAGGCGGGCGAGAAAATCGATTGGTTCTTCAAGAGCGGCGTTCTCGCACTGCGCGAGAAACTGGGGCCGGTGTTGTGGCAATTGGCGCCCTTCAAGAAATTCGACCGGGAGGATTGGCCGGTTTCCTTAGGCTGCTCCCGCGTGCGGCGAACGGCCGGGCCTTGATGCATGTGCTCGAGGTTCGGCACGAAAGTTTCCTCGTCCCGGATTTCATCGCCCTGCTGCGGGCGCACAATGTCGCCGTCGTCCATGCCGATTCCGACGATTATCCGATGGTCGCCGATGTAACCTCGGATTTCGTTTACGGACGGCTGCAACGGAGTGTCGAGGAGATCGAAACAGGTTATTCCACCGCCGATCTCGACCTTTGGGCCAAACGCGCCCGGCTGTGGGCAACCGGCGGCACGCCCGACGATCTGAACCGCATCGACAAGAAAGCGGCGGCCAAAGCCAAACGTCCGGTTTTCATCTACATGATCGCCGGCGCCAAGACGCGCGCCCCGGCCGCCGCCCAGGCGCTGATCGAGCGGGTCAAGGCCTGAGGAGCTAACCACGCGCCGGAAGT
>CAMDDQ010000104.1 GCA_945892765.1 Asaia bogorensis
GAAGGAACTCAGGCTTTCGGAATTGGAGATGCCGCCATCGACCTTGCGCGAACGGCCCGCGCGCAGCGTCGAATTGGCCCCCACGGTCGGACGGTTGATCGCGGAATTGCTGAGACCGGTGTCGTCGCCGAAAAAGACCGACGCCGAGAGCCGGTGTTTGCCATAAGCGTCGCCGTCGAAAACATAGACCCCGCCGGCCCCGATCTTTTCCTTGATCTCATAGTCGGCGGCGAAGTCCTTGCCATAGACCTCGGGAAGCTGGTTCCAGCCGATGCCGAAGGAAGGGTTGAACTTGCCGACATAGGCCGCGGCATCCTCGGTCCCGAAATTGACGAACAGTTCCTCGATCCAGGCGCCATGTCCGCCGAAGACGCGGTTTTCGCCGGTCGGGCCTTTGACGGGCTCCAGCTTGGCCACCGTCTCGATCGACCACAAGGGAGTGAACCGCAGGTCGAGCGCCAGGACACTCTTGGTGAACAGATCGTTCTGCTCCCGCGCCGAATTCCGCGAACGATAGGTAAAATCGTCGATGACATCGACGGTTACTTCGCCCGAGAGGGACGGAAAATTCGCGGGTTGGGCGAGACTCGGCGAAGCGGCGGCAAACACGGCAAGACCGGCAAGCAGGCGAAGCGACATGTTCATGGCTCCCACGACGGTTACGTCAGTCTATCCCGACCTGGCGCGGAAAGTCATTTGCCTCGGTCGCGATGTCAAGCGCGCTGGAAAGGGGCTAATTCCGGGCCATCGCGCGCACCAGAGCGGTCGTGTTGTGGTGGACCATACCGAGGAACGTCGGGGCCGGGCCGTTGGGCCCGCTCAACGCGTCGGCATAAAGCGCGCCGCCGATCGTGCCGCCGGCCTCGGCGATCACCCGCGCGGTCAAGCCGCCATCGGCGATGTTCTCGACGAACAACGCGCGGACGCCATCGCGCCGGATTTGCCGGATCAGGTTGGCGACCTCGCGGGCGGAGGGTTCGCGCGCCGTGCTCAAACCGGCGGGCGACAGGAAATTCACGCCATAAGCCTCAGCGAAATAACCGAAGGCATCATGGCTGGAGATGACGTTGCGTTTGTTCGGCGGCACCGCCGCGATTTCACGCCGCACCCAGGCATCGAGATTGGTGATCTCGGCCCGATAGGCGGCGGCGGCGGCGGCGTAATCGCCCGCGCCGGCGGGATCGGCCCGCGTCAGCGCCGCGGCGATGTTACCGACATAAATACGGGCATTGGCCAAATCCTGCCAGGCATGGGGATCGGGCAGGGTTTGGGCGTCGCGCCGGGCGCCGCGATCCGCCGCGTTTCCCAGCCTCCGGAGTTTGGCGCCTTCGCTCGCGGCGACCACCGTCCCGGCGTAGCCGGAAGCGCGGATCAGCCGGTCGAGCCACGGCTCGAAGCCCAGCCCGTTCGCCACGACCAGATCGGCAGAGGCGATGATCCTGAGATCGGCCGGTTTGGGTTCATAGGAATGGCCGTCGGTGTCCGCGCCCACAAGTGTCGCGATCACAACCCGGTCCCCGCCAACGCGAGCGGCCATGTCGGCGAGGATGCTGAAGCTGGCCACCACCTTGATTTGCGCGGCGGCCGGTGCGGCCAACGCCGACAGCGCGGTGGCCAGCACAAGGGCGAGAATGGAACGGGACGCGGCCATCAACGCATCGTCCGCCGGCGCATGGCGCCGGCTGCCGCGCGCGGAAGGCGGTCGATTTCAGCGGGGTGCGGCGGCGATGCTGCGCGCGGGCCGAGGCGGCGGGGCGGGCACGTCGCGCGGATAAACGAAGCCGCTGATCGCATAGGGCCGCCCGAAGGACTGCGAAGGGTCGTGCCAGACGCAGATCGAAGACCAGTCGCGCCGCCGCGAACAATCGCGCGCCGGCACGCCGACATCGACCCGGCCCTTGCTGGCGCGCTCAGGCCCCCAGTTGGCGTGGTTGAGCAATACGGTGTCGCGGTCGATGATCGAGGCGACCACGGCGACATGGCCGGCGCGCATCGCGTTCGTCCGTTTGAAGACCAGCACCGCGTTTGGTTCCGGCGTCGGGCCGCGTTCGTATACGCCCTTGGCCGCGTCCCACCAGCGCCAAGCGTCCCCGGCGAGCAGGATCGTGGAAGTCGAGCGCACGAACTCCACGCAATTGATCCCGGCGGCGACCGCCAGCGATCCCGTCGCGCAACTCGCGGCGATCGCCAACGCGGCCAAAGCGTATTTCGTTCTGTCCCCCACGCGGCGAAATTAGCCGGACTCGGTTTCGGTTGCGAGTCCATGTTGCACATGCGAACGAATCGGGAGCGGCGCATCGATCGGCGTCGTTCAGGCTTGGAGGTGGGCGGCGGGGAAATAACGGGCGCGCAGGCTGCCATGCGTGCCGATCAGCACCGACACCAGATGAAGCAAACCCGCGACCAGCACGATCGCCGGTCCCGACGGCAGGTCGGCATGGAACGACAACAGCAGCCCGGCAACGGAGGCCAGCGCGGCGAGGCCGGTGCCGACCGCTGCCTGCGACCATACCTCGTTCGCCCAGAAGCCGGAGGCCACGGCCGGCAGCAACATCAGGCCCAGCGCCATCAGCGAGCCCAGCGCCTGAAACCCGGCGACCAAATTGACCACGGCGAGGCCAAGGAGGACGAAATAATAAACCGCGCCGCGGGCTTCGAGCGCCATCAGGAAACCGGGGTCGAAACATTCCGCGACGATTCCCCGATAGAACAGCGCCAGCGTCAGCAGCGTCGCGGTCGCGATACCGGCGATCAGGACCAGGGCGGCGTCGTCCACCGCCAGCACCGAGCCGAACAGCACATGGAACAGATCGACCGGCCCGCCGCGCAGCGACACCATCAACACGCCGGCCGCGAGCGCCATCAGGCAGGCCGCGGCGAAACTCGCATCCTCGCGCAGCGGCGTGAACCGGGCGATGGCGCCGGCGGCCAGCGCCACAGCCAGCCCGGCGGCGAATCCGCCCAGGCTCATCGCCGGCATCGACAGCCCGGCGATCAGGAACCCGGCGGCTACCCCCGGCAGGATGGCGTGGGACAACGCATCGCCCATCAGCGTCATCCGCCGGGCGACGAGGAAGACGCCGATAGGTCCGCCGCCCAGCGCGAGCGCGAGGCAGCCGACCAGCGCGCGGCGCATGAACGCGAATTCCGCGAAGGGCGAAATCAAATAGTCCCAGATCATGCGGCGATGCCAGCGGGGGCGCAGGCGGCTGCGTCGCTTTCCCAAGCTTCCGCCATCCCGCGCGAGCGCGCGAGGTTGTCGTCGGTCAGCGCGACCGCGGTGGCGCCCCAGGCCACCGGCCGCCGCGCCAGCAGCAGCGTTTCCGGGAAATGGCGGCGCACGATGTCGAAATCGTGGGTCACGCACAGCACCGTGCGTCCTTGCCCGTGCCACGCATGGAGGATGCCGATCAGCTCGACGACGGTGCGCGCATCGATCCCGTTAAAGGGTTCGTCGAGCAGGATCAGCTTGGCGTCCTGGAGCACGATGCGGGCGAACAAGGCGCGCTGGAATTGCCCGGCGGACAGCGTGGCGACCGGCCGGCTCTCGAACCCCGAAAGCCCGACCGCGGCGATGGCCGCGTTCAAGGCGGCGCGGTGGGAGGCGGTCAAACCGCCGAAGGCACCGAGTCCCGCCCAATGGCCGAACCCCACGACGTCGCGCAGGACAATGGGAAAGCGGCGGTCGATCTCGGTCTGTTGCTGCAAATAGGCGATGTCGGCGCGGGCCAGCCCGTTCAACCCGATATTGCCCGATTCGATCGGCAACAGCCCGGCGATGGCCTTGATCAGCGTCGTCTTGCCGGCGCCGTTGGGGCCGACGATCGCGGTCAGGGAACCGGCGGCGAAACGACCCGACAGGTGATGGATGGCGGGACGGCGTTCATACGCCACGGTCAGGTTTTCGATGGCGACCGCCGCCATCACGGACCGCCCGGCGGCGTAAAGTCCAAGGCCCAATAGACCGCGAGCCAGAGGAGGGCGCACACCAGCGCGGCGGCGGCCAAACGCCTCCGGGAGGACCATGCCAATGGCCCGCCGGAAAAATCCATCGCGCGGTTTTCGGGTCGCGGTTCGTTCATGAGACCGGCTCAGAATGATACATTATAACATATCATGATACATTATAACATATCATGTCAAGCGGGCGCCGGCCGCGAAAACCAAACGGCCGCCGGTGTCCCGGCGGCCGTCATGGCTCGCAAAAACGCGCCGGTTCTTAGGCGGTCTTCAGCTTCATCTGCTCCAGCACCGCGCGGCCGAGAATGCCGTACGGACTGCTATAGGTCTCGAATCCCTCGAAATGGTTGTAGCCCTGGCCGACCAGGAACTCGACCGGTTTGCCCGCCGCCTTCACCGCCGCGGCGAAGTCGCGGTTCTGGCGCTGGAACTCCGTCGTTTCGGCGGTGCCGTGATAAACCACGACCGGCGCGTTCAGCCGGTCGAGGCGGCGCAGCGAGGAGAGTTGCTCCAGCGTTTCCTTGTCGAAATTGGCATAACTCGCGCGGGCGGAAAGGCTGACCGGGTGGAGTTCGTACATGCCGCTGGCGCAGCAGCCGCCTTTAAGGACGTTCCCCGGCACGCCGTAATCCTTCTGCCAATCCGTGGTCAGCGCGACGCCGGCCAGATGGGCGCCCGACGACGAACCGGAGACATAGATGCGGTTGGGGTCGCCGCCGAAGCTCGCGGCGTTTTTATAGGTCCAGGCGATGGCCCGCCGCACCTGGTCGGCCATGACCAGCAGGCTGCCCTTGGTTTCGATGACGTTGTTGAAATCGACCGCGACCAGATGGGCGCCGTGATCGACGAACAATTCCGCCTGTCCGGCTGCGCCGGCGGCGCTGCCCCCGCGCCAGGCCCCGCCATGGATGAAGACATTGATCGGCGCGTTGGTCTGACGCGGCGAATAGATGTCGACCTTTTCGATGTCGGTCGGGCCATAGGCCAGGCGTTTGGGCTTGCCCAGGCGGGCGAGCGCGATTTCGCTGCGCTGGGCACCGCGCTTGGAGATTTCGGCTTGGTTCGGCGCCCATGGCGCCTGATCGTAGGCGTAATTGATTTCGTCCTGGTCGTAATCCATGAACACGGCCGGGCCCTTGGGCTTCGGCGTCACGCCGGGCGGCAGAAAGGTCTGCATCTTGGCCTGCGCCAGCGCCGGCAGCGTGCCCATCGCCGCGACCGCGCCGAGCGCGGCCGCGCCGCCGAACAACGCGCGCCGCGACAGCGCGCCTTCCTTGGTGTCGATGTCCGTCACGTTTTTCTCCCTGTTGCGGTTGTGGACGCCTTGCGTCGCCGGCAGCCTGTTCCCGGCCACCTCCAACACAATAGCGGGACCCGGGGTTGCGCGTCGAGGGAGCGTGTGGGGTCCGCCTCGTCCTTTCGGCAAGAGAACGGTCCGTCGCCGGCCGAAACCGGCGTAGGCCAGAGAGGTGTAAGACGCTCCCTCACCCCCCCGGGGGAGAGGCGCAGGACGCGCCGCTCTCTCACCTCGCCCCCCAGGGGAGATGTCGGTCGCGCTTCCGAGCGCGGCCGGGTGAGGGCGATCTCTCTCAAACCCCACCCCGCTGCAGCGTTAAAGGTGTTACGGGGGTGGCCCAAGGAGGGGTGCGTAAGGGGCGGGAGGTTTCACCCGCCGCGGTGGCGCTGGACCTTGATTTCATTCGCGCGCTGCCGCATGGCGTAGCTGTCGCACCACGCCTGCATGTGCAGCAGCGCATCCATAGACATGCCGAAAGCCTTCTCGACGCGCAACGCCATTTCCGGAGACAGCGCCGCCTTTTCGTTGACAAGATCGGAAAGGGTCGCCCGGCGCACGCCGAGTATTTCCGCCGCGCGAACCACCGACAGTCCAAGCTCGTCCAAAATCTCGGCGCGCGGGAACGAGCCGGGATGCGACGGCTTCATGCGGATTTGAGCGTTTTCCGGCCATCAGCGATAGTCCTCCAAATCCGAGCCACAGATTTCGTCGCCGTCGAAGTCGAAGGTAACGCGGGAATTGCCCGATATCGAGATGCTCCCGGTTCCGGCGCGATCACCGGTAAGTTGGTGAATGCGCCAACCCGGCGGCCCGCGGACGCCATTCATGTCGGCGGCGGCGGGGACTCGCTTACGCGAAGCTAGGCCCGCCCCGCCCTCTGCTTCGCGTCCCGCCCCAGCGCCGCGAGCGCGGCTTCGACGATATGCGCGGCATCCAGCCCGGCATCGGCGTATTGCGCGGTCGGGGTGTCGTGTTCGATGAAGCGGTCGGGCAGGGTGAGGGGGCGGAGTTTCAGGCCCGCATCCAGCAACCCGGCGCTTGCCAGATACTGCATCACCTGCGCGGCGAAGCCGCCGATGGAGCCTTCCTCGACGGTGAGCAGGACTTCGTGGTCGGCGGCGAGCCGGCGGACCAAATCCTCGTCGAGCGGCTTGGCGAAGCGGGCGTCGGCCACGGTCGTCGATAATCCGCGGGCGGCGAGGTCGTCGGCGGCTTTCAAGCATTCCCCCAATCGCGCGCCGAAGGACAGCAGCGCCACCTTCATGCCTTCGCGCAGCACCCGGCCCTTGCCGAGCGTCAGCACCTCGCCGCGCGCGGGCAGCGCCACGCCGAGACCCTCGCCGCGCGGATAACGGAAGGCGCTGGGGCGGTCGTCGATGGCGGCGGCGGTCGCGGTCATGTGCATCAGTTCGGCCTCGTCGGCGGCGGCCATCACCACGAAACCGGGCAGGCAGGCCAAGAACGCCACGTCATAGGCGCCGGCATGGGTGGCGCCATCCGCGCCCACGAGGCCGGCGCGGTCGATGGCGAAGCGCACGGGCAAATGCTGCAACGCCACGTCGTGGACGACCTGATCGTAGGCGCGCTGGAGGAAGGTCGAATAGATCGCGGCGAAGGGTTTGTAGCCCTCCGTCGCCAGGCCCGCCGCGAAGGTCACGGCGTGCTGCTCGGC